>NZ_KV821587.1:199717-213624 GCF_001815685.1 Neisseria sp. HMSC056A03
GGCCGTCTGAAAAATTTTCAGACGGCCTTTAGCGATCAAATATATTTTCAATTTTACTGGATACAGGTTTAAAAGAATATAAGGCCTTGCATTCAGACGGCCACACCCGCCAATTTTCCAATAAACCCGGTTATCGCCAATGCCGCTACGCCCCATAAGCACACGCGCAAAACGGCAGGGACAACAGGCGCGCCGCCAAGTTTGGCGGAGACATAGCCCAGTCCGGCCAGTCCGCACAAAGTGGAAACCGCCAAGGCCGGAACAATGGCACTAGAAGCCGTCAATGCGACCAGTAAAGGCAAAATCGCGCCGGCACAAAATGAAGCGGCAGAAGCCAGCGCGGCCTGCATGGGTTGGGCGGCAGAGGTTTCGGTAATGCCGATTTCGTCGCGCGCGTGGGCGGCGAGTGCATCGTGTTCCATCAAAGCTTTGGCCACCTCTGCGGCGAGCGGGTCGGACAAACCGCGGCGGCGGTAAATTTCCGTCAGCTCTTCCAACTCCGCATCAGGATTGTTTGCCAATTCGTAGCATTCTTTGTGTAAATCGGCTTTTTCCGTATCCGATTGGCTGGATACGGAAACGTACTCCCCCGCCGCCATTGACACTGCGCCCCCAATAAGCGCCGAAACGCCCGTCAACAGCAGGGTTTGGAAATCTGGCGCGGCAGCGGCTACGCCCGTCAATAGAGAAGCAGTGGAAATCAGGCCGTCATTGGCACCCAATACGCTTGCCCGAAGCCAGTTGTTACGGTCGCTGAAATGGCGTTCGCTATGGTGTGAATACATATATGCTCCGATAAATTGGCTGTTTCCAGATGATGATAACATTGTATTGTTTTTTGAAATCAATGTCAGTTTATCCCTTCAAATCAAGCATTCTTAAATCTTTCTGCTGCCATTTCAAACCATAAAACCAACACTCCTCTTTGGATTTTTTCAGACGGCCTGAACACTTTTATAAGCAAATTTATTGTTCCAAGTCATGGCATTATCACAAGGCAGTTTTGTGCTACTTGGTTTATCGGCTTAAAGATGCTATCTTTATGAATCTTTCCACTCCTCAATCCATTGAAAGGATGTATCATGGCCGAAGAAAACAAAATCAAAGTAAACGATTTGCCTGAAGATAAAAAAGAGCAAACCGAAGAAACCGAACTGCCCGTTATCAACAACGAAGAAAAACGCGGCGGTCACAGCGAAGGCGGTTGCTGCGGCGCATGCGGCGGCTAATCTTCCCGACAAAGCCTCCGAGGCCGTCTGAAAAGTCTTACTTTTCAGACGGCCTTTTCCTTTCTAAACACTTACAGGTAAATCAATGAAAGGATGCAGGAGAAGAATTTAAACCCAACCGCGTTTGTGCTACATTCACATCTTTACAAACCACAACAATCTGCACCCGCAGACACACAAGGAAGAAAAAAATGTTTTGGTACATCGTCGGCTTTTTCGCCATTATCGTTTCCCTACTCGCCCTCTGGGTCAATGCCAGCGCGTTCGGTATGCAGGAAGACGGCACGCCGCAATCCGAATACGAAAAAATGTTGGGTCTGGGCGCGAAGCTGAAAGACAAAGATACGGTTGCCAAGGAACGCGAAGCGGCACGCTTTCATCCTGACGATTAAGCCTTATTAACTGGACAATCTTGCCGAACTGGGCTAATGTTCCAAACGCATAATGCACACCAACACAACTATACAAGAAGGTAAGAGAAATGACTGTACGAATCGAACACGATTTACTGGGCGACCGCGAGATCCCTGCTGAAGTATATTGGGGCATCCATACTTTGCGCGCCATTGAAAACTTTAAAATTTCCACACAAAAAATTTCCGACGTACCGCAATTTGTCCGCAGCATGGTCATGGTTAAAAAAGCCACTGCACAAGCCAACGGCACATTGGGTGCCATCAAGCCGGAAATCGCGGCCGCCATCGAAAAAGCCTGCGATGAAGTATTGGTCAAAGGCCGCTGCCTCGACCAATTCCCGTCCGACGTTTATCAAGGCGGCGCCGGCACTTCGGTCAACATGAATACCAACGAAGTCATTGCCAATCTCGCATTGGAAGTCTTGGGTCACGAAAAAGGCCACTACGACATCGTCAATCCGATGGACCATGTCAACGCCAGCCAATCCACCAACGACGCCTACCCTACCGGCTTCCGCCTTGCCGTGTATTACAGCATCGGCGAATTGCTCGACAAACTGGCCGTCCTGAAAAACGCTTTTGCCGCCAAAGCCGAAGAATTTAAAGACGTTTTGAAAATGGGCCGCACCCAGCTTCAAGATGCCGTGCCGATGACTGCCGGCCAAGAATTCCAATCTTTCCAAGTATTGTTGGAAGAAGAAATCCTCAACCTCGACCGCACCCGCTCCCTGCTGCTTGAAGTCAACCTCGGCGCCACCGCCATCGGTACAGGCGTGAATACGCCTAAAGGCTATGCGGCTTTGGTCGTTGAGAAACTTTCCGAAGTCAGCGGCCTGCCTTGCAAACTGACTGAAAACCTGATCGAAGCGACTTCCGACTGCGGCGCATATGTGATGGTACACGGCGCATTGAAACGCACAGCCGTTAAACTGTCCAAAATCTGTAACGACTTGCGCCTGCTCTCTTCCGGCCCGCGCGCCGGTTTGAAAGAAATCAACCTGCCTGAATTGCAGGCCGGTTCTTCCATCATGCCAGCCAAAGTCAATCCCGTGATTCCCGAAGTCGTCAACCAAGTCTGCTTCAAAGTCATCGGCAACGACACCACCATTACTTTCGCAGCCGAAGCAGGTCAGTTGCAGCTGAACGTTATGGAGCCGGTAATTGCCCAATGTATGTTTGAAACCATTTCCCTCTTGGGCAATGCCGCGGTCAACCTGTCCGACAAATGCGTCAAAGGCATTACGGTCAACCGCGAAATCTGCGAACACTATGTCTTCAACTCCATCGGTTTGGTCACTTATCTGAACCCATACATCGGTCACCGCAATGGCGACTTGGTCGGCAAAATCTGCGCCCAAACCGGCAAAGGCGTGCGCGAAGTCGTATTGGAGCGCGGTTTGTTGAGCGAAGAAGAGCTCAACCGCATCCTCTCCCCAGAAAACCTGATGAATCCTCATCTGTAATCAGGATTTGAAATCAAAGGCCGTCTGAAACTTTAAACATTTAAAGTTTCAGACGGCCTTTTCACATTGATATTGATATTTATCGAATTTTTTTGCGAAATTCAGAATTAAAAGATAGCCTGACCGTCAGGTTTGATTTAACATGGTGTTGCCCCGGCCTGTTTCTTCCTTAAGGTTATGCCGGTAATGATGACTCAAAAGGAACCGAATATTGGCAAAACGGTCAAAATAACATCTTCATTTATTAGGAAAACCAGATGAATCAAATTACACGCGAACAAATGCTGCAAGTATTCGAAAATCGCTGCTCCACCCGTTATTACGATCCCAACAAAAAAATCAGCCAAGAAGATTTTGCAGCGATTTTAGAATTTGCCCGCCTCTCGCCCAGCTCTGTCGGCTCCGAGCCATGGAAATTCTTGGTGATTCAAAACAAAGCGCTGCGTGAGAAAATCAAGCCTTTCAGCTGGGGGATGCAATTCCAACTGGACGACTGCAGCCATCTGGTGATTATCCTTGCCAAGAAAAATGCCCGTTACGATACCCCGTTCTTCCGCAGTGTTGCCGAACGCAGGGGTCTGCAAGGAGAGCAGCTGGAAAAAGCATTGACAAGATACAAAAGCTTCCAAGAAACCGACATTAAAATTGCCGACGACCAACGCGCACTCTTCGACTGGAGCGGCAAACAGACCTATATCGCTTTGGCCAATATGCTCACAGGCGCAGCGGCCATCGGCATCGATTCCTGCCCAATCGAAGGCTTCAACTACGACAAAATGAACGAAGTATTGGCAGCAGAAGGCCTGTTTGATGCCGACGAATGGGGCGTATCCGTAGCGGCAACATTCGGCTATCGTGCCAAAGAAATCACCAAAAAATCACGCAAACCGATTGAAGAAATGGTGACTTGGGTCGAATAAGCAGTTTGTATTCTCAGGGCGGCGCATACCGCCCTTTTAGTTTTCTAAAAAGTGAAGCAAATTCCGTAACAACAAATACTTCTAAATTTAAAATCGAAAAGGCCGTCTGAAACCATGTGTCAGAAATCCTAGATTTCATTTCACACCGTTTCAGACGGCCTGATTTAATACGCTTCTACTTAAAACGATACTTTCAAACTGCCGTAGAAGGCACGGCCATGCTCGTTATAAGTTTGTGCGCCGGCAGTTGTGCGGTACAGTTTTTTGTCAAACAGATTGCTGATACCGCCACGGACGGCCACGCGTTTGTTCCAGTTGTAGCCTGCATTGATGCCCCAAATGCCGTAAGAGCCGACTTGAGTTTGGCTGTGTTCGGAAGACAACGCTGCCACGCCTGCACGAGGATTACCTTTTTGCTCCAAATGGTTGACTGCCACGCTGCGCGGCTTGGTGCGACCGTAGTGGGTAAAGGTCAGGTTGGCATCGAAGCGTTCGTTCGGCGTCCAAGACAGTGTGCTGTTGATGGTGTGTTTCGGCACCAAAGACAATGGATTGCCTTGATAATCTTCGGATCTGTGCATGTAAGTGAAGTTGTTGCTCCACTTGAGTGTGTCATGCAACGGAATCACCAAGTTGCCTTCGATACCCGAAATAGTCGCTTTCGGCGTATTTTCCCATTGCAAGAGCCAGTTGCCGATATTGCTGGTGGCAATAAGCTGGTCTCCGATCACGATTTTATTGCGATACGCATTATGGAAATAAGTAGCCGAAGCCTGCCAGCCGTTTTTGTTGAACTCAAGGCCAATCTCTTTATTGATACTGGTTTCAGGTTTCAAATTGCTGTTGCCCATGTAATAGCAGCGGACACTGTTCGGCGCATTGAGCGGACAGCCCTGACCGCGTGTGTACAGGATAAAGTCAGGATTGGTTTGATACAGGTTTGGCGCTTTGTACGCACGGGCAATACCGCCTTTGACCAACCAGTTTTCGCCGATTTGATGCGAGAAGTTCAAAGCCGGACTCCAGTTGCTACCGCTGTCGCTGTTGTGGTCGAAACGGATGGCCGGAATCAGATGGGTTTTGTCGGTCAATGAAATATTGTCTTCAACGTATGCCGCCCAGTTGCGTTGCGATGCCTTACCGCCGCGCGTTGCGGAGATACCGTTAAACGCATCAGTTTTGCCTTGGTCTTTAAATCCCTGAGTATTGGAGGCAGGATCGTCCAATTTGCTGTCAGTAAATTCCGCACCGACCGTCAATACATTATCGACACCAAGTTTGAACGGAATATTCGCTTCGCTGCTGAAGCGCAGGTTTTTCAGACGGCTTTGAACAAAATCCAAGCCTGTATAGCTGCCTTCCGGACCACCAGCCAAACCTTCAGGCAAGTGGCTGTTAATTGTGCGCTCATAACTGATCACGTTTTTGGTATCGCCCCATTCCCATGCGCCATCATGCGTTAAAGAATAAGCGGAACGGTATAAGCGGGCAGTTTCGGCTTTGCTGTCGGCCAAAGAATTAACCAAAGCGGAACGCGGATTGCTGTTTTGCGTATCGCCGTTGTAGATATTGCCCTGACGGCTGTAACTGCTGTCTAAAATCAGCGTTTGCGCTGGGCTGATTTTCCATTGCAGACGGCCTGCAATGTCTTTATTGCGTACGCCTTCGACACCGGCCGCGCTGTCATTGCCGTGTCCGGCATTAATATCGGCAGCATCTGCATCTGTTTTATTCAGGTTGCCGTAAATGCGGAAGCCCAAAGTATCTTGAATGATTGGACCGCTCAAATTGAAGCCGATACGGCGGGTTGCGCCCTCTTTGCTGTCTTGCGGCTGATTGGCGTAAAGATTGACTTGGCCTTTAAATTCTTTAGACACTTTTTTGGTGACAATATTGACCACGCCGCCCATCGCGCCGGAGCCGTAACGTGTTGCCGCCGGACCGCGCAAGACGGTAATGGATTCAATCTCTTCAACCGGCACCCAGTTACTGTCACCACGCGTATTGCGTTCACCGCGCATACTGATACGCTCGGACTGGCGCGAATTAACCGGCTTGCCGTCAATCAAAATCAAAGTGTTTTCAGGACCCATACCGCGCAAGTCAATTTGGCGTTTGTTGCCACGCTGACCTGTTGCCGTATTGCCGGTCAGGTTGACACCTGGCATGGTGCGGACAAATTCGGAAATATCATTGGCTGCAGGGCGTTTGTCGATATCGTCTTTAGAAATACGCGATACGCCGAGCGACTGTTGCAACTGCTTCTCGGCAGTAACGTAAACGGTATCGACTTCAGCCTGCTCAACGGCTTTCTCTTCAGCTGCGTGTGAGAATGCACTAATTAACGCCAAAGGCAAAATGGCGAGTTTGAATGTTTTCATTGCATTGTTTCTCTTGGTTTTGTTTGTTTAAAATTAAAATGAAAATTATTTTTGATTTTAAATAAACTTAACAGAGTTTTCAATGCAATTAAGAGTGATTTACAATTAATATTTAAATTTTGTTAATAGAATTAACAAAATACCAAACAACTAAAAAGGCCGTCTGAAACAGCATGAAACGAAATCCGAGATTTCCATCATACCGTTCAGACGGCCTTATTCAATTTTTAATTATTTGCCTGCTGCTTTTTGCAGAAGGGCATACAATTCGTCTTTGAGTTTGAGTTTGGCTTTTTTCAGCTCTTCAATCTCTTCAGCACCGCTGGTAACAGGGTTGTTAACCAAACCGGTGATTTTATCGTCCAGCTCATTGTGCTCGTCAAACAAACGAGCAAAGTGTGCATCTTCTTGTTTCAGTTTAGAAATCAAATCGCGATATTCTGGAAACATTTTGTTTTCCTCTCTTGTTAATTAAATAAAAAAGTACTGCTGTCAAAAACTAGGACGAATCAATCTTTAGCTTCATTATAACAAACACGGGCGTTTTATCCAGTCTTTTTTAAGTCGAAACTGTTTTACATCAAAATTAATAATATCAACATAAGTTAGCGCCAAAATAGAAAGAAACGGCTTTATAGACGGCTTGTCGACTTGGGCATACAATCGGGCTTATGCGTTTACATAATGGTCGAACCACCCTATTCCGTCATATCAACGGCATGGACGGACAATTTATCCTGCTTGAGAACCATCCTTCATGGATGCCGGTCAATGATGCCGATTTCAACCATGCCGCGCCCCTGCCCGACGGTTTGGCCGTACACGAAGAATCGTTTTATCCATTTGAAATAATAGATACCGAATCGGCAGACAATATCAAAATCTTCAGCGAAGAAGCCCTACGGCTGGAGAAAGAACGATTAAATGCGATAGCCCTGGTAGAACTGGCAAAAAATCTTAAAGCCGCTCAAGCGGAAGCCGATTTAGCCGCGCTTCTGGAAAAAATGGATTTTCATTTAAAACAAGATGATATTTTCAAATAAACCCTTCAATTTCAGGCCGTCTGAAACCAAACACCTGACACAATTGTTGACAATGCAAGAAAAATAGTTCATCTTGAACCAATCCGCAGCACTCCATCCTATATTTTCAGCCCATCACAAAGGAATCGAGAACATGTTTTCAAAAAGCGTTACCCTCGCACAATATGACCCCGATTTGGCAGCAGCCATCGCCCAAGAAGACAAGCGCCAGCAAGACCACGTCGAGCTGATCGCCTCTGAAAACTACGTCAGCTGTGCCGTTATGGAAGCCCAAGGTTCGCAATTGACCAACAAATATGCTGAAGGCTATCCTGGCAAACGCTACTACGGTGGCTGCGAATACGTTGATATTGTTGAACAATTGGCGATTGATCGCGCTAAAGAGTTGTTTGGCGCAGAATATGTCAATGTCCAACCGCACTCCGGCTCCCAAGCCAACCAAGCCGTGTACGCTTCTGTTTTGAAACCGGGCGACACCATTTTGGGCATGTCTCTGGCACACGGCGGCCACTTGACCCACGGCGCAAGCGTCAATATCTCCGGCAAACTCTACAACGCCATCACTTATGGTTTGGATGAAAACGAAGTTCTCGATTATGCCGAAGTAGAACGCTTGGCTCTTGAACACAAACCCAAAATGATTGTGGCCGGTGCATCTGCCTATGCGTTGCAAATCGACTGGGCAAAATTCCGCGAAATCGCCGATAAAGTCGGCGCATACCTCTTTGTCGACATGGCGCACTATGCCGGCTTGATTGCCGGCGGTGAATATCCTAACCCAGTGCCATTCTGCGACTTCGTCACCACCACCACCCACAAAACCCTGCGCGGCCCTCGCGGCGGTGTGATTTTGTGCCGTGACAATACTCACGAAAAAGCGCTGAACTCTTCCATCTTCCCAAGCCTACAAGGCGGCCCGTTGATGCACGTTATCGCTGCCAAAGCCGTAGCGTTTAAAGAAGCGTTGCAACCTGAGTTCAAACAATACGCAAAACAAGTGAAAATCAATGCTGCCGCCATGGCGGAAGAGCTGGTTAAACGCGGTTTGCGCATCGTATCCGGCCGTACTGAAAGCCACGTTTTCCTCGTTGACCTGCAACCGATGAAAATCACCGGTAAAGCCGCTGAAGCCGCTTTGGGCAAAGCACACATCACCGTCAACAAAAACGCTATTCCGAATGATCCGGAAAAACCATTCGTTACCTCCGGCATCCGCATCGGCTCCGCCGCCATGACCACACGCGGCTTTAACGAAGCCGACGCGCGCGTATTGGCGAACTTGGTTGCCGACGTATTGGCCAATCCCGAAGACGAAGCCAACCTCGCCAAAGTCCGCGAACAAGTAACTGCTTTGTGCAATAAATATCCGGTTTACGGCGCATAAGCATTTTCGACTTGAATAAAATATCAGGCCGTCTGAATGTTCAGACGGCCTTTTTTTATTTTAACTTTTCTTTTAAATTTCAAAACTATTTGCTTCGCTGACTTTGCGTATCATGCCTGCCGCGACAGTATGGTTGGTGGCTTCGTATGCGGCAGCAGCGAGCGGCTGTTGGGTTTTGAAGCTGACGCTGCCGATATCGTTGAGCTTGAGCGTTTCTGCGGATTCGGCAGCGCGGTTAAGTTTGTCAATCTGGTCGGTCAGTAAGGTTTTGCCGTCGTAGAGCAGGCGGCCGATGAGGTTGGATTTGCCGTCATCGACACTGCCGGTGGTAATGAAGCGCAAAAGCGGAGCGGAAGCTGCGATCATGATTCTTTCCCATTTCTCGTGATTTCTCAAACTGACTGCTACTTTAAACAGGCCGTCTGAAAATGGGAAAGAATGTTTGGTTGTTAAAAAAGCTGTTTTCGTTATATCGCAAAGCTATGGGATGTTGCCTCACGCTATCCGTTTTCTCCGGGTCGCCAACCAACACACAATCGACCCTAAGCACACCATACCTGCCCCCTGCCAAAACGTCATGGACAAAGGCGCGCTAATCACAAACGATGACACCACCGCAGACAATACGGGAATGAAATAGGATGCGCCGGCCAATACGGTCAGGTTGCCGCGCGAAATACCGATATTCCACACCGCATAGCCCAAACCCATACAAGCTGCAGCGGCAACGGCATAGCCGATCGATACAGTATCAAAATTCAACGTATTCGCGCCGCTGAGAAAGTATTCGATCCACAACAATATCGACACCAGCGCAAAGAAGAAGCCAACGCTGCTGCCCTCTGCTTTCACACGCGCCGTCAGCGTGCAATATGCCGCCCAAAGCACGGCATCTACAAATGCCATGATATAGCCGCCGGGATTGGTGCGGACATTGTGGTAGATGCCGGAAACCGACAAGCCGACATCGCCCCCCAGTACAGTGGCGATTCCAAAAAACGACAGCACAAAGCCGATGACTATCCACCATTTTGACGGCTGTTTGTTGAAATATACCGCTCCGACAATGGTAAATGTCGGCCATAAATAATTGACCATGCCGATTTCCACTGCCTGTCTCGCGTTTTGCGCGAAACCGACCGACAGCGACAAACACAATTCGCAGCCGACAAAAAACACGCTCGCCCAAAACAAATAGCTGCGATTGTAATTGCGCAAATGCGGTCGGCCGAAAATCAGCCAAATCAATATGGTGGACAAGGTGTACATCATTGCCGCGCCGCCCACTGCCCCCATATGCAGGCTCAAAGAGCGTATCAGAGAAATGACGAAGCTCCACAAAGCAACGGCAAGTAGCCCGATGGCAGTGGCTTGTTTGGATGAAATGTTTTGAGATAAGAAATGAATCATGGCGTATGTGCTGAAGATGGTTTTATTAGGTTTATCGTAGTTTGAATATATCGTTTCTACATTAATTATTTTAACGTTTTCAAGGCCGTCTGAAAATGATTGCTTCAGACGGCCTTCTATTTGCAATTAGTCCTAAATATGACTATAATCCGCATCCAATTAGTCAATATCGAGACCAATTTATGAATCAGCTCGACCAACTCAGTATGCGCATCAGCCATATAGACAGCGCATTTGACCAATGGATTAAACAGCAAAACACCAACTACAATACCTTTGCCGTTCTCTACACCTTAGCCACCGAAGGCAGCCGCACTCAAAAATACATAGGCGAAGAATGGAGCCTACCCAAGCAAACCGTTTCCGGCACATGCAAAACGCTGGCCGAACAAGGCTTGCTAACATTTCACGAAAGCGAACAAGACAAACGCGAACGCCTATTGTCGCTGACCGAGCAAGGCAAGGAATCTGCCGCACCATTGGTGCAAAACATGCAGGAATTCAGCAAACGAATTTTTACCGCCTTCGGTGAAAAACGTGCAGCCCGACTGTTTGCCGATTTGGACGCGTTGGCCGAATTAATGGCGCAAACCCTCAATACTAAATAAGTAGGGCAGCCATGTGGAAAATGTTGAAACACATCGGTCAAACACACCGCCGCAAACTCATCACAACCTTCTCTCTCGTCGGCTTGGATAATCTGCTCTTGCTGGTGTATCCCGTGTTTGGCGGCTGGGCGATTAATGCCGTTATGGAAGGCAACGTCTGGCAGGCAATGTTGTATGGTGTGGTGGTTTTATTAATGTGGATAATCGGAGCCGCCCGCCGAGCAGCCGATACGCGTACGTTTACCCAGATTTATACTGAAATAGCCGTCCCAGTCGTTTTGGAACAGCGCAAACGAGAAGTACCACATTCCGCCATTACCGCACGCGTTGCCCTATCGCGCGAGTTTGTCAGTTTTTTTGAAGAACACCTGCCCATCGCTGCTACTTCGCTGGTCTCCATCTTCGATGCATGTATGATGTTGCTGATATTGGAATTTTGGGTGGGCGTATTGGCTGTCGCGATACTTGCCCTATTTTTATGGTTGCTGCCGCGTTTTGCCGCCATCAGCGAAAACCTATATTTCCGTTTAAACAATCGGCTTGAACGCGACAACCACCTTATCCGCGACGGCAACGAGCATCAGCTCTACCGCCACTATGGCTGGGTTGCCAAACTACGCGTGCTGATTTCCAACCGCGAAGCCTTAGGCTATCTCAGTATCGGCATAGCGATGAGCGTATTGTTCGGCTTTGCCTTTATACACATGACGCTCAAAGGCTATGCAGCGCCGGCCATATCTATTCCGTCAGCACTTATTTATGGATGTTTGCAATGAGCTTGGACGATGTACCGCGTTTGGTCGAACAATACTCCAATCTAAAAGATATCGGACAACGCGTTGAACTCTCAGAAGAAAACAATCTTTCTAAGGCCGTCTGAAACCTTAACACACTATCAGGATATATTATGAGTTGGTTTTATTTAATCTTAGCCGGTATGCTGGAAATCGGCTGGCCATTGGGCTTGAAGCTGGCACAACAGAAAGGCTACCGCTGGCATGGCTTTGCCGCCGCGCTTGCCTGCATCGCCGGTAGCGGATACTTCCTTTACCTTGCCCAAAAAAATATTCCAATGGGTACAGCCTACGCCGTCTGGACAGGCATAGGCGCGGCAGGGGCATTTTTGGTAGGCGTTGTATTTTTCAACGATGCCGCCAACTTCGGCCGCTGGCTCGGCGCATTTCTCATCATCTCTGGCGTCGTAGTGATGAAACTCTCCAGCGGAAACTGAAAATCTCGTTTCTATTAAATCTAAGGCCGTCTGAACGAGCATGTTCAGACGGCCTAATACCTTCCCGAATATAACGAAATCATCTTAAATTAAAACCAAGCATTCTTTCCTTTTTTCAGACGGCCTGTTTAAAGAGCCTGCTCGGATTGTTATCAATTCACCCGGTTTTGCATTATAATTGTGCAAATTTGACTCACTCGAAAGAAAATAAATTGGAAGGATTACAACAACTTGTAGATTTATTAGTGGGTTTTGTCGATTGGATATTGAAATTACTGGCATTCTTGTTTTAAACTACGTTCCATTCTTTTATACATTAAAGACGTATTTTCATCATGCAAACCGCGCAACGCTCTGCTACTTTCTTCTATTGGTACCACACAAACGTGCGGTACTTTTTTGCGCTTGTCTGAAACAGACTAAGTTGAAAATACGCAAATTAGAGCCGCCTCATTTGAGCGGCTTTTTTTATACCCATCATGGCCGCTTAAATCCACCCATTTTTAAGAAACAAGGAATACAGCCATGACTGCCTCAACTAAAATCCACAGCCAAACCCAAATGTTACACACCTGCCGCATGGTCGTTGACAGCAACAGCCACCACAGCATGCTCAACATGCACACTTTGCCTGATTCGCCTGACAGCCTCATCAGCGAAGCCCTGATTCCGCAAGTGCGCACCATCGCGACTTTGATTGCCGCAGAGCGCCACGACTTCAATCAAAGCAGCCCTAACGTTTTTACTGATGAAGCGGATTTCTTCGCAGCGCGTATTTTGGTTTTGGGCGTACGCCGTTTCCATTTGGATATTACCCTGCTGCCTATGCTCAAAACCGCCAACAAACGCGCCGAAGCTTTCGCCAAACGTCATCACATGCCCTTCTCTCCCGCTGAAATGCAAATGTCTCTGCACACCCGCCGCCCTGCCAACCTGTTGATTATCGAAACCGAACACGAAATGCCTGCACTGGGCAATCTGGCTGCCAACAGCCGTGCATTTGCAGCGCAACTTTCCAATATTATTTTGTAAAACCACTTGAAAAACAGGGGAATGGTTTAATATTAGGCAAACACACTCCGCCGAAATCTCGGCAAAGACAAACCTCTCTCAGGAAAAACAATGAAAAAACTGATTGCCTTAGCCGCCCTTTCCACTTTTGCCCTCGCTGCCTGCAAAGACAATACCCAAGCGCAGCTTGAGCAGCAACAAAAACAAATCGAAGCATTGCAACAACAGTTGGCACAACAAGCCGGCCAACAAGAAGACAATACGGTTTACCAGCTCACGCCCGAAGCCGTGAAAGACACCATTCCTGCCGAGGCACAAGCTAACGGCAACAACGGCCAACCGGTAACCGGTACAGACGGCCAACAATATATCTACGACCAATCCACCGGCAGCTGGCTGCTGCAAAGCTTGGTGGGCGCGGCAGCCGGTGCATTTATCGGCAACGCATTGGCCAACAAATTCACACAAGCGCGCAATCAAAACAGCCCGATTGCCCGTCAAGCCCGTGCCAACTATTATCAAACTGCACGTCCAAACGGACGCACCAGCCAACAGCTGAATACACGCACCCTGCGTGCCCAACAGCAAAATGCGCAACAACAAAATGCTCAACAGCAACAGCGTTACCGCGAAACCGCGCGTCAGCCTTCCAATTACCGCCGCCCAAGCATGGGTCGGGGCTTTGGTCGTCGTCGCTGATTTAGTTTATATTCCATCTTTGATATAAACGCTCCCAATATAAAAGGCCGTCTGAAAATCAGATTTTCAGACGGCCTTTGGTTTTCTCAGCTATCGATGCTGAATAACCCGA
>NZ_KV821588.1:0-30337 GCF_001815685.1 Neisseria sp. HMSC056A03
TGTCGAGAAGCCTGTCTATCGTAACGTCTGTGTTGATTCTGACGGCGTGTCAGTCATCAATGCCGCCATTGCCGACGGCAATTAAACCGCCTGCTGACCTTGTGCAACCATGCCCAAACCTGCCTAAACTTGAGGGCGGAACAGGCGCGGATATTCTGCCGTGGTCGTTGCAAGTCATTGGGTTGTACAACGACTGCAAGGCGCGGCATAAGGCGTTATCAGATACGCTTAAATAAAGCAAAGGCCGTCTAAAATCAGGCGGCCTTTTCTTCCAATTATGAAATTCCCTATTGTCGATTTCTTCGGGCGCGTTCCCATGCTTCGCCAGCTTCTTTGGCAATTCGGGGTGCGTTTTTGATTTGCTCTAATGTGAGGTTTTTGGGCTGAGCAACTAGCCGACCGTCAAACACGCCGTCTGAGACTTTTGTAAATTCAAAAATCCAGCCATCTTCATGGCTCGCCGTTTGCGTTTCAAAATCAACTGTCCAGCGGCGTTGCCAGTTTCTATTCTGATGAGGCATTCATTTTTCCTTTCAAAAAAGCCGCCATATTTGGCGGCTTATCTTTTATCTGTTTTTAATGATTTTTTCAATTTCTGAAACCCAGTATCCGCTATGAGGCTTTTTCTCATAACCCTTGATGATTTCGTCAGTAAGTTCAACTTCGCCATATTCTGTCAAAGTGCCGATTGCATATTGATGGCGGTAAACTTTATAAGTGTTTCCTGACAGTTTTTCAAGATGATATGAACCAGTTTTGATAATTTCCATTTTAATTTCCTTACCCCTGATTACCCGAGGCGCGGTTTGCGCGGTTGCACTGAATTCATGTGCGTATATTACCGCTATTTTAGCGGTAGTGCAATATTTATTTTGTTAGTTTTTGTAAAAGCTCAAACCATTTTTTTAACGGCATGTCTGTATGGCTTTTGAGATTTATATCGGCCTCCCAGCGTTGGAATCCTGATATTTTCACATCTAATAAATCGGCGGCTGCTTGTTGTGTCAGCCCATATCTTCGGCGCAATGCTTTCAGATTGTTTGGCGTATAGCCAAATTCGGGATCGTCAATCATTGGTTATTTCCTCGATTTCCCAACCTTTCCACGCGGGCGATTTTCCAGCAACAACATTTTGTAGTCCTGCACTGGCATTGCAATACTCCCCGCCGCCGTTGCTGCCGGTGCGCTTCCAAACAACATCTTTTCTGGTAAATAAGTTGTTGTTACATCTTATAAAGTGGTGCAAGTTTGAAAACTCGTATTGTTTGCCGTATGGGTCTGTCAACCTCCAGCGTTTTGCATGGCAGTTTGTTTCTCCCCGCCCTGCCTTTGGGCTGGCTTTTGCGGCTTCTACCGCCCGTCGCTGCTGCTCTTTTGGCGGTAGATAAGTGGTGCGGCTAATGCCTTTATCGCTGCGGGTTTTTGGCTTGGTTGCCTTGCCTACTTTTAGCCGGTAGCGTTTGCTGGCTACGGTATCATAGCTGCATTGCAAAATAGCGGCTATCTCATGATTAGACAGCCGCCAGTCTATTTTATCCCAGTCATATTTAGGCATTCTCGCCCTCAAAGTCGCGCAGATGGGCTGGGATAAGCTCCAACACTTCAGGCGGGGCAACTGTTGATGCTCCCTCGTGTCTGAGTTGGGTAAGTATGCGGCTGGTTTCGGTGGCCGCCTCTAGTGGCGTCAGTCCGCATCTCACACCGCGCTTGGTGGCGCGGACTGAAAAAAGATCGTAAATATAACCTTCACCGCGTTTCTCAATAATCAATGTAGCTTTCATTTTTTTACTCCAAAATGATAAGTTACCGCCGCTCCCCGGCGGTATGGGTAAACCGCCATTTCGGGCGGTACTGTATCACCAGTGTTAAATTTTTGCTGCAAGCGCATCGCTAAATTTATAGTCGGGAAAATCCCCCCGCGCAAACCGTTCTTTTAATCTAGCTACACTCTTTGTTTCAACAGGTATAAAGCCTGTCAATATTTCTAACCTTCGAACCCATACACTACCGGGGCGTTCGTTGTTAATATCAACAATGCGAAATCCTGCTATTTGGCAATAATGACCCTTATACTTAATAGACCCATAATCCGCACAAACTCCGATACCTATCACTTTATTTTTTGCTTGCTCTACTAATTTGCCCAATGACAATCTTTTGTCAATATCAGTTTTGTAAACACCGGTATCAACTTTAATTTGTCCCTCAGGGGTGTAGATTGCTAATTCGATGGCTTTCATTTTTTAATCCTTTACTCGGTTAGTCCAAATCGCTCCCTGATTTGGTAGGGTGGCAGACCTTGCTGTCTGTCCATGTGTGTATATTACCGCTGTTTTAGCGGTAATGCAAGAGGTTTTTTGAACATTTTTGCAAGTCTATGATTTATATAGTTTTAAATTTTTAAGCCTAATAAAAAAGCCATCTACTTAAAGCAGATGGCCTGTGTATTTTGTCCCTAAATTGTCCCAATGTATTATAAGTTCTTGATTTATTTATTATTAATGGTGCGGACGGAGAGACTCGAACTCTCACACCTTGCGGCGCCAGAACCTAAATCTGGTGCGTCTACCAATTTCGCCACGTCCGCACTAATTTGAATCGTGGATTATACACAAGATTAATGGAGGCGCAAAGTCTTGTTTGCTTGAATTTTTCGGTTTATCCCTTATATAATGGTTTATTCCGGCCGTCTGAAAGCAGGGTTTGTTTTCAGACGGCCTCAACTTTACTATTGGTGAGGAAGGGCAGATGCCTGCTTTATTGATTAAAGATTTTTTGCAGACGCAAGCTTTGAAGTTGCCTGCGGATGAGATACATGTTGCTTATTTGACTACCCAGGCTGTGATTAAAATGGGCAATGCTTCGGTTGAGCGTTCGATTTTGTGGCCGTCTGAAGACGGTTGGCAGTTGGCGGATTATGTTGATGCCGAACATGAATTGTTGCTGAAACAGATTTTTATGGCTTTGGATTCGGTTGCCGAGCGCACTGAGCATTTGAAAAGCGCAGCGGTTTATACAGCATTTCCGAAAGATGGCGCGTTGTCGCTGGTTCGACTGAGCCGTTGGGGTGTGCCGTTGGAAAATGTGATTCCAATCGACGAGCAGACCGGACAGGCTTTTTTGGCTGTGCGTACGGCGCAAAGCGGTTGGATGAATGTTTGTCAGAATGTGGCGTATTGGCAGGAAATTGGTGAGCTGTCGGACGAACGCAATCATCCCGGCTTGAGTCAGATTTCTGTTCCTGTCTGTATGCCCAGCGGTGCGGTTTTGGGTGTAGTGTATGCTGAGTTTGATGTTAAAGACGGTGCGCCTGACGAAGTATTGGTGGCTTGGATTGCCCTTGCCTTGGCTCTGTCGGATTCTTTGAAAAATCTGTTGGGTGTGGCTGAAAACGAGGAAGCGGAAAATGAGTAATGCCTTGAAGTTTGTCGCGTCATGCCGTTTGCCTACGGAATGGGGTGAATTTACCATGCACGGCTTTGAAGAAGAGGGCGGTCAGGAGCATGTCGCATTGACGATGGGCGATGTTTCAGACGGCCTGCCTGTGTTATCGCGTATTCATTCCGAGTGCTTGACCGGCGATGCTTTATTTTCGGTGAAATGTGATTGCGGCCCTCAGTTACAAGCGGCGATGCAGGCCGTTCAAAAAGAAGGGCGTGGCGTTATCGTATATTTGCGTCAAGAAGGCAGGGGCATTGGTTTGATAAACAAAATCCGTGCTTATCGTCTGCAAGATCAGGGCTTGGATACGGTTGAGGCCAATGTAGCGCTCGGCCTTCCTGTTGATGCGCGCGACTTTACTTTGGCTAAACAGATTTATGATTATCTGCATATTCGTGAAGTCAGATTGTTGACCAATAATCCTGAAAAAATCCAAACGTTGAAAGATTCCGGCATCAATGTGGTCGAACGGATTGCATTACATGTCGGCGAAAATGTGGAAAATGAGCGTTATCTGCATACTAAAGCGGATAAATTGGGACATTTGATTTTTGATTGATGGATAGGCATAACGGTAATTTTTGTGGCTAAATAAAATATTCTATATTCTTTCAATGGGATATATTTTTATTTAAATAAAAACCTTGCGCGTGGTCTGATTTTTTGATTTAATGTCGGCTTATCGGGTGATTAGCTCAGTTGGTAGAGCGTCTGCCTTACAAGCAGAATGTCGGCGGTTCGACTCCGTCATCACCCACCAAGTTTCCTTTCATTGTCTTTGACAGTGGATGCGCGGTGGTAGCTCAGTTGGTTAGAGTACCGGCCTGTCACGCCGGGGGTCGCGGGTTCGAGCCCCGTCCGCCGCGCCATTATTTAAAAAGCACTGATTATATCAGTGCTCTTTATTTGTCTTAAAGATACAATTAAGTGGCAAAAATAGAAACAGGTAAGTAACAGGATATTGAAAGTTAAATACTGTTTAACCTTAATTTCTGATGATTTTAAAAAAAGGCCGTCTGAAACTTTTAAAGTTTCAGACGGCCTTTAGTCTATTGAAACAATAGATTAAATATCCAATTCTGCCGTATCACCTTCTTTTTCCATCCATGCGCGGCGGGCAGCGGCTTCGCCTTTGCCCATCAGTTTGACGAAGATGTCGCGTGTTTCGTCATCCGCGCCTTCGGGGATTTGTACCTGCAACAGGCGGCGGGTGTCGGGGTGCATGGTGGTGTCTTTGAGCTGGTCGGGGTTCATCTCGCCCAAGCCTTTGAAACGGCTGATGGAATAGGCGGTTTCTTTGACGCCTTCTTTTTGCAGCCGCTCCAAAATGCTGTCGAGTTCGTTTTGGTCGAGGGCATAGAATTTGCGGGCAGGTTTGCTTTTGCCTTGTGCGTTGACATCGACGCGGAACAGCGGCGGCTGTGCGACGTAAATGTGTCCGTCGGCGACCAGTTTCGGGAAGTGGCGGTAGAACAGGGTCAGCAGCAAAACTTGAATATGCGAGCCGTCCACGTCGGCATCAGATAGGATGGCGATTTTGCCGTAGCGCAGGCCACTTAAATCGGGATTGTCGTTGATGCCGTGCGGATCAACGCCGATGGCGACGGAAATGTCGTGGATTTCGGCGTTGCCGAAGAGTTGGTCGGGGTGGACTTCGAAGCTGTTGAGCACTTTGCCGCGCAGGGGCAGGATGGCTTGTGTGGCTTTGTCGCGGGCGAGTTTGGCGGAGCCGCCGGCGGAATCGCCTTCGACGAGGAAGAGTTCGTTTTCACGGATGTCTTCGCTTTCGCAGTCGGTCAGTTTGCCGGGCAGGACGGCAACGCCGCTGCCTTTTTTCTTTTCGATTTTTTTAACCGAACGCATCCGCGCTTGTGCTTGGCGGATGGCGAGTTCGGCGATTTTTTTGCCGAAGTCCACGTTTTGGTTTAGCCACAATTCCAAAGGGTCGCCCGATACGGCGGCGACGAGTTTCAGCGCGTCGCGGTTGGTCAGTTTGTCTTTGGTCTGACCTTGGAACTGCGGGTCGAGGACGCGGGCGGAGAGGACGAAGGCGGTTTTGTTGAACACGTCGTCGCTTTGTACTTTCACGCCGCGCGGTAGGAGGTTGTGCAGGTTGATGAAGTTGTTGACGGCGTTGAACACGGCTTGTTTCAAGCCTGCTTCGTGCGTGCCGCCCAGCGGGGTGGGGATGAGGTTGACGTAGCTTTCGTTGGCGCACGAACCTTCTTCCAGCCAGGTCAGGGCAAACGCTGCGCCTTCGCCGATGCTGAAATCGCTGTTGTGGTCGTCTGAAATATAGTTTTCGCAAGAGAACAGCGGCACGGCTTCTTGCGCGTCGGCAATCAGGTCGGTCAGATAGCTTTTCAGACCGTCTGGATAGTGCCAGGTTTGGGTGTGTGCTTCGTCCTCGCCTTTGACCGGGCGGGTCAGGGAAACGCGCACGCCCGGCAGCAGCACGGCTTTGGCGCGCAGCAGGCGTTCGAGTTCGGGGATGCTGTAATTCGGGCTTTCAAAATATTTGCCGTCCGGCCAAACGCGCACTTCGGTGCCGCTGTCTTTGACGGCGCATTTGCCCACTTCTGCCAACGGCTTGACCACATCGCCGCCGGCAAACACGATGCGGTGGATTTTGCCTTCGCGTTTGACGGTTACTTCGAGGCGGGTAGAGAGGGCGTTGGTCACGGACACGCCCACGCCATGCAGGCCGCCTGAAAAGGCATACGCGCTGCCGCCGTCTTTTTTGTTGAACTTGCCGCCCGCGTGCAGACGGGTAAACACGAGTTCGACCACGGGCACACCTTCGACAGGGTGCAGCCCGACGGGAATGCCGCGTCCGTTGTCGCACACGGAAAGCGAACCGTCGTCGTGGATGCGCACGTCGATTTCAGTGGCGAAACCGCCCAACGCCTCGTCCGCCGCGTTATCAATCACTTCCTGACAGATATGGGTCGGGCTGTCGGTACGGGTGTACATGCCGGGACGTTCTTTGACCGGCTCCAAGCCTTTGAGGACGGTAATGCTGGATTCGCTGTATTGATTGTTTTTAGCCATAGGAATAATGTAAAGGCCGTCTGAAAAGATGAAAAACAACGCTTTCAGACGGCCTGAAAGCGTTTGGGTTATAGGTTTTCTATTGGATTGCGACGGATAAAGTCTTCATAGCTTTCTATGCCGCGCAAAAAACGGGAGAGTTCGGTCAATGCGTCCAAATACACGCCGCGCTTGAAGTCGATGACTTCGTCAACCGGCGCCCAGTATTGGTGCCAGCGCCAGCCGTCAAATTCAGGATGATGGCAGGCGCGGAGGTTGACGTCGCTGTCGCGGCCGACCAAGCGCAAAAGATACCAAATCTGTTTTTGTCCGCGATACGAACCGCGCCATTCACGGCGCACCCAGTGGCTGGGCACGTCATAACGCAACCAGTCGCGCGTACGGCCAACGATTTTGATGTGTTGCGGCAACAGGCCGACTTCTTCGTACAATTCGCGGTACATGGCGGTCTCAGGACTTTCGCCCGGCTTGATGCCGCCTTGCGGAAACTGCCATGAATGTTCGCGTACGCGTTTGCCCCAAAAGACTTCGTTACGCTCGTTAATCAGGATAATACCGACATTGGGGCGATAGCCTTCTCTGTCTAACACGGTGTCGCCCTTCATTAAATTCAATCGTGCAATTTTCCCACAAATTGGGCGGTTTTGACAAATCTTGAGGCCGTCTGAATAAGCCCACAGTTTTTTCCAGACGGCATGAAACCGTTTCTGAAAAAATGTTGTTTATGAATAAAACCATAGCTTCAGGCCGTCTGAAAAATGAAATTTTTTTCCGCTTTAAGGTCTTGCATTCAAAAGCTTTTTGCCGTTTAATGCAAACCTTGCTGAATCAAGGGCAAAGGACACATGCCGGCCGCCCCCACAGTTTCCCTTTTGTAAGTGGCATCTGCCACCGCTGCAATATTTTTACCCCCCGAACAAAAGGTCTGAAACCATGAAAAAATCTTTGATGGCGGCGGCAATCGTGAGCCTCGTCTTGACTGCGTGTAGCGGTGGAAAAGAAACCGCCGCAGAATCTTCCGCATCTCAAACTCAAACTTCTTCCTCTCAAACGGATAAACTCAATATCTACAACTGGTCGGATTATGTCGATCCAGCCACGCTGTCTGCGTTTGAAAAAAATACGCATATCAATGTCCGCTACGATTACTACGACAGCAACGAAGCGCTGGAAGCCAAGCTGCTGACCGGCAAGTCGGGTTATGACCTGGTTGCGCCGTCTATTGCCAATGTCGGCCGTCAGATTAAAGCCGGCGCGTATCAAAAAATCGACAAATCGCAAATTCCCGATTACGCCAATATTGATCCTGATTTGTTGAAAATGATGGAAACCGTCGATCCGGGCAACGAATATGCCGTGCCTTATTTCTGGGGCATCAATACGCTGGCGATTAACAAACAGCAGGTTCAAAAGGCTTTGGGTACGGACAAGTTGCCTGAAAATGAATGGGATTTGGTGTTTAATCCTGAATACACCCAAAAATTGAAATCCTGCGGCATCAGCTATTTCGACAGTGCCATCGAGCAGATTCCTTTGGCTTTGCATTATTTGGGCAAAGACCCGAACAGCGAAAACCCTGACGACATCAAAGCAGCTGTCGATATGATGAAAAAAGTGCGCCCCGACATCAAACGCTTTACCTCGTCCGGCTATATCGACGATATGGCTGCCGGTAATCTTTGCGTATCGGTAGGCTACGGCGGCGACCTCAATATTGCCAAAACCCGTGCCAAAGAAGCCGGAAACGGCGTCGAAGTCGAAGTGTTGGCGCCGAAAAGCGGCGTCGGTATTTGGGTGGATTCGCTGATGATTCCGCGTGATGCGCAAAATGTGGCCAATGCCCACAAATACATCAACCACACGCTCAATCCGGAAACAGCGGCCAAAAACGGCAACTATGTGACTTATGCTCCGGCTAGCCGTCCGGCGCGTGATTTGATGGATGAAAAGTACACATCCGATGCATCGATTTTCCCGAATAAAGAATTGATGGAAAAAAGTTTCATCGTTTCGCCTAAGTCAACCGATGCGAGCAAACTCAGCGTTCGCTTGTGGCAGGGTTTGAAAGCAGGGCGATAATTAAAATTGAAATTTGAATACTCAGGCCGTCTGAAACAGTTTTTCAGACGGCCTGAGTGTTATAATTGTCAACACTTTTCAAATATCCTATGAGGAGAAACAGCGTTATGAACAATTCAGTCATCACCGTCATCGGCAAAGACCGTGTCGGCATCGTGTACGACGTTTCCGGCATTCTCGCAGAAAACCAAATCAACATCCTTAATATCAGCCAGCAGCTGATGGACGATTTCTTCACCATGATTATCTTGGTGGATACCTCGAAATGCCCCAAATCGCGGCAGGAAATGCTGGATTTGTTTGCGGAAGAGAGCAAAAAACTCGCGCTCGATATCCGTATGCAAAACGAAGAAATTTTCCAAGCCATGCACCGTATTTAAGTCGGAGGGAGAGCCATGAGTATTCAATCCGGCGAGATTTTAGAAACCGTCAAAATGGTGGCTGACCAGAATTTTGACGTGCGCACCATTACCATCGGCATTGATTTGCACGACTGCATCAGCAGCGATATCAATGTGTTGAACCAAAACATTTACAATAAAATCACCACAGTCGGCAAAGACTTGGTGGCGACGGCAAAATATCTGTCTGCCAAATACGGCGTACCGATTGTGAATCAGCGCATTTCCGTTACGCCGATTGCCCAAATCGCCGCGGCCACCCATGCCGATTCCTATGTCAGCGTGGCGCAAACTTTGGATAAAGCTGCCAAAGCGATAGGCGTATCTTTTATTGGCGGCTTTTCTGCGCTGGTGCAAAAAGGCATGTCGCCTTCGGACGAAGTGCTGATCCGTTCCATTCCCGAAGCGATGAAGGCTACCGATATCGTGTGCAGCTCCATCAATATCGGCAGCACGCGCGCCGGTATCAATATGGATGCGGTCAAGCTGGCAGGCGAAACCATCAAACTCACGGCCGAAATCACGCCCGAAGGTTTCGGCTGCGCCAAAATTGTTGTGTTCTGTAATGCAGTGGAAGACAACCCGTTTATGGCGGGCGCGTTTCATGGTTCGGGCGAAGCGGATGCCGTTATCAATGTTGGCGTATCCGGCCCGGGTGTCGTAAAAGCCGCGTTGGAAAATTCAGATGCAACGACATTGACCGAAGTTGCGGAAGTAGTGAAGAAAACAGCTTTCAAAATCACCCGCGTGGGCGAACTCATCGGCCGCGAAGCCTCAAAAATGCTGAATATCCCGTTTGGTATTCTCGACTTGTCATTGGCGCCAACCCCTGCAGTCGGCGATTCAGTGGCACGCATTCTTGAAGAAATGGGTTTGAGCGTCTGCGGTACGCACGGCACGACAGCGGCTTTGGCATTGCTGAATGATGCTGTGAAAAAAGGCGGTATGATGGCTTCCAGCGCGGTCGGTGGCTTGAGCGGCGCGTTTATTCCCGTTTCCGAAGACGAAGGTATGATTGCCGCTGCCGAAGCCGGTGTGCTGACACTGGACAAACTCGAAGCCATGACAGCCGTCTGCTCCGTTGGTTTGGACATGATTGCCGTCCCCGGCGATACGCCTGCTCATACCATTTCCGGCATCATCGCCGACGAAGCCGCCATCGGCATGATCAACAGCAAAACCACCGCCGTGCGCATTATTCCGGTAACCGGCAAAACCGTCGGCGACAGCGTTGAGTTTGGCGGCCTGTTAGGCTACGCGCCTGTAATGCCGGTTAAAGAAGGTTCGTGCGAAGTATTCGTCAATCGAGGCGGTAGAATCCCGGCTCCGGTTCAATCGATGAAAAACTGATTGGATTGACGAACATAAAAGGCCGTCTGAAATTGATTTTCAGACGGCCTTTTATGTTCGCAGGCTGATTATTTAAACATATTTTTAATAATGCCCATTACGCTGCGGGAAATGGCGTTGGTTACTTGGCGGTTGATTTGGCTGCCGATGGCGTCGGCAACGTTGTAGCCCAAACCTTGGCCGGATTTTTTACGTCCGCCGCTCAAGCCGCCGATTAGTCCGCCGAGGATGCCGGGATCGGCATTGGCAGCTTCTTTTTCTGCGGCTTTTTGCGCTTTTTCCTGCTCTTTGGCGGCATTTGCGGCTTCTTTTTCAGCAGCTGCTTGGCTGTCTGCTTCAGCCAGTGCTTCAAAAGCAGAGTAGTTGTCCACCATGTCTTTATAGGTTGGATACAAATCATCGTTTTGGAACAAACGGTTGCGCTCTTCTGCGGCAAGCGGGGTCAGGGCGGATTGCGGCGGCAGGATGAGGGCACGTTCTACCGGCTCGGGCATACCTTTTTCATCAAGGAAGGAAACGAGGGCTTCGCCGACGCCGAGTTCGGCAATCGCTTCGGCAACTTTGATGTTTGGGTTGCTGCGGAAGGTTTCGGCAGCAGCTTTGACTGCTTTTTGGTCGCGCGGTGTAAAGGCGCGCAGGGCATGTTGTACACGGTTACCCAGTTGGCCGAGGATGGTATCGGGCAAGTCAAGCGGGTTTTGGGTGACGAAATATACGCCCACGCCTTTGGAACGGATCAGGCGCACGACTTGTTCGATTTGTTCGACCAACGCATTGGCGGCATTGTCGAACATCAAATGCGCTTCGTCGAAGAACATCACGAATTTTGGTTTGTCCAAATCGCCGACTTCGGGCAGGGTTTCAAACAATTCTGCCAGCATCCACAGCAAAAACGCGCTGTACATACGCGGCGAGCGCATCAGTTTTTCGGAGTTAAGGATGTTGATGATGCCTTTGCCGTTGTCGGTTTGCATCGAGTCTTGCAGGTTGAGGGAAGGTTCGCCGAAGAATTTTTCTGCACCTTCGTTTTCCAAAGTCAGCAGTTGGCGTTGAATCGCGCCGATACTGGCGGCAGAAACGTTGCCGTATTGCGAGCGGTATTCCGAAGCGTGGTCGGAAACGTGTTTCAACATGCTGCGCAGGTCTTTCAAGTCCAGAATGTGCCAGCCTCTGTCGTCTGCAACTTTGAACACGAGGTTGAGCAGGCCTTCTTGCGTGTCGTTCAGATTCATCAGGCGTGCCAAAAGCATAGGACCCATTTCTGAAACGGTGACGCGTACGGGAATACCGGTTTCGCCGTAAACATCCCAAAAGCGCACGGGGAAATTTTGCAGCCATTGTTCACCCAAATCAAACTCGGCGATGCGTTCGCCCACTTTGCCGCTGTTGGCACCGGCTTGCGTGATGCCTGACAAATCGCCTTTGACATCGACCAAGAATACAGGGACACCTTCGCTGCTGAAGGCTTCCGCCATGCGGCGCAGGGTAACGGTTTTACCCGTACCGGTCGCACCGGCGATCAAGCCGTGGCGGTTCGCCATTTTGCCTTGGATTTCGAGCGTTTTCCCGTCAGCACGAGCAATTTGAAATGTAGTCATGATTATTCCTTAGAATCCGTGATGTGAAACAATTTGTTGTCTTAAAAAACAAGCATTTTAACGTTTGCGGCGAGGGGGTTCAACCAAGCAAAGTTTCAGACGGCCTTAAGTTTTGCAAAGGTTTTTTTTGCAGTGATTGGACAAGGTTGAAATCTGCTATAATTCCATCAAATCCGCAACCGTCTGACAAGGCGGTTGTTTTCTTTGTTTTTTGAATATTTTTTACGAAAGCGAAAGTCGGAATGACTGCACAACAAGCCCCTTTGGGCGAAAAAACCATGGCCGTGCTGATGGCGATGTTGGTCGCGCTGATGCCGTTTTCTGTCGATGCTTATCTGCCTGCGATTCCCGAAATGGCGAAGTCGCTGGGTTCAGACATCCACCGCATTGAGCAAAGCCTGAGCTTTTTTATGTTTGGCGTGGCGTTTGGTCAGGTGGTCGGCGGTTCGATTTCGGATATTAAAGGCCGCAAACCTGTCGCCTTGGTGGGCTTGAGCATTTACTTTGCCGCCGTTGTCGGTTTGACGATGGTGAATAATGTCGAGCAGCTGTTGAACTTGCGTGCCGTGCAGGCGTTTGGCGCGGGGATGACCGTGGTGATTTCCGGCGCGCTGGTGCGCGATTATTATTCCGGACGCAAAGCCGCGCAGATGTTTGCCTTAATAGGTATCATTCTGATGATTGTGCCATTGATGGCGCCGATGATTGGTGCAGGCTTGCAGAATTTGGGCGGCTGGCGCATGATTTTCGGCTTTCTGGCCTGCTATTCGCTGCTGCTTTGGGGTTTGATGTGGTATTTCCTGCCCAAGCCGCATCAAAAAGGCAAAATCAGCATGGATGTGTTTGGCGTGGTGGCAGGCAGGTTTAAACGTGTTTTGAGAACGCGCGCCGCAATGGGCTATCTGTTTTTCCAAGCTTTCAGTTTCGGTTCGATGTTTGCCTTTTTGACCGAATCGTCGTTCGTGTACCAACACCTGTATCATGTTTCACCAAACCAATATGCTTGGATATTTGCGCTTAATATCATTACCATGATGTCGTTTAACCGCGTTACCGCATGGCGTTTGAAAACCGGTACGCATCCGCAAAATATCCTCAAATGGGGCATTATCGTCCAATTTACCGCCAATCTGCTGATGACGGTTTTGGTGTTGTCGCTGTCTTTGCCGCCTTTGTGGGCTTTGGTACCATGCGTGATGTTTTCAGTCGGTACGCAAGGCTTGGTCGGAGCGAACACTCAGGCCTGCTTTATGAGCTATTTCAGCGCAGAGGGCGGCAGTGCAAATGCCGTCTTGGGCGTGTTCCAATCCCTTATCGGCGCATCGGTCGGTATGGCAACGACTTGGCTACATAATGGTTCCGCCTTGGTGATGGCCGGTATGATGTTGAGCTCGACCGTGTGCGGTATCGTGCTGTTGTGGGTTTGCTCGCATCAGGCTTGGGTGGAAAACGATAAAAAAGAATATGTTTAACCTTCAGGCCGTCTGAAAAACGGTTTCAGACGGCCTCAACACTATATTGAAGAAATTAACCATGAGTACCAGCAAACAACGCCCCATCGGCGTATTCGATTCCGGTGTCGGCGGCTTGACCAACGTCCGCGCCCTGATGGAACGCCTGCCGATGGAAAACATCATCTATTTCGGCGATACCGCACGCGTTCCCTACGGCACCAAATCCCGCGCCACCATCGAAACCTTCGCCATGCAGATTGTCGATTTCCTGCTGGAAAACGATGTCAAAGCACTTGTCATTGCGTGTAACACCATCGCCGCCGTTGCCGGACAGAAAATCCGCCAAAAAGCAGGCAATATGCCCGTATTAGACGTGATTTCCGCCGGTGCTGAAGCCGCTTTGCAAACCACCAAAAACAACCGAATCGGCATTATCGCGACCAACACTACCGTCAACAGCAATGCCTACGCGCGCGCCATTCATTCAAAAAACAACGATACGTTGGTGCGCACGCAAGCCGCGCCCCTGCTTGTTCCATTGGTGGAAGAGGGCTGGCTCGATCACGAAGTCACCCGCCTGACCGTACGCGAATACCTGAAGCCGCTCTTGGCCGACGACATCGACACGCTGGTGTTGGGTTGCACCCACTTCCCACTGCTCAAACCGCTTATCGGCCGTGAAGCACAAAACGTTACCTTGGTCGATTCCGCCATCACCACCGCCGAAGCCACCGCCAAAGCCTTGGCGCAAGCAGGTTTACTGAATACAGAAAACGACAACCCGGATTACCGCTTCTACGTCAGCGACATCCCACTGCGTTTCCGTACCATCGGCGAACGCTTCCTGGGTAGAAGTATGGAGCAGATTGAGATGGTAACGTTGGGTTGATTGGAAATATTAAAGGCCGTCTGAAAGGTAAAAACAAGGTTAAAGTCGGCGAGATTCACAACGAAGAAGACGCGATTAAAGAAATCGCCAAACTGGAAAAAGCCATGCAGCAGGCGGCTAGGGATTTGCAGTTTGAAGAGGCGGCTGTATTGCGGGATAGGATACGGGGGGATTAAGGAAGAATTATTATTTGGGAGTGATTAAGTTTCTTGATTTATTTATGTTTTAAGTCTAGAATTAACTTTTTATAAAGAAAGGAGAAATTATGTGTACAAACGATATTGAATCTCTAATTAAAGATAAAATTCATAATATTCTTTATGAGGATTTTGCCAGAGTATTACCCGAATGTCCTGAGATTTATACGGAAGATTGGGGTCCGCAAAATGGGGGTTATTATCAAAATGAAGAGCTTGATACTATTAAAATAGTATCTATTAATATAGATGAACCAGATGAAAATAATTGCATTAGTGTTCATGCTATCGTTGATTTAGAAATTTCTGCTGAAATTTGTGGTGATGTTAAGGGGTTGCATGAATCTGGTGAAGAAGACCCGTTTTTTTCTGAAAACTATTCACTGACCGTCAAAGGAGTTGAGATATCTGGTAATATTAATTTATCAGAAGACAAAACAGATATTGAAGATGATGATTTGCAAATATCAGATTATGGAAAAATAGAATAGCAAGCCGTAGCCTGCATCTCCACCAACCGCGTGCGTGGCTGTGCCACACACCTTACCTGCGGCGGCACAAACTTTAAAACCGAGGTGTAGGGTGTGTGCGGTACGCACACACGCGTTGTCTGTCGTTCTCACCACTGTTTCAAACTTTCAGAAGACCTCAAACGTCGTCTGGAAACTTTTAGAATAAAGGCCGTCTGAAATCCAGTTTTCAGACGGCCTTTTTACTTCCTTAGTATTTTACCTGCCCGACTGTGCCCACACGTTTTGCAGGTAGGCGTAGGTCAGCTCGGCGGTGCCGGAGACCAGCGCGATGTCGCTGCCCAAGTCTTCGGCTTTGCCCACGCCGATGGGTAAGGCGCCGGAGGCTTTGATGGCGGCTACTCCTGCTGCGGCGTCTTCGATGCCGATGCATTGGCGGATATCCGCGCCCACGCCCTCGGCGGCGGCGAGGAAGATGTCGGGGGCGGGTTTGGAATGCGCGACGGCGGCAGGGTCGGCGACGGCGTCGAAGAAGTGGGTCAGCCCCATGCGTTCCAGCAGGAACGGGCCGTTTTTACTGGCGGACGCGAGGGCGATTTTTTTGCCGTTTGCCCTCAATGCTTCCAGCAGCGGCAAAATGCCGGGGTACACGTCTTCGGGTTTGACTGCCTGAATCATCTCGACGTAGTTGTCGTTTTTGCGGCGGGTCAGTTCGGCGAACTCGGCTTCGCCGACGGTTTTGCCGCCGTGTGCGAGGATGCGTTTGAGCGAATCGTCGCGCGACACGCCTTTGAGCTGCTCGTTAAACTTGCGGTCGATGCTGATGCCCAGTTCTTCGGCGAGCTTTTTCCATGCGCGGTAGTGATATTCGGCGGTGTCGGTGATGACGCCGTCGAGGTCAAAGAGGACTGCGGTAAAAGTCATTTTGCGCCCTCCTTATTTTTCCAACGCGACAGTGTGGCTGCCGTTGAGCGTGATGTCTTTGCCGTACACCTGCAAATCGAGCGGTTCGCCTTTGAGCAGGGTGAAGACGACGTTTTTTTTGCCGACGGCGACTTTAATCAGACGGCCGCGGTAGTTGATGTGGAAGGCATAGCCTGTCCACGCACTCGGCAGGAACGGTGCGAAACTGAGTTTGCCGCCCCAGGTTTTCATTTGGGCGAAACCTTGGACGATGGCGAGCCACGAGCCGGTCATGGAGGTGATGTGTAGGCCGTCTTCGGTGTCGTTATTGTAGTTGTCCAAGTCCAGGCGGGCGGTGCGCTGGTACATTTCCACGGCTTTTTCTTCTTTGCCCAGTTCGGCGGCAAGGATGGCGTGGATACACGGCGACAACGAGCTTTCATGCACGGTCATCGGTTCGTAGAAGTCGAAGTTGCGGCGTTTTTCGTCCATGTTGAAACGGTCGCCGAAGAAGTAGATACCTTGCAACACGTCCGCCTGTTTGATGAAGGGCGAACGCAGGATTTTGTCCCACGACCATTTCTGGTTGAGCGGCAAATCGTCGGGCGAAAGCGCGGACACGGGGCGGATGTCTTTGTCGAGGAAGCCGTCGTGCTGCACGAATACGCCGAGTTCTCCGTCATGCGGACGGTACATATTCGCGCTGATGTCCGCCCATTTTTCCAGCTCGTCGGCACTCACGTTCAAATCGGGGCGCGGGTATTTCGCCAAGGCTTCGCGGGTGTAGTCCAATACCCATGCGGCGAGGGTGTTGGTGTACCAGTTGTTGTTGATGTTGTTTTCGTATTCGTTCGGGCCGGTTACGCCGTGAATCATGTATTTGCCGCTGCGTTTGGAAAAGTGGACGCGGTCCGCCCAGAAGCGGGACACTTCGACCAAGACTTCCAAACCTTCTTTGGCAAGATAGCTTTCGTCGCCGGTGTAGTTGGTGTAGTTGTAGATGGCGTAAGGAATCGCACCGTTGCGGTGGATTTCCTCAAAGGTGATTTCCCATTCGTTGTGGCACTCGATGCCCGTAAACGTCACCATCGGATAGAGTGCGCCCGCCAAGCCCTGTTCGCGCGCGTTGTGTTGCGCCTGCGGCAGTTGGTTGCGGCGGTATTGCAGCAGGTTGCGGGTAACTTCGGGTTCAGCCAGTGCGAGGTAAAGCGGCACGGCGTAGGCTTCGGTGTCCCAATAGGTCGCGCCGCCGTATTTTTCGCCGGTAAAGCCTTTGGGGCCGATGTTCAGACGCGCGTCTTCGCCGTAGTAGGTGGAGAACAGTTGGAACAGGTTGAAGCGGATGCCCTGCTGCGCTTCGTCGCTGCCTTCGATAACCACGTCGGCGATTTCCCAACGGTGCAGCCAGCCTGCTTTGTGCGCGTCCAGCAAGGTTTCAAACGCAACGCCTGCAATTTTTTCCGACAAGGCGCGGCCGGCGGCTTTCACTGCTTCCAAGCCCTGATAATCGCGACTGGTGGTAACAATCACGCGTTTTTCAAAGGTTTCGGGCGTACTGCCGACTTCGGCTTCAAAAGAATTGGAGACCTGCCAGTCGGTTTGGCTGCCGCCGAGGGCTTTGAAGCTGCCGGCGAAGGTTTGCTCGGCGTTGACGATGAATTGTTCCACGCCGAAAGGATTGGCGACGGTTTGGGTGGCAATGTAGGAGCGGTCGTCTGAAACGCCTTTGTCCAATACCTGCCAGAATTTTTCTTCGTAGTTGGAGTCTTCGTTTTTCACGTCGGCGTCGATGATGGAATCGATGCGGACTTGGTGGGTTTTGCCGTCGACGGATACGGCTTCCCAGCGGATAACCGCCAGTTCTTTTTGCGCGACAGACAGGAATTTGCACACATCGAAACGCACGCCGAATACGGTGAACGAGCGGCGCAACACGCCGTGCTGCATATCGAGTTCGACGGAGAAGCCGGCAACGTCGTTTTTCGCCAAATCCACTTCCTGCCCGTCGACAAAGATTTTGACTTTGCTGAAATTGAGCGCGTTGATAGCTTTGCCGAAATATTTGGGGTAGCCGTTTTTCCACCAGCCGACGCGGGTTTTGTCGGGGAACCACACGCCGGCGATGTAGGTGCCCAAGTGGCTGTCGGCAGAGTAGGTTTCCTCAAAGCTGCCGCGCATACCCATATAGCCGTTGCCCAAGCTGGTCAGGCTCTCTTGCAGCCGTTTGTGTTCTTTTTCCAGTTTTGCCGAACGCAGCGTCCAAGGGCTGACTTCCATGATTCTTGTATACATTTATGAAGCTCCTGTTATTAAAATCGTAAGTTCGGCAAAGGTTTCAGACGGCCTTTGCCGATGGTATGGATGGATTATTCGCCGTGGGTCTCTTTAATCAGACATACTGAGAAGGCTCCCAGCAGCAAGACCGCACCTGCAACCAAGAACATGGTTGCCTGATGGCTGCCCAGCATAGGGAAGAGGATAAAGCTCAGCAGGGAGGCGACGATTTGAGGCATACAGATAGAGCCATTAAACAGACCCAAATAAGTACCCATGTGTTTGCCGGAGAGGGCATTGGTTACAATCGTCAAAGGATAGGTAATGATACCTGCCCACGCGATGCCGATTAAGGTATAAGACAGGATCAATGCATATTGATTGTGGATGAAGAAGATAGAGAAGAAACCGAGCGCGCCCAGAGCCAGACAACCGAAATAACCGACTTTATGGTATTGATTCGGTACTTTTGCCAGAATAAACGAGCAGATAACGGCAGCAATGGATTGTACCGCCGCCAAAACGCCGTACCAGTTGCCCGCTTCCTGATAGCCTACGGAAGAGGCATCGGTTGTCTGCCAAACGTTTTCTGCAATCGCGCCTGCCGAGTAAGTCCACATATATTGGAAAGCGAACCAGCAGAAGAATTGCACCAAAGTGACTGTCCAAAACGCTTTAGGTGCAGTTTTTAAGAGTTCGAACCAGTTGGCTTTTTCCTGATTTGCGGTTACGTCGATGCCGTGGTAGCGAGCGTAGGTTTCCGGATCATACTCTTTGACTTTGAAGATGGTGAACGCACTGGTAATAATCAGCAACGCCGCGCCCACATAGAATGCCACGACCACGGTCTGCGGCACGACGCCTTTTTCCGCCGTGTTTTCCAAGCCGATATACGCGAACACAAATGGCAGAATCGCTGCCACAACCGCACCCGTATTCGCCAAGAAGCTCTGAATCCCGTAGGCGTAGCTTTTCTGCTCCTCGTTGACCATGTCGCCGACCATCATCTTAAACGGCTGCATTGCCATATTGGAGGACACGTCCAACAGCGCAATCATCAGCGCGCCAAACGACAAAGCCGCCAAAGAAGCGTAGCCAAAACCGAAGCTGCCGGAGTTCGGCATCAGAATCATGACGATAACCGCAATCAGCGTACCGTAAAGCAGATACGGCAGACGGCGGCCGCCCAGGCGCGGATTCCAAGTGCGGTCGGAGTAATGGCCGACAATCGGCTGCACCAGCATCCCCGCCAACGGCGGCAGGATAAAGAACCAGCCGAGGCTGTGCGGGTCGGCGCCGAGTGTCTGGAAGATGCGGCTCATTTGTGAGCTTTGCAGGGTAAAGGCCGTCTGAACGCCGAGATAGCCGAAGCTCAGCATCCAAATCGTACTTTTTGCCAGTGACGGCAAACCTTGTTTTGCTGTTTTTTGCGTATGTTCCGACATGAGGTAAATCCTTTTTTTAAAAAGTATTTTTATTGAGAAATCTGAAATGTTCCTTGGTGTGGTGTTCTCTGTCGTTATTGTTTGTGTGCGTGCTTTCAAGGATATAGGTGCATTTTATGAAGCGCGCCGGATATTGGCAATGCCAGTTCAAGGATAAACTGGCTTAAATCAAATTTTCTGCGGTTTGGCATTGATACCGTCGGGCAATGAGGGTATCGGTTCGGCTCGGTGTATATTTTGATGCTTATTTCTATTTTCAGACGGCATTTGAACAAGCAAGTATTGGGGCAATAGGTTAAAATGGGCCGTCTGAAATTTGTTTGACCGAATTGAGAATACTATGTCCCAACAATACGTCTATTCCATGCTGCGTGTGAGCAAGGTTGTGCCGCCGCAGAAAACCATCATTAAAGATATTTCCCTTTCCTTCTTCCCCGGCGCAAAAATCGGTTTGCTCGGTTTGAACGGCGCGGGTAAGTCCACCGTGCTGCGGATTATGGCGGGCGTGGATAAAGAATTTGAGGGCGAAGCCGTGCCGATGGGCGGCATTAAAATCGGTTACCTGCCGCAAGAGCCTGAGCTTGATCCTGAAAAAACCGTACGCGAGGAAGTGGAAAGCGGTTTGGGCGAAGTGGCTGCCGCGCAGAAACGCTTGGAAGAAGTGTATGCCGAGTATGCCAATCCTGATGCGGATTTTGACGCGTTGGCGGAAGAACAAGGCCGTCTGGAAGCGATTATTGCGGCGGGTTCGTCCACGGGCGGCGGTGCAGAGCATGAATTAGAAATTGCTGCCGACGCGCTGCGTCTGCCTGATTGGGATGCCAAAATCGGCAATTTGTCCGGCGGTGAAAAACGCCGTGTGGCTTTGTGCAAACTCTTGTTGAGCAAGCCCGATATGCTTTTGCTTGACGAGCCGACCAACCACTTGGACGCGGAATCTGTCGAATGGCTGGAGCAATTCTTGGTGCGCTTCCCCGGCACAGTCGTTGCGGTAACGCACGACCGCTATTTCCTCGACAATGCTGCCGAATGGATTTTGGAACTCGACCGCGGACACGGTATCCCGTGGAAAGGCAATTACTCGTCTTGGCTGGAGCAGAAAGAAAAACGCTTGGAAAACGAGGCGAAGTCTGAAGCTGCGCGCGTGAAAGCGATGAAGCAGGAGTTGGAATGGGTACGCCAAAATGCCAAGGGCCGTCAAGCCAAGTCCAAAGCGCGTCTGGCGCGTTTCGAGGAAATGAGCAACTACGAATACCAAAAACGCAACGAAACTCAGGAAATCTTTATCCCTGTTGCCGAGCGTTTGGGTAATGAAGTAATTGAGTTTGTGAATGCTTCCAAGTCGTTTGGCGATAAAGTGCTGATTGACGATTTAAGCTTTAAAGTGCCTGCTGGCGCGATTGTCGGCATCATCGGCCCGAACGGCGCGGGTAAATCGACGTTGTTTAAAATGATTGCGGGCAAAGAGCAGCCTGATTCCGGCGAAGTGAAAATCGGCCAAACCGTGAAAATGAGCCTGATCGACCAAAGCCGCGAAGGTTTGCAAAACGACAAAACCGTGTTCGACAACATCGCTGAAGGCCGCGATATTTTGCAGGTCGGACAGTTTGAAATCCCTGCCCGCCAATATTTGGGACGCTTCAACTTTAAAGGCAGCGACCAAAGCAAAATCGCAGGTCAATTGTCAGGCGGCGAACGCGGACGTTTGCACTTGGCAAAAACCTTGTTGAGCGGCGGCAATGTGTTGCTGCTGGACGAACCGTCCAACGACCTCGACGTGGAGACCCTGCGCGCGCTGGAAGATGCATTGCTGGAATTTGCCGGCAGCGTGATGGTGATTTCGCACGACCGCTGGTTCCTCGACCGCATCGCCACGCATATTCTGGCGTGCGAAGGCGATTCGAAATGGGTGTTCTTCGACGGCAACTATCAGGAATACGAGGCCGATAAGAAACGCCGTTTGGGCGAAGAGGGCGCGAAACCGAAACGTATCCGTTACAAACCGGTAACACGTTAATTAGGTTTGAACCAAAAGGCCGTCTGAAACATTAAAAGTTTCAGACGGCCTTTTATTTTTGATGTTTATGATTGTTTTCTTAATTGCGGATGGTTTTCCAATGTATCAATGATGATTTCAATCATGCGGGGGGCGGTTTGCGCCAAATCGAAACCTTGACCTGAAGAAAGCCAGCGCCAAATCAAGCCGTCTAATGAAGACTTGATGAAGATGACTGCCATATCGGTATCCAAATTATCCGCCAACGCTTTTTGTTGTACCGCATCAGTCAGGACGGCAATGATTTTTTCACGCCATAGTGATTGGTGTTTTTTAGCGATGGCAATGACTGCCTCATTTTGCTCGGTGTGTTCGCATTTTAAAAACAAAATGCTGTGGAATTTATAGTGAAGCTCGTTGTGTTGCAGTCGCTCGAAAAAACGGGTCAGGGTCAGTCGGAAGCTTGACCAAGCCTGTTCGTTATTGTTGTTTGAATCCTCCTTTATGCAACTTTCGATGTCGTCGCAAATCCGTTGGAACAAAGCGTCAAACAAATCTTCTTTGTTTTTGAAATGCCAATACAGTGCGCCGCGCGTTACGCCTGCAGCTTGGGCGATTTCGTTGAGCGAAGTGCGGGCAATGCCTTTCTGATAAAACGTATCTAATGCGGCAAGCATGAGATATTCTTTGGTTTTTAAGGCTTCGGTTTTGGTTCTTCTCATGGTTTTTTTGTAGGAAATGTAAATTTATGGTTCGGATTATAAAAAATTACTTCTGAACATGCAAGAATGTATGTATAATTCAATTTAGTACTTGATAGTGTTTCTCAACACTATATAATCAGCCTGTTTTTCATGAAAACAGGCAATTTCTGCTTGTGAAATATGAGATTAAAGTAATCAATTTTTAATTAGTCAAACCCTTATTTATCATAGAGATAGGAAAATTATGGCTCTTTATGCTTCTAAAATGATGCGTGTCGCGGCAATTGCAGCAGCTACTGCGTTGGCGCTTTCCGCTTGCGGCAAAGGCGATGAAAAAGCAGCCGGCCAACAGGCGCAAGGCAGTCAGCAACAGCAAAAACAACCTGCGCCTGAAGTTCGCGTGGTCACTGTGCATCCGGAAACCGTTGCATTGACAACCGAGTTGCCGGGCCGTCTGGAATCATTGCGTACTGCGGAAGTTCGCGCCCAAGTCGGCGGTATTCTGCAAAAACGCCTGTTCCAAGAGGGCAGCTATGTGCAAGCCGGTCAGCCTTTGTACCAAATCGACAGCTCATCTTATGAAGCAAACTTAGAAAGCGCACGCGCCCAGTTGGCGAGTGCGCAAGCTACTTTGGCCAAAGCGAATGCCGACCTGGCCCGATACAAACCGCTGGTTGCCGCCGATGCCATCAGCCAACAAGAATATGATGCGGCCGTAACGGCCAAGCGTTCAGCAGAGGCAAGCGTCAAATCCGCTCAAGCAGCCATCAAATCTGCCGGTATCAACCTGAACCGCTCCCGCATTACTGCGCCGATTTCTGGCTTCATCGGTCAATCTAAAGTTTCTGAAGGTACATTGCTCAATTCCGGCGATACTACTGTTTTGGCCACCATTCAACAAACCAATCCGATGTATGTCAACATTACCCAATCTGCGAGTGAGGTCATGAAACTGCGTCAACAGGTTGCCGAAGGCAAATTGTTGGCGGCAAACGGCGCGATTGCAGTGGATATCAAATTTGACGACGGTACGGTTTACCCTGAAAAAGGCCGTCTGCTGTTTGCAGATCCGACTGTCAACGAAACGACCGGTCAAATTACCTTGCGCGCCGCCATTCCTAACGACAGAAATATCTTGATGCCGGGCTTGTATGTACGCGTGTTGATGGAACAAGTGGCAGTGGATAATGCATTTGTAGTGCCGCAACAAGCCGTTACCCGCGGTTCGCAAGATACGGTGATGGTGGTGAATGACAAGAGCGAAATGGAAGCGCGTGTCGTGACCGTAGCCCAACAGCAAGGTACCAACTGGATTATTACAGACGGCCTGAAAGACGGCGACAAAGTGATTGTTGAAGGCATCAGCATTGCCGGTATGTCGGGTGCTAAAAAGGTAACGCCGAAAGAATGGACGCCGCCTGCAAACGATGCGGCAGCAACATCGGCAGTTTCAGACGGCCAGGCTGCATCCGAGGCCAAGCCTGAAGCTAAAGCTGCATCTGAAGCTAAATAAGGAACGCGTGAATGTCTAAGTTTTTTATTGATCGCCCCATCTTTGCATGGGTTATTGCGATTTTTATCATCGCAGCGGGTATTTTCGGCATTCAAAAACTGCCGATTTCCCAATATCCGTCCGTTGCAGCGCCGACCATTACTTTGACCGCTACTTATCCGGGCGCTTCTGCTCAGGTAATGGAAGACAGCGTGCTGGCCGTTATCGAACGTAATATGTACGGTGTGGAAGGTTTGGACTATATGACGACTTCTGCCAATTCCAGCGGCAACGGCAGCGTCAGTCTGACGTTTACACCGGAAACCAATGAAGATTTGGCACAAGTAGACGTACAGAACAAACTGTCTGAAGTATTGTCCACATTGCCCTCTACCGTACAACAATATGGTGTAACCGTATCTAAGGCGCGTTCCAACTTCTTGCAAGTAGTGATGCTTTCTTCCGAAAGGCAATCCATTGAGGAGATGAATGACTACGCGCAACGCAATATCGTACCTGAGTTGCAACGTATCGACGGCGTGGGTCAGGTTCGATTGTTTGGTGCGCAACGCGCTATGCGTATTTGGGTTGACCCGAAAAAACTGCAAAACTACAACCTGTCTTTTGGGACGGTAACCAACGCACTGTCTACTCAAAATATCCAAATTTCAGCGGGCTCTATCGGTTCTCTGCCTGCTGTGCCGGGACAGACCATTTCGGCAACCGTTACAGCGCAAGGTCAGCTGAGCACTGCTGAAGAGTTCGGCAACATCATTTTGGTATCCAATACCGACGGCTCGAACGTCTATCTGAAAGACGTTGCCAAAGTCAGCTTGGGTATGCAGGACTATTCTTCTTCCACCCGCTTGAACGGTGTGAATACCACCGGTATGGCAGTGATGTTGTCCAACAGCGGTAACGCTTTGGCAACGGCGACTGCCGTGAAAGAAAAAATGGCGGTTTTGCAGAAGTATTTTCCAGACGGCATGAGCTGGAAAGTTCCTTACGATACTTCCAAATTTGTGGAAATTTCGATTGAGAAAGTGATCCATACACTTTTGGAAGCCATCGTATTGGTATTCTTGGTGATGTATCTCTTCCTGCAAAACATCCGCTATACATTGATTCCGACCATTGTTGTGCCGATTTCCCTGTTGGGCGGTTTTGCCTTCATCTCATACATGGGTATGTCGATTAACGTATTGACCATGTTTGCGATGGTATTGGTGATCGGTATTGTGGTCGATGACGCGATTGTGGTCGTTGAAAACGTTGAGCGTATTATGGCGAGCGAAGGTTTGCCGCCTAAGGCTGCAACTAAAAAAGCGATGAGTCAGATTTCCGGCGCGGTGATCGGTATTACTGCCGTGTTGATGTCCGTATTTGTGCCGCTGGCAATGTTTAGCGGTGCAACCGGTAACATTTACAAACAGTTTGCCCTGACTATGGCGGCATCGATCGGCTTCTCCGCATTCCTTGCCTTGACGCTGACTCCGGCATTGTGTGCCACCATGCTCAAGCCGATTCAGAATGGTCATCACGAAGAGAAAAAAGGTTTCTTCGGTTGGTTTAACAAGAAATTCGACAACTGGACACACGGCTACGAAGGTTGGGTTGCCAAAGTCTTGCGTAAGACTTTGCGCATGATGGTTGTCTATATTGGTTTGACTGTTGTGGGCGTATTCCTGTTTATGCGTCTGCCGACTTCCTTCTTGCCGTCTGAAGACCAAGGTAACTTGATGTTGAGCGTGCAGTTGCCTGCCGGTGCTACCAAAGAGCGTACCGATGCAACTTTGGCTCAAATCACTCAACTGGCAAAATCTATACCTGAGATTGAGAACATCATTACCGTTTCCGGCTTCAGTTTTTCAGGTTCCGGTCAAAACATGGCTTTGGGCTTTGTCATTCTGAAAGACTGGAACGAACGTACTGCTCCGGGCAGCGATGCAACTTCTATTTCCGGTAAGTTGACCGGCATGATGATGGCTACGCTGAAAGACGGTTTCGGTTTGGCGATTGTGCCTCCTGCCATTATGGAATTGGGTACAGGCTCCGGCTTGACGATTTACCTGCAAGACCGTAACAACAGCGGCCATGCTGCATTGTTGGCCAAGCGCAATGAGCTGATTGACAAAATGCGCAAAAGCGGTTTGTTTAACCCAAGTACCGTTCGTGCGAGCGGTTTGGAAGATGCGCCGCAGTTGAAAATCGACATCAATCGTTCTGCAGCCGCCGCACAAGGTATTTCATTCTCTGATATCCGTACTGCGTTGGCGACCTCGCTGGGTTCGTCTTATGTAAACGACTTCCCGAATCAAGGCCGTCTGCAACGCGTGATGGTACAAGCTGATGCGAGTGCCCGTATGCAGCCTGCCGATATTCTGAACCTGACCGTGCCGAACAAATCCGGCGTTGCCGTACCGCTTTCTACCATTGCTACTGTTTCTTGGGAAAACGGTATGGAACAAAGCGTCCGCTTCAATGGTTATCCTGCAATGGAGCTTTCCGGCTCGCCTGTTAATGGTGTGTCTTCCGGTCAGGCCATGGCTGCGGTACAGCAAATGGTTGATGACATGGGCGGCGGTTACAGTCTGGAATGGGGCGGTCAGTCTCGTGAAGAGGCCAAGGGTAGCTCGCAAACTGTCATGTTGTACGCATTGGCCGCTGCCGCTGTATTCTTGGTATTGGCTGCTTTGTACGAAAGCTGGTCTATCCCGTTGGCGGTTATCCTTGTGATTCCGTTGGGCTTGATTGGCGCGGCATTGGGCGTAACCGGCCGCAACATGTTTGAAGCACTGCTGGGCAGTATTCCGGCATACGCCAACGATATTTACTTCCAAGTCGGTTTCGTAACCGTAATGGGCTTGAGTGCGAAAAACGCGATTTTGATTATCGAGTTTGCCAAAGACCTGCAAGCGCAAGGTAAGAGCGCGCTTGAAGCTGCACTTGCCGCCGCACACTTGCGTTTCCGCCCGATTATCATGACTTCGTTCGCCTTCATCTTGGGTGTGGTACCGCTCTATGTTGCCAGCGGTGCCAGCTCTGCCAGCCAACGTGCAATTGGTACGACCGTGTTCTGGGGGATGTTGATCGGTACGATTCTGTCTGTGTTCCTTGTGCCTTTGTTCTATGTGGTTGTGCGCAAATTCTTTAAAGAAACTGCACACGAGCATGAGATGGCCGCCAAACACGCCGCTGAAGCCGGCATGATTGAAGACGGTAAACACGATTCAGACAAGCACTAAAGCAAAGGCCGTCTGAAAACTTTTCAGACGGCCTCAAAATGCTAAAGGATTCTAAAATGAAGAAGATTACATTCAAACCTGTACTGACCGCCGTTGCCGCCGCCGTGGCTTTGTCAGCCTGTACCATGATGCCGAAATATGAACAGCCTCAAGTTGCCGTGGCCGATACGTTTAAATACGACACAGTTGACGACGGTATCCGTGCCGCCGAATTGGGTTGGCAAGATTACTTTGCCGATCCGCGCCTTCACCGTCTGATCGACATCGCATTGGCACGCAATACCGATTTGCGTACAGCCGCGCTGAATGCGGAAATCTACCGCAAGCAATACATGATTGCGCGTAATAACTTGTTGCCAACCGTCAATGTCAGCGGTACAGGTTCGCGTCAAGGCAGCTTGAGCGGCGGCAGCGTCAGCAGCCAATACAGCGTGGGTTTGGGCGCAGCCTCTTATGAACTCGACCTTTTCGGCCGTGTTCGCAGTACCGGCGAAGCCGCGTTGCAAGGTTATTTCAATGTGGCCGCAAACCGCGATGCCGCCCATCTGACCTTGATTTCTACCGTTGCCAAAGCCTACTTTAACGAACGCTACGCGGAAGAAACCATGGCATTGGCACAACGCGTATTGCAAACCCGTGAGGCGACTTACAAGCTCTCGCAATTACGCCATAAGGCCGGCGTGATTTCCGCCGTTGATTTGCGCCAACAGGAAGCGCTGATTGAATCGGCCAAAGCCGATTACGCATTCGCGGTAAAAAACCGCGAGCAAGCGCGAAATTCCTTGGCTATGTTGATTAATCAACCTTTGCCCGAAGGCTTGCCTGCCGGTCTGCCTTTGAGCAAGCAGTTCAAAATGACCAAGCTGCCTGCCGGTTTGAGTTCGGATGTATTGCTCAACCGTCCGGATATCCGTGCGGCCGAACACGCGCTCAAACAAGCCAATGCCAATATCGGCGCGGCACGTGCGGCCTTCTTCCCGCGCATCAGCCTGACCGGTTCGGTCGGTACCGCTTCCGGCGAGTTGAGCGGCCTGTTTAAGAGCGGCACGGGTATTTGGGCTTTTGCACCGTCCATTACCCTGCCTATCTTTGACTGGGGCACAAACAAAGCTAATCTTGACGTAGCCAAACTGCGCCAACAGGCACAAATCGTTGCTTATGAAGCCGCTGTTCAATCTGCATTTAAAGACGTTTCCAATGCGTTGGTTGCACGCGAACAGCTGGATAAAAGCTATAACGCTTTGAGCAAACAAAGCCGTGCCTACAACGATAGCCTGCGCCTCATCAGCCTGCGCTACAAACATGGTGTATCCAGCGCATTGGATTTGCTGGATGCCGAGCGTAGCAATTACAGTGCAGAAACTGCTCTTTTGGCTAATCAGCTGACCCGTTTGGAAAATCTTGCCGACTTGTATAAAGCACTTGGCGGCGGTTTGAAACGCGAAACCAAAGCTGCTGAATAAGTATTTTCCTTCTAAAATCAAAAGGCCGTCTGAAACATTTGGATTTCAGGCGGCCTTTTTGTTATGCGGCAATTCTAAGCTTTTAATTTCTCGCTTAAAGTGGCGACATAGGCTGCGCGTTCGTTACGGCTGGCTTCCGGCTGGTGTGTGTTGAGCGAAGACCATTTGCGGTTGCTGCGCGCTTTGTTGAGTTCGCTAGGTAATTTGGCCGCATTCCAGGGCGCTTTGCGTTCTTTTAGCTCGATATGCGATTGAGCCGCATGGCCGCGCGTTTGTAAGACGTGCAACAAATCCAGTGCGCGTGCGGCGAGTAGGGTAAGGGTTTCCGGATCGGTATGCAGGGTTTGTCGGCCGTTGATTTTGTCGGTGATGTCTTGGGCATTGGGCAAAATACCGCCCAATAGTCCGCCGATGGCTGTACCCAAACCAAGCGAGCCGCCAAGCGTGGCAATGTCCAAGCCTAAGCCGATGAGCGCGCCTGCGGTTGCGCCGGTACCGGTACGGATGCCGTAATGTTTGAGCAACTCGCTGTCAAACGGGTCTTGTTTGAAGGCTTTGGGCATCCATGTGCTGTCGCTGCCGACTTCGTCGTGATAGAAGCGGTAAAGTGTGAACAGGCGTTGTTGCATTTGCCGCTCAAGTTGGCGGATTTCCGATTGCATGACTTCCAAAGTCGGGGCAGGGTCGTCGTTTTCGGCAATTTCTTGGGTGAATGCGGCGGCATCCAGCAGAAAATCGGCAATTTCACGGCGCGCTTCCGTATCCAGCCGTTGCCACTCGCGACGACGCATATTGATGAGGCGGTCGAGGATGTCGCGCTTAGGTAACATGGTGGCAAGGTTGTCCCACAATCGGATTTCGCCTTCAAAGTCGAAGGCAACGGTATCGAAACCGGCGTAAACATGCAGGGTTCGACGGGCGAGCATATTGGTCCAAGCGGTCAGGTCTTGATTTTGGGTGAAGTTGAACACGGGCATGATGGGCTTGGCGCACCAAGACAAAATGGTCAGCTCGTCTTTGTATTTGTCGAGGACGGGTTCCCGCGCATCGATGACGTACATGGCCATATCGCTTTGCATGACTTGGCGCAGCACTTTGGCCTCTTGGTTGAACTCGTGATGCGCCTCATGATTGCTGAGGAATTGCTGGATGCGCTCAATGCCGTCATCGCGTGCGGATGTATGGGTTTCCAGCCAGTCCAACACGCCACCTGCATCTTCAAGGCCGGGTGTGTCGTAGAGATAAACCAAGCTGTCGTCGCCATCGTTGATGAGGGCTTCTTCGACATGGCGCGTGGTGGATGGCGCGTTTTTCACTTCGCCGAAGGTGCTGTCGCGCAAAAGCGTACGTAAGAGCGAGGTTTTGCCTGTGTTGGTATGGCCGACGACGGCAAGGGAGAGTGGGGTGGTCATGGTCTTTGGGTTGGGTTGATATGGACTATGAATGTGTGAGTATGGAGCCGTTTATCTTTAGTGGCAATATATTGTTTCAGACGGCCCTAAATTTTTTATATATGGGCGAAAATAGCAAGAAAAAGAGGGGAATAGCGGATTTGTTGTTTTTTAGCAAAATACTTGAAAGTAGATAGAAAAGCAGTTGACAGACGGGTAGAAGACAAGGATAATTCGCGCCGTTGAGTTGCTTGATGCAGCTTGATTTTTCTCCTCTATTTCTCCTTTGTAGACTTGGCGCATATCGAAACGGTATGCGCATTTTTTTATCTGCATTGAAATATGATTACATTTAAAATTTGTTAATCGAATAATTAAGAAATTTTACAAGAAAAATGCTTGCGCAATTGAATCTCTTGTTGCATAATTCGTTTCGTTAGCTGGTTCGAGTAGTCAGTTAATAGTTTCTCCTCTATTTCTCCTTTGTAGACTTG
>NZ_KV821588.1:30437-93826 GCF_001815685.1 Neisseria sp. HMSC056A03
TCTCCTCTATTTCTCCTTTGTAGACTTGGCACACATTCTGTCGGATGTGTGCGTTTTTTTTGCCTATTTAAAATAAAGGCCGTCTGAATGTTGTAATCTTTCAGACGGCCTTTGTTTGTTGAATAGAATTAGATGTCTAATACCACTTCTTCTTTGACTTCTTCCATGACAACATAGCTGCGGCTTTCGGCAGCAGCCGGCAGTTGCAGCAAGATATTGCCGAGCATATCGCGATAGGCGGACATATTGGGCAGGCGGACTTTGATAAGGTAGTCGTATTCGCCGGAGACTAAGTGACATTCGAGAATTTGCGGAATCTTCAGCACTTCGCGTTTGAAGTCTTCAAAAATATTGCCGGATTTGGAGCGCAGTTTCAGCTCGACAAAGACCAAGAGGCTTTGACCTAAAGCATGAGGATTCAGATGGGCGTGATAGCCGGTAATAAGGTTGTCGCGTTCCAAGCGGCGGACGCGTTCGGTTACCGGCGTGGTGGAGAGGCCGACTTTTTCAGCCAATTCGGTCATGGGGATACGTGCGTTTTGTTGTAGGAGCTTGAGAATTTTTAAGTCGGTTTTGTCGAGTTCTTTCATGGCATTGATGTCTGTCGTTTTCATTTGGATTAAATCATAACCTTAAAACAGGCTGAGAAGAAGCATAAATGCCTAAAGGCGCGCATGAGGTCTAAATTATGAATAGATTATTCTTGTGGATTTCATGGAATCCTGTGTAGTTTTTGACCTATAATATTTACTTCAAAGTAATGGGGCAGGCCGTCTGAAACGAAATGCCGATAAGAGGAATACATTATGCGTCCGCTCAATGCGCAAATCCGTTTGGATAATTTACGTCAAAATTATCGTTTTCTCAAAGAGTTGCATGGCAATAAATTGTTGGCTGTGATTAAGGCTGATGCTTATGGGCATGGTGCGGTCAGATGCGCACACGCGTTGGCGGATATTGCCGACGGCTTTGCGGTGGCAACGGTAGATGAAGGCGTGGAGTTGCGTCAAAACGGCATTAAAAATCCGATTGTTTTGTTGGAAGGCGTATTTGAGGCTGCGGAGTATGCGGATGTTGACCGTTATGATTTGTGGCCGGCAATCGGCAGCCAATGGCAGCTGGAGACGTTTGTACATCATGAGTGGCAACGTCCGACAACCGTATGGCTGAAAATGGACTCTGGTATGCACCGTGCCGGTTTCTTTCCGCATAACTATGCTGCCGCCTATACTGCATTGAAACAATCCGAATCGGTTGAAAACATTGTGAAATTCAGCCATTTTGCCTGCGCGGACGAACCGGAAAACGGCATGACCGAAATGCAGCTTGAAGCGTTTGATTTAGCGTGTGAAGGTTTGGAAGGCGAAGAGAGCTTGGCCAATTCCGCCGCGATTTTGAACGTACCTGAAGCACGCCGCGATTGGGGACGTGCCGGTCTGGCTTTATATGGTATTTCGCCTTTCGGCGGCGTGGATGAGCGTTTGAAACCTGTTATGCGCCTGACTTCCCGCGTTTTCGGCGAGCGTGTGTTGCAACCGCATTCTCCGATTGGCTACGGCGCAACGTTCTACACCAGCAAATCTACCCGTGTCGGTTTGATTGCCTGCGGCTATGCCGACGGTTATCCGCGTCGTGCTTCCACTAATTCCCCTGTGGCGGTGGATGGCAAACGCAGTCGTATTATCGGCAGGGTATCTATGGATATGATTACGGTTGAGTTGGAAGCCTCGAAAGAGGGCTTGGGCGCGGAAGTCGAGCTTTGGGGCGATGTAATTAATATCAATGAAGTTTCTGAAGTTGCCGGTATGATTCCGTACGAAATCCTCTGCAATATTAAACGTGCGAAGTTTACTTATATCGAATAAGCAGTAATAAAAGATCAGGCCGTCTGAAATGTGTGTTCAGACGGCCTTTTTGTTATCTGCAATTAAAACGATTCGTCAGCGCGTAAATAACGCCATTTGCCCGGCGGCAGTCTGCCGAGTTTGACTTTTCCTATGCGGATGCGTTTCAAACCGACGACGCGCAGGCCGACCAGTTCGCACATGCGGCGGATTTGGCGTTTTTTGCCTTGTCGCAAAATAAAGCGCAACTGGTCTTCGTTTTGCCATTCGACTTTGGCGGGGCGCAATTTTTCTCCGTCCAAACTCAAGCCGTGGTTGAGCAGGGCAAGGCCTTTGTCGTCCAGTTTGCCGCGGACGCGGACAAGGTATTCTTTTTCGCTGCTGCTGTTTTCGCCAATCAGCTGTTTGGCGATGCGGCCATCTTGGGTGAGCACCAACAATCCGACAGAGTCAATGTCCAAGCGGCCGGCAGGGGCTAAACCAAATTTGTGTTTTTCGCTGAAAGGGATACGGCTGTCGTCGCCTTCCCAGTGGTTTTCGGCTGTGATGAGTTCTGCGGCGGATTTATAGCCTTTTTCTGCCTGCGCGCTGACGTAGCCGACGGGTTTGTTTAGTAGGATAGTTACGCGCGCTGCTTGTTTTTCATGGGCTTGTTTGTTGAGGTCGATGCGGTCGCGCTCGGTGACTTTTTGACCGAGTACGGCGGTTTGGCCGTTGACTTTGACCCAGCCTTGCTCGATGTAGCTGTCTGCCTCGCGGCGCGAACATAAGCCTAATTGCGCCATGCGTTTGGAGAGGCGCATGGTTTCGGAATCGTTGTTTTGCATGGTATGGCAATATAGAGAAATGGGAATATCGGATTATAGCATTGACCGTTTGTCAGGCCGTCTGAAAACTGAATATTTGGATTTTCAGACGGCCTTTCGTTTGCTATATGTTAAGGAATATTTAGTTTTGAAGTAAAAAATGAAGGGTATATTGTCTGTTTGTGTTAACCTTACGGACGAACTAATCATTTTGTTTTCAGTCGAATTGGGGTTGAAATGACATTTCACTCATGAAATCATGAAGACTATAATGACTGGTCTTTCTGAAGCGCATTAAGGCAGTTTGTCGCTAAAGCAAGCCTTGGTGCATCACGTTTTAAGGATAAATCAATGAAATCGCTCAAATCATTTTTGATCTGGGGCATTGTGGTTTTGGTAGGCTTGGCCTCCTTTACTACTTTAGCTCTCAGCCGTGGCGAGCAAGTCAGTGCGATTTGGATGGTTACGGCCGCCATTTCGGTATACTGCATTGCCTACCGTTTCTACAGTCTTTACATTGCCAACCGTGTGATGCAGCTTGATCCTAACCGTCTGACTCCGGCAGAACGCCACAATGACGGCTTGGACTATGTGCCCACACATAAAGGCGTACTGTTCGGCCACCACTTTGCCGCTATTGCAGGCGCAGGCCCTCTGGTTGGTCCTGTATTGGCAGCGCAAATGGGTTATCTGCCCGGTACTTTGTGGATTATTTTCGGCGTGGTATTTGCCGGTGCCGTACAGGATATGATGGTACTGTTTGTTTCTATGCGCCGTGACGGTAAGTCTTTGGGCGATATCGTGAAACAAGAACTCGGTACCGTCCCAGGCGTGATTGCGTCTATCGGTATTTTGATGATTATGGTCATCATCATGGCGGTGTTGGCGCTGATCGTTGTGAAAGCATTGGTTCACAGCCCTTGGGGTACGTTCACCATCGCAGCGACTATGCCGATTGCTCTGTTTATGGGTATCTACACCCGTTATATCCGTCCGGGCAAAATTGGTGAGATTTCCATCGTCGGCTTTATTTTGCTGATGTTGGCCGTGATTTATGGTGAAGATGTTGCCCATAGCTCCTTTGGTCACTGGTTCGACCTTGACGGCATTCAGCTGACTTGGGCGATTATGATTTACGGTTTCGTGGCTTCCGTATTGCCGGTTTGGCTCTTGCTGACTCCACGTGACTATCTGTCTACCTTCCTGAAAATCGGTACGATTGCAGCTTTGGCTTTGGGTATCGTTATTGTAAACCCGACTCTGCAAATGCCTGCAGTTACCCACTTTATCGATGGCTCAGGTCCGGTATTCTCAGGTGCATTGTTCCCATTCTTGTTCATTACCATTGCGTGTGGTGCGGTTTCAGGCTTCCATGCGCTGATTTCTTCAGGTACCACACCAAAAATGGTGGAAAACGAAACCCACGTCCGCATGATCGGCTACGGTGGCATGATTATGGAAAGCTTTGTGGCCATTATGGCTCTGGCTGCCGCCGCTTCGCTTGATCCAGGCGTGTACTTCGCGATGAACAGCCCGGCCGCGCTGATTGGTACAGATGCCAACACAGCTGCCGAAGTCATTACCACTAAACTGAACTTCTCTGTTGATGCCGCAACCCTGTTGCACACTGCTAAAGAAGTGGGCGAAAACACCATTCTGTCTCGTGCAGGCGGTGCGCCAACCCTCGCAGTCGGTATGGCACACATTATGAGCCGTCTGATTCCGGGCGAAGCCATGATGGCGTTCTGGTATCACTTTGCCTTGCTGTTTGAAGCCTTGTTCATCTTGACCGCGGTTGACGCCGGTACACGTGTTGCCCGTTTCATGATTCAAGACTTGGGCAGTATCTTCTACAAACCATTCGGTAACACCGACTCTATCCCTGCCAACTTGGTTGCAACATTCTTGGCTGTGGCATTGTGGGGCTACTTCCTCTATACCGGCGTAACCGACCCTCTGGGTGGTATCAACTCGCTCTGGCCGTTGTTCGGTATCGCCAACCAAATGCTTGCAGGCGTAGCGTTGATTATGTGTACCGTTGTATTGGTGAAAATGAAACGCGACCGCTATGTTTGGGTAACTTTGGTTCCTGCTTTCGGCGTATTGTTTGTCACCTGCTATGCCGGTTTGCAAAAACTGTTCCACAGCGACCCACGCGTCAGCTTCTTGGCTCACGCAGGCAAATACCGCGATGCCTTGGCTTCAGGCGAAGTCCTTGCTCCAGCTAAAGACATTGGCGAAATGTCACAAATCATTTTCAACGACCAAATCAATGCCGGTTTGACCGCTTTGTTCCTGGCAGTTGTCGTGATTGTCGCCGTGTACGGTTTCCGTACCGCCATGAAAGCCCGCAAAGTCGGCTGGCCAACTGCTAAAGAAATTCCAGCAGTGTACCGCGACGGTAAACAGCCGGAGGCTCAGAATGAAGCATAAGCTTGCATCTTGGTGGAAAACCATCAAACTGACAGCAAACTTGATGGCCGGTGTCCCAGATTATGAAAACTACGTTGCCCGCCAGCGCAGACATAATCCCAACGCGCCGGTCATGACTAAGCTGCAATTTCAAGACTACTGTCGCAAACGCCGTTGCGGCGGCAACGGCGGACGCTGTTGTTAATTAAGGCATGAAAAAAAGGCCGTCTGAAAATATTTTCAGACGGCCTTTCATTATAGAATATCAATAAACATCAAAAACTTTTTCTTGTCATCAATATTTAATCGAACAACTTGTCGATATTTACTCTTCTTCGAGTAGTACCAGCGGACGCTGTATTTTTCTGAGTTCTTCCACCTCGTCTAACAGCCGCATAATCAGCCCCAATGCGGGAATGCCGGCCTCAAAATCACGGCTTAAGCGTTGTGCGCGACGGATGCGGGCAAGATGAAAACCACTGAAGGTGCTTTTTTCGGGCGCACCATCGATGCTGATGATGTCTTCTGCTATAAGTTCCAACAGCCAATCGCGACGGCAGCGGCTGGCGGCAACGATTTCTTCAAAAGTAAGGGTAATATCGGAGGACTGAATCATAATTTATCCTTTCTCTTATGCTTGTTTTGCGGCAAAGTGTTCGGCCAATTTTTCCCATGCGGCACGGTCGGCTTCGCTCTCTACTGGCGGAACATTAATGCGGATATTAAGATAAAGGTCTCCGGCTTCTTTTGCAGGAATACCTTTGCCTTTAAGGCGGATGCTTTTACCGCTTTGGCTGTTGGCAGGCAGATTGACCTGTAAGCGGCCTGAAGCGGTAGGGACGATGATTTTGCCTCCCAATACGGCTTCCCAAGGTTTGACATCTATTGTTTGATATACGTCTTTCCTGTTTTTGACATATAAATCAGGTTGGTCGTGGAACTTGATTTTTAAGTACAAGTCACCGTTTTCCCCGCCGTTGTATCCCGGCAAACCTTGACCGGCCAAACGGATTTGTTGGCCTTCTGCAATACCTTTGGGGATTTTAACGTTGAGGGTTTTATTTTGATAAACCGCACGTCCGTATTCGTCTAGAGTCGGCACATTCAAAGTCATGCTACGTTCTGCACCAACATACGCTGCATAAATATCAATACTCAATTCAGCATGTTGATCCTCGCCTTTTATTGGGCCGCGGGGTTGCTCGGAACGAGTGTGGGATTGGCGGAATGATGAAAACAGATCTTCAAAATTGAAGTCTCCCGCTCCGAACGGTTCGCCTTCATGACGTTCATAGTGGAAGCCGCCACCGTTAAATCCATTGCCAAACGGATTGCCGCCTTGACCGAACGGATTTCCTCCGGCGCTGCGTCCGTAAGGATTAGCCAACATTTCATCGTATTCAGCCCGCTTTTCTTTGTCGGAAAGCGTTTCGTAGGCACGGTTGATTTCTACCGTACGTTCGGCTGCGTCAGGTTCTTTGCTGACATCGGGGTGGTATTTGCGCACCAGTTTTCGGTAGGCTTTTTTGATTTCGGCCTCATCCGCATCTTTGGCAACGTCTAGTATTTCATAATAGTTTTTTTCTGCCATGTTATTCCTTTGACTGCTCATATACAAAATTCTTATGGTTTTAATAATTGAGGGTAGATATTCTAAAATCAAGGGCGTTAGAAATAAAATTCTCTATTTCTGACAATGATTAATGGATAATTTATTTCTTTGTTTCTAGAGAAATAGAGAATATAAAGGCCGTCTGAAATACGGTTTTTCAGACGGCCTTTATCAAATTGGGGTTTTATTTGTCTTGAGCATTTTTTTGTTCGTTAACAATCCATTGAGCAATATCTGAACCCAAGACTTTAGAAGTGCGATTTAAGACCGCACAAGAGCTTTTATAGGCACCAAACATGCCGCCGGAAGAGTTGCGGGTAAATGTTTTTTTATTAACTTGTTTGCCGTCAACATACAAAGTGGCTGAAACCGCCATACCTTTGGCGTGACCGATAAAGGCATTGCCTGCGCTCATGGCGGAAGTAATGGCGATATCAGCGTATGTGCCTTGTTTTTTACCGTCACGGACAATAGTTACATCACTTTTGGCTGCAGTTTCTTGCAAGGATTTGGACATAATGCTGCCCACTTCTAAACATTCGGAAACGATACGGGTATCGATTTCTTCTTTGTCGCGGTAAGGAATACTTTCATCAATATGGACATCTGCGCTGGCAAATGCAGACGCAAACAAGAGTGCGGTTGCAAGGATGCGGTTAGGAGACATAGTAGGGCACCTAAAATAGAATGTTAAAAAGAGTTGTCATTGTATAACGGCGTTCTCACTCAATCAACATAAGTTAAGTTGGTCAATACTTTGTTGAAATGAGTGTTATGGTGAGACAAATCAAAAGGCCGTCTGAAATAATTTTGTTTCAGACGGCCTTTTGATTGAGGTATTAATTTGTTCTGGTCAAATAAGGCAGGGGATCGACTGCTTTGCCGTTTAGACGTACTTCAAAATGAAGTTTGACGCTGTCTGAATCGCTGCTACCCATGGTGGCGATAACTTGTCCTGCTTGGACTTTTTGATCTTTTTGTACCAAAAGCGTGTCGTTGTGGGCGTAGGCGGTAATGGTGTAGTCATTGTGGCTGATCAAAATCAGCTTACCGTAGCCGCGGACTTCTTCGCCAACGTAGATAACGGTACCTGCTGCGGCGGAACGGATTTGTTGGCCTTGTGTGCCTGCAATATCTATGCCTTTGCTGGTGGTGCCGTTGTAGCGTTGGATAATGGAGGATGAAGCGTTATCGGTCGGCCATTGCAGGTTCAATCGGTTGATCGGGGTAACGGCAGTGGTTTGGCGTTGCTGCGTTGCAGTGCTGCGTGAGGCAACATGACGGCGGACACGCAATACTTGGCCGACTTCGATTTGTGAGGCGTTGGGAAGGTTATTCCATGCAACCAGTGTGTTGACATTTTGTCCGTAGCGTTTGGCGATTTGGGTCAGGGTATCGCCAGGGCGGACTTTGTAGTAGCCGTCAGGTACGGCGCGGTTGGAAGAGGTATTGTTGCCGGCGCAGGCTGCTAAGACGGCAATGGTGCTGATGAGTGCCAGACGTTTCAAGGCCGTCTGAAAGGTGGGAATAAAGTTTGTATTCATGGGATATTTCAAAATGTATCGTTATGCTGCGTATGATAGATAGGAAGAGTGGAAAAAGGTTCACTCAAAAGACACGGGATAAAATACAGAAAGGCAGTATATTAATATTGAAAATTTGTGGATATGGCGGCATATTTTTTTATCATTTTGATGATAAAGGATTTTTTCGATAAGGTAAAAGAAAGTGAAAGTTTTTTCAGACGGCATTGAATAAGGCAATAAAAATCCCCTGCCGGGATAAACGGGTAGGGGATTTTTGTCTTATCGAACTTATTTGTTCAATTCGTTAGCCAGATACAGCCAGGTTTCAATGACGGTGTCAGGGTTGAGCGATACGCTTTCGATACCTTCTTCAACCAGCCATTTGGCGAAGTCCGGATGGTCTGATGGGCCTTGACCACAAATGCCGACGTATTTGTTTTGTTTGCGGCAGGCAGAGATTGCCAAGTGCAACATCACTTTAACGGCAGGGTTACGCTCGTCGAAGGAGTCAGATACCAAACCGCTGTCACGGTCGAGGCCGAGGGTCAGCTGGGTCATGTCGTTAGAGCCGATGGAGAAGCCGTCGAAGTATTGCAAGAATTGTTCTGCCAATACAGCGTTGCTTGGCAACTCGCACATCATGATCAGGCGCAGGCCGTTTTTGCCGCGTTCCAAACCGTTTTCTTTCAGGGCTTTAACAACAGCTTCTGCTTCACCCAAAGTACGGACGAATGGAATCATGATTTCGACGTTGGTCAAACCCATTTCATCGCGAACACGTTTCAAGGCTTTGCACTCGAGTGCGAAGCAGTCTTTGAAGTTATCGGCTACATAACGCGCTGCACCACGGAAGCCCAACATTGGGTTTTCTTCGTGCGGTTCGTAGATGCTACCACCCACCAAGTTAGCGTACTCGTTGGATTTGAAGTCAGACATACGAACGATGGTTTTGCGTGGATAAACCGAAGCAGCCAAAGTTGCCACACCTTCCGCAATTTTATCGACATAGAAGTCGACAGGAGAAGCGTAGCCGGCGATGCGGCGGGTAATTTCCGCTTGCAATTCATCGTCTTGTTTATCGAATTCTAACAAGGCTTTAGGGTGGATACCGATTTGACGGTTGATGATGAATTCCATACGCGCCAAGCCGATACCTTCGCTAGGCAGGTTGGCGAAGCTGAATGCCAATTCAGGGTTACCAACGTTCATCATTACTTTTACAGGTGCTTTAGGCATGTTGTCCAAAGCAACATTGGTAATTTGTACGTCCAGCAAGCCGGAGTAGATGAAGCCGGTATCGCCTTCGGCACAAGATACGGTAACTTCTTGACCTTCAGACAGCAGATCGGTAGCGTCGCCACAACCTACAACAGCCGGAATACCCAATTCACGCGCGATAATCGCTGCGTGGCAGGTACGGCCGCCACGGTTGGTAACGATGGCGGAAGCACGTTTCATTACCGGTTCCCAATCCGGGTCGGTCATGTCGGTAACGAGTACGTCGCCTGCTTCAACGGAATCCATTTCGGACGCATCTTTCACCAAGCGAACTTTACCTTGACCAACTTTTTGACCGATAGCTCGGCCTTCGCACAAGACCACTTTTTCGCCGTTGATCGAGAAGCGGCGCAGGTTGCGGCTGCCGTCTTCTTGAGATTTCACGGTTTCAGGACGCGCTTGCAGGATGTAGAGTTTACCATCTAAGCCGTCGCGGCCCCATTCGATGTCCATTGGGCGGCCGTAGTGTTTTTCGATGGTCAGCGCGTAATGAGCCAACTCGGTTACTTCGGCATCGGTAATGGAGAAGCGTTGACGGTCTTCTGCAGGTACATCAACGTTGGTTACAGATTTGCCGGCTTCGGCTTTGTCGGTAAAGATCATTTTGATTTGTTTCGAACCCATGGTTTTGCGCAGGATAGCCGGCTTGCCTGCTTTCAAAGTAGGTTTGAATACATAGAATTCGTCAGGGTTTACCGCGCCTTGTACGACGTTTTCACCCAGACCGTAAGAAGAGGTAACGAAAACGACTTGGTCGTAACCGGATTCGGTATCGATGGTAAACATCACACCGGAAGCACCGCTGTCAGAACGCACCATGCGTTGTACGCCGGCAGAAAGGGCAACGATGTCGTGTTCGAAGCCTTTGTGTACACGGTAAGAAATGGCACGGTCGTTGTACAGGGAAGCGAATACATGACGCATTGCTTCTTTAACGTTATCCAAGCCGTTGATGTTCAGGAAGGTTTCTTGTTGGCCGGCGAAAGAAGCGTCCGGTAAGTCTTCTGCTGTTGCGGAAGAACGTACGGCAACGGAAATGTCCGCACCGCCGGCATCGGCAACCATTTTGTTCCAAGCTGTTTCGATTTCAGCATCCAGCTGCTCAGGGAACGGAGTATCCAAAATCCATTGACGGATTTCTTTACCCACGCGTGCCAATTCGGCAACGTCTTCAACATCCAGTTGTTTCAGGGCTTCGGAAATACGCTCGCTCAGACCATTGTGAGCCAGGAAAGCACGATAAGCTTCGGCTGTGGTTGCAAAACCGCCGGGAACGCGCACGCCTTTTTCAGTCAGTTGGCTGATCATTTCGCCCAACGAGGCATTTTTACCGCCCACTCGCTCAACGTCAGTCATACGCAGGTTTTCAAACCAAATAACGTAGTTTTCGGCCATTTGTGTGTCCAATCCAATCCAAAAATGTTAAAAAAGAAACAAATCCGCCTGCTTATTGTAGCCATTCGTTTGATGGCTGTCATGTGTTTTATCTTTTTAAAAATCACAAATTCGTCTGTGATATTGTGCTTTTCAGACGTGTAGCCTTCTGAAATGTGAATATCAGATTCATGTTTTTACGTGTTATCTTCTTGTTAAATATGGAAAACAAAATAAGTTAATAAATTTAAGAATCGAAATTTATTTTGCAAATGTGGAATATAATTCCAATAAATCTAAAAAAATAAAATTTTATTCTAATTTAAAATTTGTTCAAATTTGTTGTAATCCTGTGTAATCTACCGGGAATCGCTTTATTGCAAAGGCTGTAACTGCTATGATTGCCGTCTGAAATGTTACCCTCAGAAGGATTCACTATGACAGCTCCACGCCAAGTCTTCTATATTTCCGACCGCACCGGTCTGACCGCCGAAAATATCGGTGAAGCCCTGTTGAACCAATTCGGCAATGTCGAGTTCAAGCGCCATGTTTATCCATTTATCGATACGTCTGAAAAAGCGTTGGCCGTAGTGGATGAGGTCAATAAGACAGCCGAACAGTTTGGCGATCGTCCGATTGCTTTTGTCAGCGTGGTAAATGATGCAATCCGTGAAATCATCAAAAAATCCAATGCATTCCATATTGATTTCTTTGAAACGTTCTTGGGTTTGCTGGAAAAAGAATTGAATGTTGAAGCAACGATTGCCGAACGAGGCCATCATAGTATCGGCAATACCAAGCGTTACGATGCGCGTATGGAAGCAGTGAACTTTTCGCTCAACCATGATGACGGTGTCAGCGATAAAAACCTGCAGGAAGCGGATGTGATTTTGATGGGCGTATCCCGTTCGGGCAAAACGCCGACTTGTCTTTATTTGGCTCTGCAATACGGTATCCGCGCCGCAAACTATCCATTGATTCCCGATGACTTGGAATCAACCGATTTGCCGCGTATGGTTAAACCTTATAAAGACAAGCTGTTTGGTTTGACTATTCAACCCGAGCGTCTACAGGCTATCCGTCAGGAGCGCCGTCCTAATTCGACCTATGCCAAAATCGATACTTGCCGCAGCGAGATTGCTGATGCGCAAAATATGTTCAAACGCCACGGAGTGCCGTTTACCAATACAACGGATAAATCTGTGGAAGAACTCGCCGTTCATATCTTGCAGGCTTGCAAGCTGAAACGCCGTTTCTAAATGAAATGATAAAAGGCCGTCTGAAACTTCAGACGGCCTTTTTTTATTTGGTACATTAGGTTTTAGGCAGGGTGACACCGGTTTGTCCCATGTATTTGCCGTTGCGGTCTTTGTATGAAGTTTCGCAGACTTCATCGCTTTCAAAGAACAAGACTTGGGCCACGCCTTCGCCGGCATAAATTTTGGCAGGCAGGGGGGTAGTGTTGGAAAACTCAAGCGTAACGTAGCCTTCCCACTCGGGCTCGAACGGGGTAACGTTGACGATAATGCCGCAGCGAGCGTAAGTGGACTTGCCTAAGCAGACGGTCAGGACGTTGCGCGGGATGCGGAAATATTCGACTGTGCGCGCCAGTGCAAAGGAGTTGGGCGGAATGATGCAGCAGTCGTCTTCGACGGTAACGAAGTTTTTCGGGTCGAAATTTTTCGGGTCGACGATGGTGCTGTTGATATTGGTGAAGATTTTGAATTCATTGGCACAACGGATATCGTAGCCGTAGCTGGATGTGCCGTAGGAAATGATGCGTTGGCCGTTTGCCTCTTTGATTTGGTTGGGCTCGAACGGCTCAATCATGCCGTGTTCTTCGGCCATGCGGCGTATCCATTTGTCGGATTTAATGCTCATGGTGGTTGTCCTGGGGTAAGGGTTGTTTGGAAATTCTTTAAAATCAATACAACAGCCTTTAGGCAGGCTTGTTAATTGATGTTTCAGACGGCCTGAAATATGGATAAGGCCGTCTGAAAGGCTGTTTATTTGGTTTTGGAAGCAGATTTCTTAGGCAGTTTGACTTCTTTAATCATACCGTCTTCGCATTTCATGATGAAGACGGGTGTGCCGTTTTGAGAAGCGGTAAAGTTTCCGTGCGCCTTGCCTTTTTTGAACATGCCTTCCAGTGTCATATTGCGTAATTTGGCGCTGTTGGAGGAGAAAGGTTCGATAAAGGTTTCGCGGTTGCCGGAAACGGTATATGCGCCTTTGCCGTCAAATTTGCCATTTTTAAATGTGCCGACATAGCTGCGGCCGTCTTGGCATTTCCATGTGCCTTTACCGGACGGTTTGCCGTCTTTGCCGACATCGCCATCATAAGCGCAACCTTTTTCCTGATAAGGATTGATGGTTTCGGCAATGGCAGGCGTACCCAGCATGAAGGCGATAGGGAGTAGGGCGAGGTATTTCATCATTCATTCCTTTTTGCAGACAGTTTCAGACGGCCTGATATTGGGATTCAAAAGTCAGCAGGGTTTCAGCAATACGGCGTGGCAATATGGCTAAAGCGTGTTCGCGCATGGCAGTAGGGATGCCGTAGTAGGCTTCGGCAATACTGCCGGTAATGGCTGCCAAGGTATCGCTGTCTCCGCCCAGGGAAATTGCCAGTCGGATGGCGTGTTCAAAATCATCGCTTTCAAGAAAGGCGGTAATCGCTTGAGGTACGGTTTCCTGACAGCTTTCGTTGAAATGATAATGCGGGCGGATTTGGTCACAACTTTGGCTCAAGTCGTAGCCGAATTGCCGTGTAATATTTTCTTTGATTTGCGTTTTTTCCATGCCGGTACGCACCCAAAAGATGGCGGCGGCTACGGCTTGCGCACCTTTAATGCCTTCCGGGTGGTTGTGCGTCACGATGGCGGATTGTTCGGCAAAATGCAGGGTTTCTTCCAATGTGGCAAATGCCCAGCCAACGGCAGAAACACGCATGGCCGAGCCGTTGCCCCAGCTATTATAAGGTTCTGGATCTTTCCATTCTATCCATTGTGAGAAACGGCCGCCATATGCGCCTTTCGGACAGGGATATGCCCTACACCAGCCTTGCAAAATAGAGGCCAAATTATTGTTACAGCCTTGTAAAACCCAATCGGCAATGGCAACAGTGCAAATCGTATCATCGGTAAAGTCGCTGTCGGGGCTGAAAATATCAAAATCGGTGTGACGGTAGTTGTCAAACTCAAATCTTGATCCGGCAATATCGCCAATGACTGCGCCCAACATCATGACATCCTTTCTGATACTTCATTTATATTTCAGACGGCCTTTGATATTTCCCAATCAAAAGGCCGTCTGAAAAATTATTCTTGCCAGCCGCCCAAATAAGAAACCAGTTCTTCCAACATGGTGCTGATGGCTTCGGTCATCAGGATTTGCGAGGCAAAGGCGAGGCTGGCGGCATCGTCGCCGTTGCTTTCGGCTTCTTCTTGCAAAACGTCCAGATACTGGATGCGTTTGAGCGTAAAGTCTTGAGTGAGGATGAACGCAATTTGTTCGCGCCATACTAAGCCCAGCTGGGTAACGGTTTTGCCGTTTTTGACGTGTTGTACCACTTCGTCGGCGGTCAGGTCTTGTTTGGAAACTTTGACGACCGGAACAACATCGCCTACGCCTTTGAGTTCGCAATCGCTGTCCAATTCAAAACCACCTTCGCAGTGACCTTGCAGCAGCCAGCTGGTCATCAAGGAGGAGGGCGATTGTTTGATATTGGGTAGGGCTGCTTCCAAACCGCCCAAGGCTTCGCGCAGTTTGGTCAGGATATTTTCCGCTTTGGCAGATGCGGCATTGTTGACCAAAAGATAACCATGGCGCGTGTCGAAAATCGCCTGTGTGCGGCTGCTGCGCGTAAAAGCGCGGGGCAGCAGGTCGTCAGTAATCTGTTCTTTCAGCTCTTGTTTTTCCTTACGGCCGACATTGCGCGCTTCGTTGTTTTGGATTTCCAAAACCTTTTCATCCAAAATATCGCGGATGACGCCGGCAGGCAGGACTTTTTCTTCTTTTTTCAGAGCAACGCGCCAAGTGTAATCGGCAGGGAAAACCAGCTCGGGCGAAAAGGAAACCGGCGTGGCAAAGCCTTCGCTAAACCAGTCCAAACCCTGACAATGGGCAAATTCGGATTGCGCCAATTTATCGGCAAGGACTTCCAATTCGGGCAATTTGTCTTTGTTGAGCGGATAAAAACTGATTTGCTTAAACCACATGGCGAGTTTTCCTTTTATTAAAACCGGCATTATACAGGGAAAATAACATACGGAAATCGGCAGCATCTTTAAAAATGCAGTAAAGGCGTTGACAGAAGAAAAGGCTTTCTGTATAGTTCGCGCTTCGGTTACGCGCCCATCGTCTAGAGGCCTAGGACACTGCCCTTTCACGGCGGCAACCGGGGTTCGAATCCCCGTGGGCGTGCCAAAATTCTTAAAAAACGCTCCTGCTTTTTGCAGGGGCGTTTTTTGTTTTCAGACGGCCTGTCGCTGTGAAAATATCTTTAAATTGGTTTACAATAATGCCATTCTGAATCTTAACGAGAGAAAACAATGTTAGACATCCAATTGCTCCGCAGCAATACCGCCGCAGTTGCCGAACGTTTGGCCACCCGCGGTTACGAGTTTGATACCGCGCGTTTCAACGCTTTGGAAGAGCAACGCAAAGCCGTTCAAGTGAAAACAGAAGAGTTGCAGGCTTCACGCAACAGTATTTCCAAACAAATCGGCGCGTTGAAAGGCCAAGGCAAACACGAAGAGGCTCAAGCTGCAATGGATCAGGTTGCTCAAATCAAAGTGGATTTGGAGCAGGCTGCCGCTGATTTGGATGCCGTTCAGAAAGAATTGGACGCATGGTTGTTGACCATTCCGAACCTGCCGCATGAAAGCGTACCTGCTGGTAAGGATGAAACTGAAAACGTTGAAGTCCGCAAAGTCGGCACGCCGCGCGAATTTGATTTTGAAATTAAAGACCATGTTGATTTGGGCGAGCCTTTGGGTTTGGATTTTGAAGGCGGTGCGAAGCTGTCTGGTGCGCGCTTTACCGTGATGAAGGGCCAAATTGCCCGTCTGCATCGCGCTTTGGCTCAGTTCATGCTGGATACGCACACGCTGAAACACGGCTATACCGAACATTACACGCCTTACATCGTGGACGATCTGACCCTGCAAGGTACGGGCCAACTGCCTAAATTTGCAGAAGATTTGTTCCACGTTACTCGCGGCGGCGACGAGAGCAAGAAAACGCAATATCTGATTCCGACCGCCGAAGTGACGCTGACCAATACTGTTGCCGACAGCATCGTGGCCGGCAGCGATTTGCCGTTGAAATTGACTGCGCATTCCCCATGTTTCCGCTCCGAAGCGGGTGCATACGGCAAAGACGTGCGCGGTTTGATTCGCCAACACCAATTCGACAAAGTGGAAATGGTGCAAATCGTTCATCCGGAAAAATCATACGAAGCGCTGGAAGAAATGGTCGGCCATGCTGAAAATATTTTGAAAGCGTTGGAACTGCCATACCGCGTGATCACTTTGTGTACCGGCGACATGGGTTTCGGTGCAACCAAAACCTACGACTTGGAAGTTTGGGTTCCTGCGCAAAATACTTACCGCGAAATTTCCAGCTGCTCCAACTGCGAAGATTTCCAAGCTCGCCGCATGAAAGCGCGTTTCAAAGATGAAAACGGTAAAAACCGTTTGGTGCATACTTTGAACGGCTCAGGCTTGGCAGTCGGCCGTACTTTGGTGGCGGTTTTGGAAAACCATCAAAATGCCGACGGCAGCATTAATGTTCCTGCTGCGTTACAACCGTATATGGGTGGCGTGACCAAATTGGAAGTAAAATAATCGCTGTTTAAAAGAAAAGGCCGTCTGAAACTTGGGTTCAGACGGCCTTTCCTATGATTGAACAATTATTTGTTGTGTTGACGGAAATATTCCCATTCTTCGACAACGGTACTGTCAGGCAAGTGGCACACGCCGTATTCGTTGCCGTCTTTGTTTCTTTTGATTTCGGATTTGCCGCCTTGTTTGACGCAGAATTCGGAAGCCGGATTGGCCACGCCGATAGGAGATTCTTGTTTTTCAGAAGCGGAGCAGGCGGCCAAAGCGGTTGCGGCAGCGAGGCTGAGGATAACGGGTTTGATCATGGCGTGTCTTTCATTTGAAGGGTAAAAACAAGCGGATTATAGGGGACGCTTGCGTTTAATTGAGTTAAACAGATTAAAGGCCGTCTGAAAAGTTTTCAGACGGCCTTTAGTTTAGGAAGTCAAACCAGATTATTTGGCTGCTTCGGCTTTTTCGCCTTCTTTAGCAAAGTATTTGGCGTAAATTTTGTCGTATTCGCCACTTTCGCGTACTTTTTTCAGCGCATCGTTCAACATTTTGATGGTTGCTTCGTCGCCTTTGCGTGCAGCGATACCGTAGTTTTCGATGGTGAAGTCAGGCAGGGAGATGAAATCCAAGCCTTTAGTCGGGTTATTTTTCACATAGTTTGCAATAACCGCGCTGTCGCTGACTACGGAATCCAAACCGCCGTTTTCCAATTCTTTGATAATCAGGGGAACGCTTTCAAAGCGGGCGATTTTCGGATTGTCGTTGCCCAAGAGTTTGGAAACGGAGAAGTCCCCGGTGTAGCCGGTTACTACGCCGACTTTGGCCATGTTTTTCAGGTCTTCGGAAGAAGCCACTTTTTTGCCTTTTGGAACGAGGACAACTTGGGTGATTTCAAAGTATGGATCGCTGAAGAGCATGCTTTGTTTGCGGTCGTCAGTGATGGTTACGCCGGACATAACAATGTCCACGTCGCCGTTGTTCAGAGAAGGGAAGAGGCTTTCCCATGGCTGGTGTTTGAATTCGACTTTGAAGTTGCCGGCTTTAGCCATGGCATTCATCAAATCTACGTCAAAACCTTCCACTTTGCCGGCAGAATCCAAAGATTCAAATGGGGCAAACTCGGCGTTGGAGCCGACACGGTACACTTTATCGGCAGGAGCAGAGGCATTGTTGCTTTGACCACCGCAGGCAGTCAGGGCAAGGGCGGAACAAGCGAGGGCAGTGGCCAGCCATTTTTTCATGTTCATGATATGTGCTTTCTTAATAAAATGTTAACGGATAAAATCTTAGTTTAGCATAATTTTGTGAACAAACTAGCCGAAATCAGTGGTCTTTTTCTCGGAAAAATGCGTAGGTTACGTCATGGAAGAGGTCGGTGTGCGGACTGTCTTCATAGCTCAATTCCGCCAACGCGTCTTCAAAGGCAAGCTGGATGGATTCTACGGCATCGTTGGCCATGTCGGAGGGCAGGGAGCGGATAAGGCCTTTGAGTGCGGTGGCGAGGACGTGGTTTTGCATACGCAAAGCGTCGTTGGCCTCTTCCAGATATTCGAGGCGTTGTTCGATGCTGCTCATGATGTATCCTTGAGTATTAAATAAAATAGTGATTATATAGCGAATTAATATTAAAATGTGACGCTTGCGCCGGCTTGCCGGATATGTCCAACCATCGGCCGTATTTCAAGTGATTTTAGGTTTGAATACGGTTCACAATAAAAATGAAAAAACGAGATTATTATGGAAAACAACCGTCTTGACCCCGCAGCCCTCGAGGAAGAAGACCTGAATTGGGAAAAACGCTTGGAAAGATTACGTCAGGCACGACAATTCAATACTGCGCCGACTCATGCGCCATTGGTCAAAAAATCGGACGACGCTGTCGATGCTGCATCCAAAAACGCACCTAAAAAAGAATATAAATTGGATGCCGACAATCGTGAAAAAGTATTGGAAGAGTATTTGTACCGTTGGCAGTTGGAACACAATACTGCCCTTGCTGACGAGGGCGAAGCAGTGGAAACCGATGCGATGGTGGTTTTGCAGGACAACTGGTTGAGCGCGCAATCTGCGTTGCAGGCTGCGGCTTCAGAGCGTCATATCGAATCGACCCGTACCGTCAGACTGAATCCGAAATCAGGTGCGGTAGATTTTGATGTGCCTGAAGTGGAAGAAACTGAAAAACCGGAAAATGATGATGCGGAAGCGACTGAAGAGGCGGTTTCAGACGGCCTTGAACAAGAACCGGCCATTAATGTCCATATCAATGTATTAAACCCGCAAGCGATTGGCCGTCGGGAAGTATTCTGCGTTTCTGAAAAAGAGTTGACCGAGCGCCTGATTAAGCGTTTGCGTCCCCATGTGGCCGATGCGGTCAACGGCATGATTCGGATTGCCGTACAAAAACAAATGGCCTTGTTCACTTACCAGTTGCAGCAAATGCTGAACGAGCAGGCTCCGGGCTTGGTGGAAGATGTCTTGGAACACAACGTCAAACGTATTTTGGACGATATGAAGACTGAAATGAAATACCGCCGTTGAGTATCTAGGCCGTCTGAAAAATTTCAGACTGCCTTTGGCGTAAATTTCCCTTAAAATTTTACGAAGCGTGTATAATAGCGGCTCACGTTTTCGTGATAAATATCCTTTCTAAATAGTTGATATGCCCGATGCAGAATCGGGCATTTTTTTTGAGATTGTTATGAATAAAAATAAAATCATTGTATTGCTGATTGCTTTGGTTGCCGTATTTGCCTATAACAAAATGCAAAACAAGCAGCCGGTACAATCGCAGAATCAGCAGCAAATAGAAGCTGTTCAAAAACAAAATAATGCGGGCAAAAAGAATGCCGATACTGCTCAGCAGCAAATCGGTTCGGGCAAAGAATCAGCCGAAGCGGTTTTGAAACAGGCGTTTGAAAACGAGCAAAGCGATATTCAGGTTGAGGGCGAGGGCACGGTATGGAAAACACTGCCGGATGACAACAAAGGCACGCGCCATCAACGCTTTATCTTGAAGCTTTCCAGCGGTCAAACGCTTTTGGTGGCGCATAATATCGATTTAGCCGACAAAATCAAAGGCTTGAAAAAAGGTGATAAAGTAGCGTTTTACGGCGAATATGAATGGTCGGAGCAGGGCGGTGTTATCCATTGGACACATCATGATCCGGCAGGCCGTCATGAAGACGGTTGGCTGAAGCACGGCGGACAGGTTTATCAATAACCGTTCAGACGGCCTTCTGCTTGAAAGATGACAGGAATAAGCGCAAAATGTTAACAAATTAAACAGGCGTATTGTTTACTGCGCCCATCGAAACATACGGTAGATTGAAAAAAATGAGCAAAAAACTTCATCCTCAAACGCTTGCCATCCGCAGTGGCAAAGAGCAAACCGAATATTATGAACACAATCAGGCTCTGTTTTTGACCAGCAGCTTCATGTGGGAAAACGCCCAACATGCGGCTGATTTGTTTTCTAAAAAAATCAAAGGTTTTACTTATACCCGTACGGCCAATCCGACTACTGCAGCCTTTGAAAAACGCATTGCCGCATTGGAGGGTGCAGAGCGCGCAGTGGCCACTTCGACCGGTATGTCCGCGATTCAAGCAGCGTTTTTTACCTTCTTGAAAGCAGGTGATCATGTTATTTCCAGCCGCAGTCTGTTTGGTACGACTGTCGGTTTTATCAATAACATCGTAACTAAGTTCGGCATCGAGGTCAGCCATGTATCGCCGGTTGATGTAGATGAATGGAAAGCGGCAATCAAGCCCAATACCAAACTGTTTTTCTTGGAAACGCCGTCCAACCCTTTGGGCGAAGTTGCCGACTTGGAAGCATTGGCCGAACTGGCACACAGCATTGGCGCGCTTTTGGTGGTGGACAACAGCCTCTTGTCGCCCGTCGGTTCGCAGCCTTTAAAACACGGTGCGGATATTTCCGTGTCTTCCGCAACCAAAGCGATTGACGGACACGGCCGCGTGATGGGCGGCGTATTGGCCGGTTCGGAAGAGCTGATGACGCAAGTTGCCGTATATTGCAACTCTTGCGGTTTGGCAATGTCTCCGTTTAACGCATGGCAGTTGTTAAGCGGCGTGGAAACCCTGTCGCTGCGTATGGAAAAACAGTTTGATAATGCGTTAAAAATCGCCCAATGGCTGCAACAACAGCCGCAAGTCCAAGCCGTGTACTACACCGGTTTGCCCGACCATCCGCAAGCCGAACTGATCCGTAAACAGCAAAACGGCGGCGGCATCGTCATCGGCTTTGAAGTTGCCGATCAGGAAGCCGCATGGAAAATCGTGGACGGTGTAGAACTCTTTTCCCGTACTGCCAACCTCGGCGACGTGCGCTCAACCATCACCCACCCGTGGACAACGACTCACGGCCGTATGCAGCCTGAAGAAAAACTTGCCGCCAATATCCGCCCGGGATTGGTGCGCCTGTCTGTCGGCTTGGAATACGTTGACGATTTGATTGAAGATTTGAAGCAAGTCTTGAACAAATAAGTTTAAAAAAGATATTTCAGACGGCCTGTTGCGATAAGGCCGTCTGAAGTTTATGAACACACATCTGAATCATACAAGGAAAGAATATGACTGAAGCAGAATTCGCCTCATGGGCAATGAAAATCCTACTGAGCGGCCTGATTATCTTTTTGGGCTTTATCGTTTGGAACTTGGGTAAAGAATCCAAAGCCGGCAAATTCGGTATTGCCATGCTCTTCTTGGTTTTGGGCTTGGGTGTGTTTGGATTCGTATTTAAAGAATTACTGATTAGCTTTTTGGTATTGCCGAAGTAAGCAGAACGTTTATAGATAGAACAAGGCCGTCTGAAAATGTTCAGACGGCCTTTTGATTTGATGGTTTAAATTACGCCCAATTCTTGCAAGCCGCGCAATACGCCGTCTTCATCAACACTTGAACAGACGAATTGTGCGGCCGCTTTGGCTGCTTCTTCGCCATTGCCCATGGCAACACCAAAGCCGACGGTTGACAGCATTTCCAAGTCGTTGAAGCTGTCGCCGAATGCCATTACTTTGCTCATATCAATGCCCAGTTTTTCCACTGCGTGGGCGATGCCGCGTGCTTTTGAACCTTCTTTGCGCAACAGGTCTACAGCATATTCATGCCAGCGGACGGTTTTGAAGCCGTGTTGCCGGGTCAGCGGTTGCAGGATTTTTTCTTCTTCCTTGTCTACAAAGACCAACATTTGATAAACAGGTTGTTTGCGGAAATATTCTTTGTCAGTCAGGAAGTTGGGCAGGATATGCGATAAGCTCTCAACAACGCGCGGAGAGTTGGAGGAGACGGCAATTTCTTGGTTGTTGACGAATGCGTAGTCTATTTTGTGTTGTTCAAGCAGGTTGATGGCGGTTTTGATGTCGGCAATATCCAAGGGGTAGCTTTGCAGGGGTTCTCCGCGAAAAGAAATGTATTGGCCGTTGATGGTAACGAGCATGTCGATACCGCATTCTTGAATCAAGGCTTTGACTTTGGCGGGCATGGCGGCTTCAGGACGACCGGTGGCAATGGCAGTCAAAATGCCTTTGGCTTTTAATGCGCGCATGGCTTGGGCAACCGAGGGACGCAGGGTATCCGTGTATTTGCGGTAGAGGGTGTCGTCGATGTCAAAGAAGATGATTTCAGGGTTGTTCATGGTTTACTCGTTGGGCTGGGTATACACAGCTTTCATTGAAAATTGTGTGAACAGCTTGTGTATAAATTGGTTTAGTATTTGATTGCTATTATGAAAATAAGTTCTGATTAAAATTTAGGCAGAGTTTTATTTTGAGAATAAAGCGGTAAGTTATTCACAATAGGCCGTCTGAAAATTTGGTTTTCAGACGGCCTTGTTTTAAGCAATCAAACGGATATTTTCTTTGTCTTGCCTGAATTTGTTTTTAATCACCAGAGGCAGGCTGCTGTCGAAATACCAGTTTCCATCAGGCAATGCCAACGCGCCGCCGGCGCAGAGCAGGGTAATGCTGTTTCCGGTCAGGGGATCGGTTTCGGTAATTTCAATTTCGTGCGCTTTGCCCCAATCGGTTACGGGGAGTAGGGCGGCAAGCTCGGTAATGCGTTGGTTTTGATGTTTGATACCGTTTGGCTGGCGGCAGTTGCCATTACATTTTCCGACGGCCTCGACAGGGCAGGGTTCGCCTTTTGCGTAGCTGGTCGGCAAAATATTGAGAGAATCTGGGCAGAGTTTGTGTTCTTGCGACCATTGCGTCAAAGCACGTTTGGCTGCTTTTTTGTGGGCAAACAAACCGTAAGGGCGCCAATTTCTGGTGCCGCTGTTTAACAAGACGATGCGTGCTTGAAGGCTGCCGTGTTCGTCAGCGATAAAGCGGACGGTAGAAAACGATGTGGACTTTTCAGACGGCATCAGTTGGTATTCCTGCATGGTCTGGGCTTTGAGCCATAATGTATGAAGCTGTCCAACTGCCGGAATAAAACGGATAGAGGCTGCGGCTTTGATGTACGGTGGCAGTTTTTTGCTGTGCAGCAGGGTGGCGGTTTCACTGTATGCGCGTTCGTGTGCTTCAATGGCTTGGGCTTTGCCGAAATGGTCAAGCCAAACCAATACGCCGTAACTGTCGGGCAGGGCATAGAGCTGTTGGGCAAGCGAATCAGGCAACCAAATGGGCAACATTTTCGGATTCATCAATACACGGACGTGTTCGTCCCATTGTTGATGATTTTTTTCTGCCAGACTTAATTCGAGATAATCACATAATGCGACAACATCAGTCATAGCGCGGTGGCGGTTGGCCGTCTGAATGCCGGTGCGTTCGATAATACTGTCGAGACTGTGTTTGTAAAACTCAGGATACAGGCGGCGCGACAGTTGAACCGTACAGAGGGAGGGTGCGGCAAAGTCAGTATGGATACGGGCAAACTCGTGGCGTAGGAAGGTATAGTCAAAGCGGCTGTTGTGGGCAACAACCACTGCACCTTGCAATAGCGGCAACAAATCGGCTGCAATATCGGCAAAGACAGGCGCGTTTTTCACTGTTTCATCATGAATTTCGGTCAGTCTGGCAACGAATTCAGGAATGCTGCGGCAAGGATTGACCAATTGCTCGTAATGTGTGGCGCGTCCTTGCTCAAAACGAACAAGGGCGACTTCCGTTATCCTGTCTTGATAGAAATTTCCACCGGTCGTCTCCAAATCCACCACGACCACAGGCCGTTCCAAACGGGAAAATGCTTCGGATAAGAGCGGCCAGCGTGCGAAATCTGACATTTTATTCTCTGTAAATTCAATAGCAAATGCGCATTTTACACGCTGTCTGCAAGTTTTCCAAATAAAACGCTTGACAGTAAATAGCCCTCTCTTTATAATCCAAATCTTTCTTGATGCACCCGTAGCTCAGTTGGATAGAGTATCTGGCTACGAACCAGAGGGTCGGGCGTTCGAATCGCTCCGGGTGCGCCACAGAAAATCTCCGCGCCCATCGTCTAGCGGTTAGGACATCGCCCTTTCACGGCGGTAACCGGGGTTCGATTCCCCGTGGGCGTGCCAGTTTATAAAAAAAGCGCAATCTGTTTCAGATTGCGCTTTTTTGCGTCTGTCGGTTTTGAAATAATTTGAACTGCTCTTTTTATCTGCTAATGCTGGTTGACATTTGTCATAATCTACTAAAAGCATTTATTATTACATATCTAATAATCATAATTTAAGGGAAAACGTTCATGGCGTGGCAGTTTGTGTTGCCTGCTTGGGTGGTGGGTGTAGTGCTTTCATTTGCGTTGCCGTTTGTGCCTCCATGGTGGGCTTGGTTGTCTGTAATCATTGGCGCGCTTGCGTTGTGTCGAAGATTTGCTGTAGCTTGGTTGGTGCTGGCCGTCTGTGTGGGCATGGTGTTTGGGGTGTGGCGGACCGGGCTGGTGTTGGCTGGTCAATGGCCTGTGGGGGAGGCGACGGCTAAAGTTTTGACGGTTGAAGTGGCGGATATGCCGCGTGATGATGGTCGGCGTGTGCAGTTTGCGGCAAGGGCTTGGGATGAGCGTGGGCAGGCTTTTGATTTGATGTTGTCGGATTATCAGCGGCGCGATTGGGCGGTGGGCAGCAGGTGGTCTGTATCGGCGCGGGTAAGGCCGGTGATCGGTGAAGTGAATGTGCGTGGTTTGAACCGTGAAACATGGGCTTTGGCCAATGGCATTGATGGCATGGGTACTTTGGGGCACGACAGGAAACTCGTGCGCAAAGGTGGCGGTTTCGGTTTGGCTGATATGCGTGATGCGGTAAGCCGGAGTTGGCAGAGAACAGGGGACAAATATCCTGAGTTTTCAGACGGCATAGGGCTGATGCGTGCTTTGAGTATTGGCGAGCAATCGGCGTTGAGGCCGCCTTTGTGGCAGGCATTCCGCCCTTTGGGACTGACGCACTTGGTCAGTATTTCGGGTTTGCATGTGACGATGGTGGCGGTATTGTTTGCCTGGCTGATTAAGCGAATTTTCCGTTCTTTGCCGTGGATTCCGGCAAAACCGCGTGTGTGGATATTGGCCGGCGGTGTTGCCGGTGCTTTGTTTTATGCGCTTTTGGCAGGTTTTTCCGTGCCGACGCAACGCAGTGTGTTGATGTTGGCTGCGTTTGCATGGGCATGGTGGCGCGGCAGTGGCAGCTCGGGTTGGATGGCGTGGTGGCAGGCTTTGGCCGTTGTTTTGTTGTTGGACCCGTTGGCTGTATTGGCCGTGGGAACTTGGCTGTCATTCGGTTTGGTTGCTGCTTTGATTTGGGCTTCATCAGGCCGTCTGAAAGAGTCGGGGTGGCGTTTGGCTGTACGGGGACAATGGGCGGCAACTATATTGTCGGTGGTATTGCTAGGCTATTTGTTTGCTTCGTTACCTTTGCTCAGTCCGTTGGTCAATGCGCTGGCTATTCCTTGGTTTTCTTGGGTGTTGACGCCGTTGGCTTTGCTGGGGTCGGTTTTTCCGTTTGAACTTGTCCAGTTGGTAGCGGCATTTTTGGCGGAATATACTTTACGCGGTTTGGTATGGCTGGCTACGGTATCGCCTGAATTTGCCGTCGCAGCGTCGCCCGTGCCTTTGCTGGTGTTGGCGATGATGGCGGCTTTGCTGTTATTGCTGCCTAAAGGAATGGGCTTAAAACCTTGGGCATGTCTGGTTTTATTGGGCTTTGTGTTTTACCGTCCTGCCAAGCTGGAGGAGGGGGTGGCAAGGGTTACGGTGATGGATGCAGGGCAAGGTTTGTCGGTGTTGGTGCAAACGCGTAACCGCAATCTTTTGTTTGATACGGGAACGGAGCAAGTGGCGCAAACAGGTATTGTGCCGAGTTTGAACGCTATGGGTGTGCGCCGTTTGGACAGCCTGATTTTGTCGCACCATGATATTGACCATGACGGTGGTTTTCAAAGTATAGCGGCTGTCGGTACCGATAAGTTGCTTGCCGGACAACCTGAGTTTTATCCGAATGCAGAGTTTTGCCAAGAAGACAAATGGCGATGGGACGGCGTAGATTTCGAGTTGCTCAGGCCGTCTGAAAATACGGGCAAGGAAGATAACGACCAAAGCTGCGTATTGCGTGTCGTGGCAAACGGCAAAGCCTTGTTGATAACCGGAGATTTGGGCGTGAAGGGCGAGGCCGGTTTGATTGAGAAATACGGCAATGCGCTGTATAGCCAAGTGTTGATATTGGGACATCACGGCAGCAGCACGGCTTCGTCAGGCAGCTTTTTGCATACGGTTTCGCCGCAATATGCCGTGGCATCCAGCGGCTATGCCAATGCCTACAAACATCCGACCATTGCCGTACAAAATCGTGTCCGTGCGCACGGCATTACTTTGTTGAGAACGGATTTGTCAGGCGCGTTGGTGTTTGCTTTGGGACAGGGCGATATATTTCAAGGCCGTCTGAAAAAGGATAAGTTTTATTGGCAGAAGAAACCGTTTGAGTAAAAAGGATCAAAGGCCGTCTGAAAGATTTTTCAGACGGCCTTAATATTTTTTATTAACGGGCATTATCCAAATTTTGTGTGAATCCAATTGTGGATAGTTTGGTTTGATATTTGATAATAAAGAATAAATTAATTTTGATGAAAAAATAGGCAGTTTAAAAATAGGGTAATAATCACAAAGTTATGAGTAATTATCGGCTGATGTTTATTTTAAAGTTTAAGGCCGTCTGAACCTGATATTTCATGTTCAGACGGCCTTAAACTTATATAATATCCGACCTATCTGTTTAAAAAGGCAATCCCCATGAACACCATACGCACCAAAATTTGCGGCATTACCCGACCTGAAGACGCGCTGGCCGCTGCCGAATTGAGCGCGGATGCCATCGGGCTGGTGTTTTACGCCAAGAGTAAACGGGCAGTGAGTATTGAGCAGGCGCAGGCGGTTGTGAAAAACCTGCCGCCGTTTGTATCGGTGGTGGCCTTGTTTGTGAATGAAAACGAGCAAACCATCCGCGAGATTTTGCGTCAGGTGCCGATAGATGTGATTCAGTTTCACGGCGATGAAGACGATGATTTTTGCCGTCGGTTTGACCGCCCGTATTTGAAGGCTGTGCGCGTACAGTCCGCTGCCGATATTCAGACGGCCTGTGCCAAATTTCCGAATGCCCGCGCTTTGCTGTTTGATGCTTATCATCCGACCGAATACGGCGGTACGGGACAAAGTTTCGACTGGACCATGTTGCATGGCAATATCGGCAAACCGTGGATACTTGCCGGCGGATTGACGGCGGAAAACGTTGCCGAAGCGGTAAAAATCAGTGGCGCGGCGGCGGTGGATGTGTCCGGCGGCGTGGAAATCTCCGGCGGGATTAAGAGCAGGGAGAAAATGGCGGCGTTTATTCAGGCAGTAAAGGCCGTCTGAAAATTTGTTTGAATGAAAAACAACCGGAATACAGATATGCAAGAGCCAATCGTTGAGTCCCACCCCTTCGCAGCCTTGTTGCCGCCGCAGGCAACGGTCATGATGATGGGGACGTTTCCGCCTAAAGAAGAAAAACACGCGATGCAGTTTCATTATCCGAATTTTCAAAACGATATGTGGCGTGTGTATGGGCTGGTGTTTTTCGGCGATACGGCGCATTTTCAAAAGCAGGGCGAAAAAGCGTTTGATGCCGATAAAATCAAAGCGTTTTTAAGTGAGAAAGGGATTGCATCCTGTCCGACCGTATTGAAGGCAATACGCGAACATGGCAATGCTTCGGATAAGTTTTTAAAAGTGATAGAAACCGTCGATTTGGCGACAGTATTGGCGCAAATGCCCGAGTGCCGCCATCTTTGCACCACCGGCGGCAAGGCAACCGAAGTTTTGTTGGAGATTCAGGGCGGCGGTATGAAAATGCCGAAGACCGGCGAAACAGTACCGTTCCCCTATGCGGGGCGTGATTTGACTCTGACGCGCCTGCCTTCGACTTCGCGTGCCTATCCTTTGAGTTTGGCGAAAAAAGCAGCGGCGTATCGGGCTTTTTTTGAAATGGCTGGATTGACTGTTTTTCAGGAGTAGGGCGATGGATCGTTATGACATTTCTTTAATGACGTTTATGGCTTTGTGGTGGCTTTTTAATGTCGTCTCAGTGTGGCTGAAGGCCAAACAATGGCACATCAAGGTATTGTTGGGCGGAACGCTTTTGTATGTGATACAAATATCTGCAGTCATTATGTCTGTTAATGGCCTTAATTGGATATTTTTGAACATAAGCACTATAAATACCAATGAGTTGATTATTGCTTTGCTTGTGCTTAACTTTCTGGGTTGGTGGTTGCTGGCGCTGTGGCTGGGGATGTTGGTATTAAAACTATGCCTGAGAAACAAAAACAAAGAAAAATATATTGCGCCGCCGTTGGGTACGGCATTAGTTGCAACATCGAGCTGTACGCTGTTGTTTCTATTTTGTCTACTGATATTATTATTCAATTAGTTGCCGACAAAATGAATGGAAAACGGCTATAATTGCTGACAATTTTACTTTCAGACGGCCTTGTACTGAATCAGGCCGTCTGAAACCATAAAACGAACAAGGAAAAATCCCATGAAAAATTATCACGCTCCCGACGAGAACGGCTTTTTCGGCGAACACGGCGGCCTGTACGTTTCCGAAACCCTGATTCCTGCTTTGCAAGAATTGGCAGAAGCCTATAAAGCAGCGAAAGAAGATCCTTCATTTTGGGAAGAGTTCCGCCATGATTTGAAACACTATGTCGGCCGTCCCAGCCCTGTTTACCATGCCGCGCAATTGTCCGAGCATTTGGGCGGCGCGCAAATCTGGCTGAAGCGTGAAGATTTGAACCACACCGGCGCGCACAAAGTCAACAACACCATCGGTCAGGCATTGCTCGCCCGCCGTATGGGCAAAAAACGCGTGATTGCCGAGACCGGCGCGGGTCAGCACGGCGTGGCTTCTGCTACCGTCGCCGCACGCTTCGGCATGACTTGCGACGTGTACATGGGTGCGGACGATATCCAACGTCAAATGCCCAACGTGTTCCGCATGAAATTATTGGGTGCGAACGTGGTCAGCGTGGACAGCGGCAGCCGCACGCTGAAAGACGCGATGAACGAAGCCATGCGTGAATGGGTGGCACGTGTGGACGATACGTTCTACATTATCGGCACTGCCGCCGGTCCTGCGCCGTATCCGGAAATGGTACGCGATTTCCAATGCGTGATCGGCAATGAAGCCAAAGAACAAATGCTGGAAGTCATCGGCCGCCAACCTGATGTTGCCGTTGCCTGCGTGGGAGGCGGCTCCAACGCCATCGGTTTGTTCTACCCTTATATCGAAGAAGAAAACGTGCGTTTGGTCGGCGTAGAAGCCGGCGGTTTGGGTGTAGATACGCCTGACCACGCCGCACCGATTACCAGCAAAGCCCCTATCGGCGTATTGCATGGTTTCCGCAGCTATTTGATGCAGGACGAAAACGGTCAAGTCTTGGGTACGCACTCCGTTTCCGCAGGCTTGGACTACCCAGGCATCGGCCCGGAACACAGCCATTTGAACGACATCAACCGCGTGGAATACACCGTTGCCAAAGACGACGAAGCACTCGAAGCCTTTGATTTGCTCTGCCGTTTCGAGGGCATTATTCCTGCGCTGGAATCCAGCCATGCCGTTGCTTGGGCGGTGAAAAACGCACCGAAAATGAGCAAAGACCAAGTGATTTTGGTTAACCTCTCCGGCCGTGGCGACAAAGACATCAATACCGTGGCAAAACTCAAAGGCATTGAGTTGTAAGCCTTATTGATTGAGCAGTAAAGGCCGTCTGAAAAAGCTGGATTTCAGTCTTTCAGACGGCCTTTGTTTCCGTAATGATTCAGCGTAGTATTTTATCCGCGCAAACTCTATCAAGTATCGGCGGCTAAGGAAATTTATCCTTTTAAACCGAGCTTGTACGCTTTCTAAACCGATTATTCAAGTTATCCATCACCATGAAACATTTAGCAATCCATCTAAAACTATTGGGCATGGCGGCGTTTTGGGGCGCATCTTGGCCGATGGGGCGGATGCTGGGACAAGCTCTGCCGCCTTTAACGGGCGGTATGCTGCGCTTTTTGACGGCGGCAATTTTGCTTTTGGGCTGGTTGTTTGCACGGTATCGGTTGCGTACTTTGGCGGTTTTGTCGCGCAAACAATGGCTTGGATTGGCATTGGCAGCGGCATTCGGCGTATTTGGTTTTACTGTGTTGTCTATGCTGGGTTTGCAGCGGATTCCTGCTTCAAGGGCGACGGTGTTGGTCACGTTCAATCCTGTGTTGACGATGTTTTTTGCGGCTTTGCTGTTTGGCGAGAAACTCAACGGCAAGATTGTGTCGGGCATGTTGTTGGCAGTGGCAGGCTCGATATGGGCGGTCACACATGGCGAGATTGCGGCGTTTTTGTCGGGCGGCGGCATAGGGTGGGGCGAAGTGCTGGTGTTTTGCAGCCTTTGCTGCTTGGTTACTTATACGATGATAGGCAGGGCGGTGTTGCAGGGGATTGATGCGCTGACGGTTACCGTGGCTACTGCTTGGCTGGGTGCAATGATGTTGCTGCCGTCCGCGTTGATTTCAGACGGCCTGCCGTTTGGTATGCTTGCCGAAATGGACGGTAGGGGCTGGTTTGCGTTGATTGGCCTGTCTGTCGGGGCAACGGTGTTGAGCTATGCGTGGTATTTTGAAGGCGTGAAGACTTTGGGTGCAGGTAGCGCGGCAGCGTACATCACTTTGGTGCCGGTATTCGGTATTTTGTGTTCCGCTTGGTTTTTGGGCGAGGCATTGCATGTTTCCTTGGTTGCCGGCTGTTTGGCGGCAGTGGGTGGATTGGTGTTGATGCAGTACGGAAGACGTGCCGTCTGAAAAGGTAAAGATGCTATATAATAACAAAAATTTTTAATCTGTCTTTAAAAAGAATATGTCCGAACCTTCCTCTCTGCTCGATTTCGACCGCACCCATTTGCTCCATCCCTATACATCCATGACCGACCCGTTGCCTGTTTATCCGGTGCGCCGAGCGGAGGGTGTGCACATCGAATTGGCGGACGGCACGCGGCTGATTGACGGGATGTCGTCTTGGTGGTGTGCGATACACGGCTACAATCATCCCATTTTGAATCAGGCGGTTGAGGCGCAAATTAAGCAAATGTCGCATGTGATGTTCGGCGGTTTGACGCACGAGCCGGCGGTGGAACTGGGCAAGTTGTTGGTCGGGATTTTGCCGCAGGGGCTGGACCGTATTTTTTATGCGGATTCGGGTTCGGTTTCGGTAGAAGTTGCGTTGAAAATGGCGGTGCAATACCAGCAGGCGCGGGGTTTGACCGCGAAGCAGAATATCGCGACGGTGCGGCGCGGGTATCACGGCGATACTTGGAACGCGATGTCCGTCTGCGATCCGGAAACGGGGATGCATTATATTTTCGGCAGCGCTCTGCCGCAGCGTTATTTTGTCGATAACCCGACAAGCCGTTTCGACGATGAATGGGACGAGGCGGATTTGCAGCCTGCCCGCGCCTTGTTTGAAGCGCATCATGCGGATATCGCCGCCTTTATTTTGGAACCGGTCGTGCAAGGCGCGGGCGGCATGTATTTTTATCATCTGCAATATCTTCGCGGATTGCGCGATTTGTGCGACGAATTTGATATCGTGTTGATTTTTGATGAAATCGCCACCGGATTTGGGCGCACTGGCAAGATGTTTGCCTGCGAACACGCAGACGTCGTGCCGGATATTATGTGTATCGGCAAGGGCTTGAGCGGCGGTTATATGACGCTGGCGGCGGCAATCACTTCGCAAAAAGTCACCGAAACGATTTCGCGCGGCGAAGCGGGCGTGTTCATGCACGGCCCGACCTTTATGGCGAACCCGCTGGCGTGTGCCGTTGCCTGCGCTTCGGTCAAGCTGCTTTTATCCCAAGATTGGCAGGCAAATATCCGCCGCATTGAAAGCATCCTGAAAGGTCGTCTGAAAACCGCATGGGACATTCGCGGCGTGAAAGATGTGCGCATTTTGGGTGCTATTGGGGTGATTGAGTTGGAAAAAGGCGTGGATATGGCGCGTTTTCAAGCGGATTGCGTGGCGCAGGGAATTTGGGTGCGTCCATTCGGCAGGCTGGTGTACCTCATGCCGCCCTACATTATTTCAGACGGCCTCTTGACCGAACTTGCCGACAAAACCGTGCAAATCTTGAAGGAACACAGCAAATGAAAGGCGTTTACTTCGTCAGCGGCATAGACACGGACATCGGCAAAACCATCGCCACCGGCATGTTGGCAAAACAATTGTTGCAGCAGGGCAAAAGCGTGATCACGCAAAAGCCCGTGCAAACCGGTTGCCAAGACATCGCCGACGACATCGCCGTCCACCGTAAAATTATGGGCATACCCATGCAGGAAGCCGACAAACAAGGGCTGACCATGCCCGAAATCTTCAGCTATCCGGCTTCGCCCCACCTTGCTGCCCGACTGGACGGCAGGGATTTGGACTTGGAGAAAATCCGTACCGCCACGCAAGAATTGGCGGCACAATACGAAATCGTGTTGGTCGAAGGCGCGGGTGGTTTGATGGTGCCGCTGACGGAAGATTTGTTGACCATTGATTATATCCGTCAGCAAGGTTATCCCGTCATCCTCGTTACCAGCGGACGGCTCGGCAGCATTAACCACACTCTGCTCAGCTTCACCACGCTCAAACAATACGGCATCCAGTTGCACAGCCTGATTTTCAACCATATTCACGACAGCAAAGATGAAACCGTTGCCGGAGATACCTTGGAATATCTTAGAGGCCGTTTGAAAGATGAGTTTCCCAAAGCCAAATGGCAGGAATTGGCCAAGACAGAGGTGTCAGATGGAGCTTGATATACCGCGTGGCACGCTTTGTTCGTATGCCGAAGCTTCAAGTCTTTTGCCGTCTAAGGCCGGACATCTACTGACCGTTTCTTCGCTAACCGCCGCTTTACGCGCTTCTGGTAAGGATTTTTCAGTCGAGCCTGTGTATTTGGGTTTGACGAAGGGGACGGACAATAGCGATGAAATCTTTGTGCGCGATGTTTTGCTCAAACTGGACGGTGAAACAGTGATACAAGCCAGAAGCGCGTGCTGGCCGGATAGCCGTCTATGGACAGAATTATTGGATTGCGGAACGCAGCCTTTGGGTGAGCGCCTGTTTGACGGTACATTGCCGTTGAAGCGTTCGGATTTTGAGTTTCTTCGTTTTGAAGATTCCGACTATCCATCTTTCAGACGGCCTGTTACCGCGCGCCGTTCGTATTTCGATTGGAACGGGGAAACATTGGAGTTAACAGAATATTTCTTATTGAAATTAATAGATTTATACCGCTAAGGCCGTCTGAAAATAAAACCAATTACCGATATTTGTCATAATTCTGTTATAATACAATAAATTAAATTGTTAAGATCTGTTTAATTTCAGACGGCAATAAATTATAATAAGAACTAAGGCTCTAAAAAAGCCTTTCCTTCCGAATCGACACATAAACAACGACACATTACATCAATGAACATAAGGCGCTTTTTCCTACAATTTCTACCGCGTTACGCTGTCGGACGGATGGTGATATACGCCAAGCTGATGCGCGTCGACAAACCCATTGGCACACTGCTTTTGCTGTGGCCGACTTATTGGGCATTGTGGATTGCGTCTAAAGGCGTTCCTGACGCGGATATTTTTATTGCCTTTACCGTAGGCACATTTCTAATGCGCAGCGCAGGTTGCGTCGTGAATGACTTTGCCGACCGCAATTTTGACGGCGCAGTAGAGCGCACCAAAAACCGCCCGTTTGCCAAAGGCTTGGTTTCCAAAACCGAAGCACTGCTTTTGACCGTCATGCTGTGTCTGATGGCGGCTTTATGCTTGGTGCCGCTCAACCGTTTTACTTGGCTGATGAGCCTTCCGGCCTTGTTCTTGGCCGTCACATATCCCTTTACCAAACGCTTTTTCCCGTTGCCGCAGTTTTATTTGGGGCTGGCATTTTCGTTCGGCATTCCCATGGCCTTTGCCGCCGTACAAGACCGAGTGCCTCCCGAAGCATGGCTGATGTTTACCGCCAATGCCTTATGGACGCTGGCTTACGACACGATTTATGCCATGGCGGACAAAGAAGACGATTTGAAAATCGGCATTAAAACTTCGGCAATCACATTTGGCCATCACGATATTACCGCCTCTATGCTTTGCCATTTTTGGTTTACCGTATTGATGGCGGTATTGGGTATCAAAATCGGCGCAACTTGGCCTTATTGGCTGGTATTGCCGGTAACCGTTTATTGGCAGTATCAGCAGTATGCCGCCATCCGTACGCGCGACCGCCAGTTGTGTTTCGAAACGTTTTTGGCCAACAACCGCATCGGTTTGGCGTGGTTTTGCGGATTGGTCTGCCATTATTTCTAGTTGTTTTTGGTTCCCAAACTGTTTTAAAAAACTAGGTTGAGGCCGTCTGAAAAGAAAAGGAAAAGGGGTATGCCGGACATACCCCTTTTCATTTGAAGTATAGTTTGGCTAGTGATAGGATTTTTATTTTAAATTCTATATAAACAAATAGTTGGATTATTTTTGGCTCGTTAAAAAATATCAAAAACAACATGGAAAATGTTAGCAGGGCGAGTGTAAATTACGCCTTCAGGATTGAGATTTGCACCGACAATCGGTACAATCCCATTGTTTTGCGACATTTAAAAGAGATACACATGAGCCTGATCGGCGAAATTTTACCTTTGTCCCATATCGTTTTGGATTTGGAAGTCAGCAGCAAAAAGCGTCTGTTTGAAGAGGCCGCACAGCTGCTGGAGAATGAAGCAGAATTACCGAATACCAACGTGTTCGACTGCCTGTTTGCCCGTGAAAAACTTGGTTCGACCGGTTTGGGGCAGGGGGTGGCGATTCCTCACGGCCGTCACGCATGCGTGAAAAAAGCCACCGGTGCTTTTATCCGCACCAAAGAGCCGGTTGCCTTTGATGCGCCCGACGGCAAACCCGTTTCCCTGATTTTCATCCTGCTTGTGCCTGAAAACGCTACCGGCGAACATTTGGAAGTCTTGTCCAAACTTGCCGGCAGATTCTCTCAAAAAGCCATCCGTGAAGCGTTGATGGCCGCTACTTCTGCCGAAGAAGTACGTACACTCCTGAGCGAAGAGTAATTCATGCCCAGCATATCTGTCCGCCGCCTGTTTTCCGACAATCAGCACAAACTCGAACTTGCTTGGGCTGCCGGCAATTCCGGCGCGGACAACCGTATCGGTGTCGAAGCCGATAAACCCGTCTTGGCCTTGGTCGGCCACTTAAACTTTATCCATCCCAACCAAATTCAAGTTGTCGGCGTAGCTGAGGCCGAATATTTGCGCCGCTTGGAAACGGGCGAACTCAACTATGATTTCGGCGAGCTTTTCGATATTCCCATGTCTTTGGTTATCGTCGCCAACGGCTTGCCGGTTTCGCCCAAATTGCGCGATTATTGCCATACCAACAGTATCCCCTTGCTGACTTCCAAGCAGGAAAGTCCGCACCTGATGGACGTTTTGCGGATTTATCTGCAACGTACATTGGCTACTTCCACCATCAAGCACGGCGTATTTTTGGATGTATTTGAAGTGGGCGTACTCATTACCGGACAATCCGGCTTGGGTAAGAGCGAATTGGCATTGGAGCTGATTTCGCGCGGCCACAGCCTGATTGCCGATGATGCGGTCGAACTTTTCCGTACCGGCCCGGAAATGCTGGAAGGCCGTTGTCCGCCTATGCTGCGTGATTTCCTCGAAGTACGCGGTTTGGGCATACTCAATATCCGCCACATTTTTGGCGAAACCTCCATCCGTCCGAAAAAAATCCTCCAGCTGATTATTAATTTGGTTCCGGCCGACGACGGATACATGAAACAACTCGATCGATTGAGCATCCGTACCGAAACAGCATCTATCCTCAACGTCAGCGTCCGTTCCGTTACCCTGCCTGTTGCAATCGGTCGAAACTTAGCAGTATTGGTTGAAGCTGCAGTGCGCAATTACATCCTTCAATTGCGCGGTAAAGACAGTACCAAAGAATTCCTCGAACGCCATCAAACACAACTCAAAGAAAACGAACAAAATCATGAAAATCGTCCTGATTAGCGGCCTATCCGGCTCAGGAAAATCCGTAGCCCTCAAACAACTCGAAGATTCAGGCTTTTATTGCGTTGATAATCTGCCTTTGGAAATGTTGCCTTCGTTGGTGTTGTACCATATTGAACGCGGCGAAGAAACCCAGCTTGGTGTCAGCGTTGATATTCGTTCCGGTATCAATATCCAAGAAGCTCAAGAGCAAATCCAATATTTGCGTGACGAAGGACATCAGGTCGAAGTCCTCTTTGTTGAAGCAGAAGAGGGCGTGTTGGTTCGCCGCTTCTCAGAAACCCGTCGCGGACATCCTTTGTCCGGTCAAAACCTGACTTTGTTGGAAAGCCTGCAAAAAGAACGCGAGTGGCTCTTCCCGCTTAGAGACATCGCATATTGCATCGATACGTCCAAAATGAACGCGCAGCAGCTGCGTTATGCTGTGCAACAGTGGCTCAACATTGAACGTGTCGGTTTGCTGGTCATTCTTGAATCCTTTGGTTTCAAATACGGCGTTCCCAACAATGCCGACTTTATGTTTGACATGCGCAGCCTGCCCAATCCGTATTACGATCCGGAATTACGCCCCTTTACCGGCATGGACAAGCCTATTCAAGATTATTTGGGCCAGCAGCCGTTGGCTCAAGAAATGGTTGATGACATCGACCATTTTATTAGCCGCTGGCTGCCGCGCCTGCAACAAGAGAGCCGCAGTTATGTAACGATTGCCATCGGTTGTACCGGCGGTCAGCACCGCTCCGTCTATGTTGTGGAAAAACTGGCCGAACGCCTTAAAGGCCGTTACGAACTACTTGTCCGCCACCGTCAGGCACAAAGCTTGGCAGGACGCTAACTTGCCGTTTCAGACGGCCTCAAAGGAAGAAACCATGAAAAAAATCAGTCTGACCGCATTATCCCTGCTTATCTTGACCGCCTGTGCAACAGAACCTGTCACTGCTTACCGTTGGCACCGTACCGGCGCGAGCGAAGCTGAAGTTTCCCGCCAAATCAATACCTGCAAATCACAAGGCAAACGTGGCGATACATCCAAAACGTTTGAGCAATGTATGGATGAAGCAGGTTATTACAGCTACGAGCATGGTAACCTCTAAATCCTGATTGACCGATTATCCAAATACCGAGGCCGTCTGAAAAACAATGATTTTTCAGACGGCCTCAGATACGAATAGAAAGAATAAAAAGACATGGCTATCCAATGGTTTCCCGGCCACATGAACAAGGCAAAAAAAGCCATTGCCGAACGCATTAAAAGCGTTGATATGGTGATTGAGATGCTGGACGCGCGTATGCCTGCTTCCAGCGAAAACCCTTTGCTTGCCCAGTTGTCCAAAGGTAAGCCCAAACTCAAAATCTTAAACAAGCAAGACCTTGCCGATCCCGAGCGCACTAAAGTTTGGCTCGAACACTACAACAGCCGCCAAGATACCCGCGCGATTGCGCTTGATTCTTCCGAAACTGGCGCGCATGGCAAAATTACCCAAGCCTGCCGCGCCATGATTCCGCATCGCCAAGGTATCGAGAAGCCGCTGCGTGTCCTGATTTGCGGTATTCCCAACGTCGGCAAATCCACCTTGATTAACGGCATGATTGGCAAAAAATCTGCCAAAACCGGTAATGAACCCGGTATTACCAAAGCCGAACAGCGCCTTTTCCTTGCCGACGATTTCTGGCTTTACGATACCCCCGGTATGTTGTGGCCGAAAATTATTGTTGAAGAAGGCGGCTACAACCTTGCGGCCGGCGGTGCAGTCGGACGCAACGCGCTGGACGAAGAAGAAGTGGCGCTTGAGCTTTTGGATTACCTCCGCCGCCATTATCTGGCCCTGTTGCAAGAGCGCTATCAAGCCGACAAAGATCCAAGCAGCCATTGGGACGATACTTCTTGGCTGGAGTGGATTGCCAAGAAACGCGGTGCGGTTTTAAACGGCGGACGGGTCAACTACCAAAAGGCCGCTGAAAATATCCTGACCGATTTCCGCGAAGGCAAAATCGGCAGAATTACGCTGGAAACGCCAAACCAATGGGAAACTTGGCTGAAAAAAGCCAGACAGAAAGAGGCCGAACTTAAAGCCATTCGCGAAGCCAGAAAGGCGGAACGAAAAGGGCAACAGTCTTCTGCCGAGTAATATAAAAGGCCGTCTGAAATCTATTTTCAGACGGCCTTTTGTAGGAATAGACAATTTAGAGGGCGGTACGGCTGAAGCTGTCCAAGGTTTTATCGGTTTGGATTTGGTTGAACTGCATGATGGTTTTGTCGCCTTGCTTTTCGTCCAATTCGATTTTTCGTACCAGCGTATCGCCGTTGATTTCGATACGGTTGAAGATCTGACGGGTAATGGCGGTTTTCGGAGTTAAGGTCAACGTCCATTTTTTTTCGTTGCCGTTTAATTTCAAATCAAATTGTTTTTCCAAGCCTTGGGTATTGCCGCCCAAAAGGTCGAGGAAGAGTTTGATTTGGCGGCTTTGACCGTTGAGCTTGCTGGCGTTTGGGTTGACCCATTGGCTGCCGTTCCATTGCATGATGCCGTCTGAACGCACGCGCAGGGTGGTTTCAAATGGTTTTTGCATTTTCCAGAGCAGGCCTTTTTGTGGGACAAGGGTAAAGCTGCCGCTGGTGGTCATGGGTTTGCTGAGGGATTTGAGCTGGCGTTGTTGGACAAAATTGCCTTGTACGTTTTGCGGTTTTTGCAGGGTTTGTGCCAATTCGGCAGGGGAAAATGCCCACAAAGCCGGAGCGCTGATGAGGAGAGTAAGAGAAAGAATGGTTTTTTTCATTGTGCTTCCATAAGGTCTGAGGCCGTCTGAAAGTTCAGACGGCCTTTTATTGCTTTAATTATAAGGTTGACAAGGCCTGATTAAAGGTTGCGCTTGGACGCATCGCTTGTGCGGCTTTTTCAGGATTGGCTGCGTAGTAGCCGCCGATGTCGACCGCTTTGCCTTGTACGGCAGAGAGTTCTTCAACGATTTTGGCTTCGTCGGCAGTCAAAGCTGCTGCCAATGGCGCAAATGCGGCTTTCAGTTCGGCATCTTTGTCTTGCGCTGCCAATTCTTGCGCCCAATAGAGGGTGAGGTAGAAATGGCTGCCGCGGTTGTCGAGTTCACCTGCTTTGCGTTTAGGCGATTTGTCGTTCAACAGCAGTTTTTCGGTGGCGGCATCCAGCGTGTCGGCGAGGACTTGGGCTTTGGCGTTGCCGGTTTTTTGCGCCAGATGTTCAAACGATACGGCAAGCGCGAGGAATTCGCCCAAAGAGTCCCAACGCAAGTGGTTTTCTTCGAGGAACTGTTGGACGTGTTTCGGTGCGGAGCCGCCCGCGCCGGTTTCAAACATACCGCCGCCGTTCATCAATGGAACGATGGACAGCATTTTCGCGCTGGTGCCGAGTTCCAAAATCGGGAACAGGTCGGTCAGATAATCGCGCAGGACGTTGCCGGTTACGGAAATAGTGTCTTCGCCGTTTTTCAGACGACCCAAGCTGAATTTAGCGGCTTCTTCAGGAGCGAGGACGCGGATGTCGAGACCGTTGGTATCCAGTTCGGCAAGGTAGGCTTTGACTTTGGCGAGCAGGCTTTTATCGTGCGGACGGTTTTCGTCGAGCCAGAACACGGCAGGTGTATTGCTCAGACGGGCGCGGTTGACGGCAAGTTGTACCCAGTCTTTAACCGGAGCGTCTTTGGTTTGGCACATACGCCAAATATCGCCGGCTTCAACGTCGTGTTGCATCAGGACATTACCTGCTGCATCAATGACTTGAACTTGGCCGTCGGCTTCGATTTCAAAAGTTTTGTTGTGCGAACCGTATTCTTCGGCTGCCTGCGCCATCAGACCGACGTTAGGAACGGTACCCATGGTTGTCGGGTCAAACGCGCCGTGTTCGCGGCAGAAGTCGATGGTTGCCTGATAAACGCCTGCATAGCTGCTGTCGGGAATCACGGCTTTGGTGTCTTGCGCTTTGCCGTCTTTGTCCCACATACGGCCGGAATTGCGGATCATCGCAGGCATAGAAGCATCGACGATGACATCGCTAGGAACGTGCAGGTTGGTAATGCCTTTGTCGGAATCAACCATGGCTAAATCAGGGTTGGTAGCGTAAATGGCGGCGATTTCAGCTTCAACGGCTGCGCGGGTGCCCGCATCCAGTTTATCCAGATTGGCAAGCAGGTTGCCGAAGCCGTTGTTGACGTTGACACCTGCGGCAGCCAGTTTGTCGCCGAATTTTTCAAATACAGGCGCAAAGAACACTTTGACGGCGTGTCCGAAGATAATCGGGTCGGACACTTTCATCATGGTGGCTTTCATGTGCAGCGAGAACAATACGCCTTTTGCTTTCGCGTCTTTTACTTGTTCGGCAAGGAAGGCGAGCAAGGCTTTTTTGCTCATCACGGTCGCGTCGATGATTTCGCCGGCTTTCAGAGCAACAGGCTCGCGCAGCTCTTTTTTGTTGCCTTGTTTGTCGGTGAATACGATGGATACGGAAGTCGCTTCAGGTACGGTAACGGATTGTTCGTTATGGAAAAAGTCGCCGCTTTGCATGGTGGCAACGTGGGTTTTGGAGTCTTTCGTCCATGCGCCCATGCTGTGCGGATGTTTTTTCGCAAAGTTTTTTACTGCTTTAGGGGCGCGACGGTCGGAGTTGCCTTCGCGCAGGACTGGGTTTACCGCGCTGCCTTTGATGCGGTCGTAGCGTTCGCGTACGGCTTTTTCTTCATCGGTTTGAGGGTCGGCAGGATAGTCGGGAACGGCAAAGCCTTTAGACTGCAATTCTTTAATCGCGGCAGTCAGTTGAGGTACGGATGCGCTGATGTTCGGCAGTTTGATCACGTTGGCGTCGGGTTGTTTCACCAGTTCGCCCAACTCGGCAAGCGCGTTGGGTACGCGCTGAGCTTCGGTCAGATGTTCGGGGAACGCCGCCAGAATGCGGCCGGACAGGGAAATATCGCTGGTTTTGACTTCGATACCGGCATGGCGGGTAAACGCCTGCACGATTGGCAGCAGGGATTGAGTGGCCAATGCAGGAGCTTCGTCGGTGTAGGTATAGATAATGGTGGATTTAGTCATGGGATTATTCTCTATGTAGGTTAAGTTTTTCTTTTCGGGCACATTGCGAGAAGAAACGTGCTAAGCCTATTATGGCATATTTCGGCGGATTTGGTTGTTGTTTTGATGTTATTGTTTTTTAAGTTGCGGAAAAGAAAAAGGCCGTCTGAAAAGACGACCTAAATATTAAGGACTTATCCGATAATCAAAACGGCATTGCTGCCGCCGAAGGCAAATGACGAGCTGGCGGCAATGCGTTTTTCAGACGGCCAGCGGCTGTTTTCGTTGGTCAAAGCGATGTTGGGCAGCCCGGAATCGGGTACGTTGTCCCATTGTTGCGGCGGCAGTTTGCCTTCGGGATTGTATTGGCGGTTGGCCATCAACCAGGCAAACGCGGCTTCAATCGCACCGGCTGCTCCCAAGGTATGGCCGGTGGACGGCTTGGTTGAGGTGCAAAGGGTGTGGCTGCCAAATACTTCGGCAACGGCTCGGCTTTCCATGCTGTCGTTGTGTTGCGTGCCGGTGCCGTGCAGATTGATCCAGCCGATGTCTTCCGCTTTCAAACCGGCTTTATCCAAAGCGGCCTGAAAGGATTGGGCTGCACCCAAACCATCGGGGCGGGGCGAAGACATATGGTAGGCATCGCTGCTTGCACCATAGCCGAGCAATTGCATTTCGCCGTCAAAATCGGCATCGCGCGTCATCACGAAAAATGCGGCCGCTTCGCCGATATTGATGCCGTTGCGGTTGGCAGAAAAGGGCTTGGCGATGCCGTCTGAAAGCACTTCCAAAGAGGCAAAACCATTAATCGTCAGCGCCGAAAGCGTATCTGCGCCGCCGCAAATCACGGCATCACACAATCCGGCACGAAGCAGTCGGGCTGCGCTGATGAGGGCGCGTGCGCCGGAAGTGCAGGCGGTGGAGACGGTATAGCGCAAGCCGTCCAAACCGTAAACTTGGGCGATAAATTCGGAGGGAGAAGCCATGGTGTGTTGCAGTTGTTTGAACGGAACATCCGTCCACTCACCACCTTGGACAACGTGTTGGAACAAAGGGATATTTTCGTCTGCGCCACTGGTGGACGTACCGGTAACGACAGCAACCCTTTCTTTGCCGTAACGGGCAATGGCCGTCTGAATCAGTCCGTCTATTTGCGAAAGCGTGTGCAGGATAAGCTGGTTGTTGCGGCTGCGATGTGCTTCGGGGATGTTGTCGGGCAGAGGCATCAGGGTTTCTTTGATTGCACCGAAAGCATGCGTTTTGCCTTTTACCCATTGGTCTGAAAAAGTCAGGGGCGTGTTTTCAGACGGCGTGAGTAAGGCATCGGCATGAATTTGCAAGCCGCTGCCCAATGAGCTGGTCAGTGCCGGACGGCTGAGATAAACAGGAGTATTCATGGATTAGTCTTCTGCAATCGGGCTGACCGTCCAGAAAGTTTGGTCGGGGAAGCCGATAAGGAATTGTTCGGAATGATGGGCGACACACCACAAATCACGCTCGCGATAGCTAAATACCGCACCTTTGCCATCAGGGCAGAAGCCTTGATTAGTGGCATTTTGTTGACGGGCTTCAGGGTAAAGCGTGGCGGCGTGTTCGGCGGCCAAAAGCGGCAACAGGGCGGCAAATAGTCGGCGCGAAGCGGCATTGGGCATCACAAAACCGTCATTTTTCCAACCTTTGGTGCTGACTGATTGACGCGATACCGGCGCACCCAGTGCATCGGTTTGGACAAAGCGGATGCCGTCTGAATGAGGTTCGACTGCCAAGAGATTGGTTTGAACGGTTTGCCCCGCCGCATTGGTCTGCTCGAGTTTGAACCATTGGCCTTCTTTGGAAAGCGGCGGCAGCGTTTGCGGCTGGGGGAGCGAGGTTGCGCATGCGGAAAGTAGCAGTGCAGCAAGCAAAGGGATAAATCGCATAAGGTTTTATCTATCGGTCAAAATATTTAATGGCGTGGATGAAGTTTCAGACGGCCTGTTCTGTTTTCAGTCTAGGCCGTCTGAAAGACATTCGTCCTTATTCTACCTTCAAATCGCCCACCAATGCGGCAAGTGTGGACAAGCGTTGCTCGGATTTTTCCACGAATGGATTGTTCGTATCCCAAGCGTAGCCTGCCAGAATAGACGAAATCATGCGGCTGATTTCAGGGCTGCGGTTGGGCGCGTAGATGGCATTTTGGAAGCGGAAATCGTACCAGCCGGTTACATAAGTGCGGAACGCGTTCACGCCGATCATCAGTTGGTCGGCAAATTCGGTTTGCCAATCGGCCGCTTCGCCTTTGAGCTGTTTGCCCAGTAAATCGGCAGCCAGTTTGGCAGAGTGCAGGGCAATGGTCACGCCGGAGGAGAAAACGGGGTCGAGGAATTCGGCGGCGTTGCCCAAAAGGGCGAAATGTTTGCCGTATAAGGTTTTCACGTTGGCGGAGTAGCCTTGGATAGAGCGGAACGGGAAGTCGTTTTCCCAAACGGCTTTATCCAAAATTTCCGCCAGCATCGGGCATTCGTACACAAATTTTTTCAACACGGCTTCTGATTCGCCTGCCAGTTTGTCGGGCGTGCCGACAACGCCGATGGAGCAGCGGTTGTCGCCGAAAGGAATCAGCCAAATCCAGACATCGCGATGTTCAGGATGCGTGTTGATCAGGATTTTATTGCGGTCGAATTTCGGGCTGGTGATGTTGTCGTCGATATGCGTGAAGTGGGCTTGGCGCGGAGACAGCTCGGACGGGCTTTCCAAGTCCAAAAGGCGGGGCAGGACGCGGCCGTAACCGCTGGCATCCAAAACAAATTTGGCGGTCAGTTCATAGTTTTCGCCTGTATCGGTCGCAACGCTCAAACGTGCCACATCGCCGCTGTTGTCAAACGCGGTTACACCATATCCGAAGCGGACATCGACGCCTTGTTTTGCCGCTTCATCAATCAGGATTTTGTCGAAGATGCCGCGGCGCACTTGATAAATGGTGCCGGGGCCGTCTGAAAATTTTTCAGTAAAGTTGAAATCTGTGTAACGGCTACCCCATGAAAACGCAGCGCCGTCTTTAAATTGAAAGCTGGGCTCGGCATGCACTGCGTCGGCAAAACCGGCTTCTTCCAACATTTCCATGCAATGCGGCAACAGGCTTTCGCCGATGACAAAGCGCGGGAAATGTTGTTTTTCCAATACGCAAACTTTAAAGCCTTGTTTGTTCAGCAAAGCAGACGCAACCGAACCTGAAGGGCCAGCGCCGATAACGGCAACGTCAAATTCTACAGACATTTGAAAATGCCTTTGATTTTAATGATAAAAAAATGTTTAATCCATCGCCTGAAATTTTTCAGACGGCCTTTTGCAATTTGGCGATAGAAGTTGAAACAAAATATCGCTTCAATTTCAATCGTCTTCATCTTTTGTCTAATTTTTCAACAATGTGCCTGCCAGCCAAATATTGAATGCCACGCCGATGGTAACCGTCATGCCGAACGCGGCAACAGCGGGTGTGCTGCTGATGGCGAGCAGGGCAAAGGAAATGGCTGTCGTCGCGGCGGCAAGCAGCATGCCGCCTAATTTTGCCGGCGCGCTGTGGTGTGCGGTGGCGGCATAGACGGCATAGTCCACGCCGATGGCGGACACTAAAAGCAGGCCGAACATGGCAAACAGGCTGACGGGAATGCCTGCCAAACCGAGTACGGCAACGGTGCAGATGGCCGCGGCCAGCGGCACGGCAAGTATTTTGCTGCCGCGTTTGAAACCGAACATTTTCCACAAGAGCAACCATGCCAACGCATAGGAAGCCAGTTTCAACCATGCGGCCTGATTGCGCGTGTGGTGGAAAAGTTCGTTTAAGTGGGCGCGCTTGTCTGCCCAGTGTACGCCGGAGACGTGTTGAGCTACGGCGCGTACGGCAGCTTCATCGGTCATGCCGTTCAAACGCACGACGGCAGCAAAACGGCCTGGTTCCACTTCGCCCAAATACAAGGAACGCCAAGCTTCTGCCAAATCGGTATTTAGGCCGTCTGAAAGCGACAATGGTTGCGTATCAGCAGCTTGCAGCAGGGCATCGCGCACGGTTTTGCGCGGAATACCGATTTCGGTAAGCGGTTTCCAACTATCAGGCAATTTGGTCAATTCGCGCAGGCGGTTTTGCAGTTTTTGCTGTTCCGTTGTCGGCAGGATGAATTGGTCGGGCGATTGGATGCCGGAAAGTTTTCCTTGCGCGATTAAGGGCTGCAGGGCGCGGCCGAGTTCGGCGGTTTTCTTCAATAGGGCATCTTCGCTTTGTGCTTCGGCCACCAAATATTTGCCGCCAAAATCCGTGCCGCTCAACTGGCCGATTTGTTGTACTTCGGTCAACATCTCGGTCGGCATATTGACCCATTGACGGATGTCATCACGCCAGTCGCTGCGCCACAGTCCGACTGTCAGCAAAAATCCGCCTACGATTAACCAGCCGCGTTTGTGCAGGCGGTTTTTCAGACGGCCGGACAAGGAATAGAGCTTTTCGGTTAATGCAGTAAAAGGCACGGTTTTGGCTCGGTAGCGGCGAAACAGCGGCGGCAGCCATAAAACGGTGGCACCAAACGCGCCAAATAAAGCGAAGCCTGAAAATACCGCAGTTTGGCGTAATACAGGCAAAGGAGTGAACCACAGCAGCGCGTAGCCCAAGACGGTAATCGTCAGGCTGACGGCAAAACTCGGCAAGACATGTTTCATTGCCGATTCAGCCTGCCAAACGGTCTTTTCAGACGGCCCGAATACCGACGGAGCAAGCCAGTGCAACGGGAAATCCACCAACATACCCACCAGGCTGGTGCCGATGACGATGGTCAGGATATGCACTTCGCCGAAGGTTAATAGCGCAACCGCCAATCCGGTCAACATACCGGCCGCCAGCGGCAAGGACAGCAAAAATACGCGGCCGCTGCGGAAGACCCACAACAGCAGCGCAAAGGTCAGCCCAAGCCCGACCATGCTCATCAGCCGACTTTCTTTTTCTGCGGCTGCTTTGGATACGGCGGCGAACAATGCGCCACCTGCGCTTAAGGTTTCTGCGCCGTTTTCCGAAGCGATTTGACGGCTTTGCGTCATCAGCGGCAAGAGGGCATCGTTGCCGGAAAATTGATCGCCGCCGGCGAGCCGTCCGCGCAAGAACACCCAAGTTTTGCCTTTGTCTTCGGCAAACAGCATGCCGTTGTCCATGTCCCACTGCAAGCGGCTTTGCGGATTGGCTTTGTCGGCAACAAAGCGTCCGAAGCCCAGCCAGTCTTGTTCTAAAGACAAAGGGGAGGGGGCGGCAAACGGATTGGCCGCGGCTTCTGCACGCGCTTGAAAATAGGCTTGCGGCTGCTCAAACAGCTGGCGTATTTCGTCTTGAGGCAAAACCGCCAAGCTCAGTTTTTGCATATCCGCCCGCACTTTGTCCAAATTCGGCGTCATGCTGCTGTCGACTTGTTCAAATACGCCGCTCTTGCGCCATGCGTCGGCAATTTGTGAGGCCGTCTGAAAAGCGGTTTCGGCATCGGTACTGCCTGCAAGCAAAATAACTTGCGAATTAAGCTGCGCTTCTGCGGCTTTATCCGCGGCCGTCAGTAAGGCATCGGGTTGCTGCTCGCTTGGCAACAACGCGGTCAAATCGGTTTGGATACGCGCTTGTGAAGCAAAGGCATAAACCAAAAACAGGGTAAGAAACAGGATAAGGGCAGTATAGAGGCGGTTTAGGAGGCGAAGATTCATCGTTCAGACGGCCTTTTGCAAATGCTGCTGTTGGTGTGTGAAATAAGGAAAAGTGCAGTAAATTAAATCAGATTATTATTATTTTGTCAGTTGTTAGATAGTTTGCCGGTCGGTTAAATCATTGGGCTTGAGCGAACCGAAAAACTGCCATTGCAGAGCGACGGCTTTTCCCTTCCAAACGCAGGCAAGTGCCATCGTATCCGCCAAAATCGCGCTTGTGCCGTACCAATCGGTTTGCTTTCCAGCGCGTAAACCGACGGGTTGCCCTGAATCGAAAACATAGCCGACCGATTTCATGTCTGACGGAAAATCCAAATTCGCCGCTTTAATCAAGGCTTCTTTGAAACACCACAATCGGTAAAACGTTTCAGACGGCCAGTTTGCCGTTTCCAAATAGTCTTGTTCTTCCTGTGTGCAGACCAAAGCCGATAGCGCTTTGAAATCACGCGGGCGGATAAATTCGATATCGACACCGGCTGTTAAGGGCTGAGGCGCACATAATAAAGCGGCAAAGCCTTTGCTGTGGCTCAGCGATACAGTCGCTAAATCGGTTTGCTGTTTTAATGCGCGGCTGACTTGCCAGTCTTGACGCTGCGCCAGTTGAGGCGTGGTAGCCAAACGTTGTGAGTCGGCTGCGTTTAGAGACGCATGGTCGTAGCAGGCGGCAAAAGACGGATCGGCCAACAGGCATTGAAGGGGTGTCGTATCCATAAAATAGAAAAATGCCAAACTTCATATTGAAGTCCGGCATTTTTGACATTGCTTAGTGGAAGCTGCCTTTCAAAACCACACGGCTGTTGAATGTAGCGATGTGGCATTCGTACTCGTTACCGCCTTTGGTTACTTTGTCAAAGTAGCTAACCAGATGAACGGATTTGGCTTTTTTACGAAGTGCAGTGCTTTGGAAGCGTTTAACCGCGCTTAAGAATGCGCGTTGGCAAGTTTCATCAGGGGTTTTGCCGACTGAGTTGGAGATTTGACGGGAAGTCAAAGTCGCGCCGGACGTACTGCCGTAGTGAACGCGGATGCTAGGATCCAAAGCGGATTTGGCTTCGGCAGAGTTCAAAGCCACATCGACTTTACACATATAGATATCGTTTTGACCTTTGCCATTGACTTTATGGCCTTCACCCATGCTGCGGCAGGCAGAACCGGCTGCAGTTGTTTTTTGAGTAGAAGTTTGAGAGGAGGAAGTAGATGGTTGGGAATTGCCGGATTGTGAGCAGGCGGCAAGCATCAGGGCGGATACGGCAACCAAAGCAGAAAAACGTAACATACGAACTCCTTTGTAATAATGGGCGTAGAAAAAGTTTACAGAAAGCAGAATCATTTTAACATATATGAAAGAAGTATAAAAATAGGGTTATGCAAAAAAATATTATATTTTTATTTAAATGATTTCATGGCGTTAAGAAAGTTTGAGGCGGTAATGCTTGACGAAGGAAGGGAGAAAGCGTATATTGCGGTCTTCCTTAGGAGTAATGGCTGAGAGGCTGAAGGCACTTCCCTGCTAAGGAAGCATGTGGGGTCAACCTGCATCGAGGGTTCGAATCCCTCTTACTCCGCCAAATATGAAAGACACCGTTTATACGGTGTCTTTTTTATTATCCGGAATTTCTTGAAATCCAAGGCCGTCTGAAAGTGTGAAATGAACGATTTGATTATTCTAAACAAGCCTTATGGCGTGATTTGCCAGTTTTCTGCGCATGAAAAACATCAGTGCCTTAAGGATTTTGTCGAGAAACCGGGATTTTATCCGGCCGGACGTTTGGATACGGACAGCGAGGGTTTGCTGTTGCTGACCAATAATGGCCGTTTGCAGGCGCAGATTGCCGACCCGAAATTTAAGCAGGTTAAAACTTATTGGGCACAGGTTGAGGGTTCTCCTGATGAAGCCAAATTGGATTTGATGCGCCGTGGCGTAGATTTAGGTGATTTTGTCACCCGTCCGGCCGAGGTCAGGGTATTGGAAGAGGGCGAAGCGGATGTTTTATGGCCACGCGTGCCGCCGATTCGCGTGCGCAAATCTGTGCCTGATTTTTGGGTGGAAATCAAAATTTTGGAAGGGAAAAACCGTCAAGTGCGAAGGATGACGGCGAAAGCAGGCTTTCCGTGTTTACGCTTGGTCCGTGTGGCAATAGGCCGTCTGAATCTGTTTGATTTGAATTTGGAATTGGGACAATGGCAGTTTGCGCCGCATCGTCCTTAAATAGGATGAATAAAGGCCGTCTGAAATATTCAGACGGCCTTTTGTTATGGAAAAATCAATGATGTGAATGACCGATTTGGAAGGTCATTGTGGTGTAGTTTGCCTGTTTTTGGCACACACTTTGATCAGGGAAATCGGCTTTGTGTTCTACGCTGGCCTTCCAGAAACCTTGGCGTAATGGAATGATGCTGACTTCGCCTTTGTCATCGGTGGTATCAGAGAAGGCTTGGGCTTCGGTTTTATGGGTTTTGCTGCGGTCGCTGGTGTCGAAGCCGTCAAATGTAGCGGTAACGGTGGCGTTAGGCAGCGGCTCGCCATTGAAGAGGACGCGGACTTTGAAGCGTTCGCCGACGTGGACGTTGGCAGGGTTGTCCAAAGGTACGATTTCTAAATGTTGGCCGACTTGCTTGGTGATGATGGCGGTATCTGCGCTTTCATGACCGACATTGACGATGTTTTTACCGAACATACGGGTTTGCTCGCAATAGCTTGCATCAGGCATTTCTTTGATGCTTGCCTGCTTCCAGCCCGCGCTGTTTTTTGACCAGAAAGTCGGTTGGTATTCGGCGGTTACCAAGTAGCTGCCGTCTTTGACCGGCAATTTGCTGCGGTATTGGTAATTGTATGTACCTTTTTGAATCATGTTTTCTTTGCCTTTTTCAGTCACCAGTTGCATGGGTTTGCTGAAAATGTGCAGGCGGTCTTTGGCGATGGGCTCAAGCTCCGGGAATTCGCCATAGCCCAATTCGGCTTCAAGGTATTCGCCGCCATGTGTGTGGGCGGTTTCAACCCAAACGCGGTGGGCGTGTGCGGCAGTGCTGAACAGGAAGGCGGATGCGATAAGCAAAGCAGTTTTTTTCAAGATTTCTCTCCGATTTTCGATGTGTAGAAAAGATAGAATAAAGCGTTCGTTATAATATAACAAAATTATTTAAATTTAAAGAGAGGCCGTCTGAAAACTTTCAGACGGCCTTTTAGATGATTGTTTTTTGAGGCGGATTATAGAAACGGTTTAATCCCCGTCACGACAAACGTCAATCGCCTCCTGCAAACTGCTGACGCCGTAGATTTTCAGGTTTGGAAACTCTTTGGCATTGCGCGGCATATTGGCTTTGGGGACGATGGCACGTTTGAAGCCGAGTTTTTCCGCTTCTTTGAGCCGCTCTTGTCCGCGCGCGACGGGGCGGACTTCGCCGCTCAAGCCGATTTCGCCGAATGCGACCATTTTTTCGGGCAGCGGGCGGTTACGGAAGCTGGAGAGCATGGCGAGGATGACGGCGAGGTCGGCGGCGGGCTCGCCGATTTTGACGCCGCCGACGGCGTTGAGGAACACGTCTTGGTCGAAACAGGCGATGCCGCCGTGTCGGTTGAGGACGGCGAGCAGCATGGCGAGGCGGTTTTGTTCGAGGCCGACGGTGAGGCGTTTGGGGGTAAAGCCGTGTGCGTCATCGACCAATGCCTGAATTTCGACCAGAAGCGGGCGGCTGCCTTCCTGCGTGACCAAAACGCACGAACCGGGCGTGTCGTCGCGGTAGCTGGCAAGGAAGATGGCGGACGGGTTGGACACGCCCTTCAAACCGTTTTCAGTCATGGCGAATACGCCCAATTCGTTTGCCGCGCCGAAGCGGTTTTTGATGGCGCGTATCATGCGGTAGTTGGAATGTTGGTCGCCCTCGAAATACAGCACGGTATCGACCATGTGTTCCAGTACGCGCGGGCCGGCAATCGCGCCATCTTTGGTAACGTGTCCGACCAGTATCATGGCGATGCCCATTTGTTTCGCCATGCGCGTCAGTTGGGCGGCGCATTCGCGTACCTGCGACACGGAACCTGGGGCGGAGGTGATTTGGTCGGAATACATGGTTTGGATGGAGTCGATGACGACGACTTCGGGCTGATGCTGTTTCAAGGCCGTCTGAATCGCTTCCATGCGGATTTCGGCAAGCAGGTTCACGCCTTCGGTCGGCAGTTCCAAACGTTGCGCGCGCAGGGCGACTTGTTGGGCGGATTCTTCGCCGGAAACGTACAGCACTTTGCGGCTTTGCGCCATTTTGGCGATGGTTTGCAACAGCAGCGTGGATTTGCCAATGCCGGGGTCGCCGCCGAGCAGGATGACCGCGCCATCAACCAGGCCACCGCCCAATACGCGGTCGAGTTCGCCCATGCCGGTCGGATTGCGCGGCACTTCGGTAGCGGTAACGGCGGAGAGGGATTGGACGGTCGAGGTATCCGCCGCCCAAGATTGGAAGCGGGCGTTTTTCGGTTCGGGCGCGGCAAGGCTTTCCTGAAGCGTGTTCCACTCGCCGCAATGCGGGCATTTGCCTTGCCATTTCGGGGAAGTGCCGCCGCATTCGGTACATTGGTAGATGGTTTTGGGGGCTTTTGCCATGATGTTTTCCCTGTGGAATATTTGATGTGTGAAAAGGTCGTCTGAAAACAATCATATCGTTTTCAGACGACCTTTTTTATTGAGAAATAACAGGTTTATTTTTTGCTGTCTTTATCTGCATCTTTTTTCGGTGCAGGTTTTTTCGCTGCCAAGCCCAAAGATTTTTGCCATTCGGCTGGATTTTTCACCAAGTCCAAGGCTTTACGGAGCTGATCGTCTTTGGCCGGATTTGGAATGCGGCGGCTGGAGATGTCTTCGTCTTTATCTTTTTTGGACTTATCTTTATCGGCTTTGGTTTCGGCGTTGGCAGGCGTTTCAGTACTGCTGTTGACGTCTTGGCCGCCCAACGGATTGCCGATATGGCCGACCAAATCGGCTTCGCGGCTTTCAAAAGCGCGGTCTTTGTCTTTGACTTCAACGTCAGGAACAATGCCTTGCGCTTGAATCGAGCGGTCGTTTGGCGTGTAGTAAAGGGCAGTGGTCAGTTTGACTGCGCTGCCGCCGGAAAGCGGAATCAGGGTTTGCACTGAGCCTTTGCCGAAACTTTGTGTGCCGACGACGACGGCGCGCTTGTGGTCTTGCAATGCGCCGGCAACGATTTCGGAAGCAGAGGCCGAGCCTGCGTTAATCAGGACGGTCATTGGAATGGTTTTCAGCTCGGCAGGCAATCCGGCCAACGGGTCTTTGCCGCTGGTGGTGATGTAGTCTTCGGCAGTTGCTTTGAGAACCATGCCTTCTTTTTTGTTGCGGCCTTTGGTGCTGACAACGGTTACGTCAGGTTGCAGGAAGGCTGCGGATACGCCGACTGCACCGTTGAGCAGGCCGCCCGGGTCATCGCGTAAGTCGAGGATGATGCCTTTGAGCGGGCCTTTGTTTTCTTTGACAAGGGCCTGTGCGGCTTCGTTGAGCGCGGCAACGGTGCGCTCTTGGAATTGGGAGACGCGGATGTAGCCGTAGTCTTTTTCAAGCAGGTGATGGCGCACGCTTTTGACTTTGATGATGGCGCGGGTCAGGTTGACGACGATGGGTTTGTCGGCATTTTTGCGTGAAAGGGTCAGGGTGATTTTGGTACCCGGTTTGCCGCGCATTTTTTTGACGGCTTCGCTGACGGTCAGGCCGCGTGTAGAGGTATTGTCGATTTTGACGATGAAGTCGCCACTTTTCACACCGGCGCGTTCTGCCGGAGTGTCTTCAATCGGGGCAACAACTTTGACGAAGCCGTCTTCTTGTCCGATTTCCATGCCCAAGCCGCCGAATTCGCCGCTGGTGGATTCTTTCATTTCGGCATAGCCTTTTTTGTCCATATACTCGGAATGCGGATCGAGATCGGACACCATGCCTTTCATTGCGCCTTCAAAGAGCTCGGCGTCGGGTTTGTCTTGGTAATAATTGGCTTTGATTTGGCCGTACACTTCTGCCATGGTGCGGATGGTTTGCACAGGCAGGGCCTCGTTGTCTTTTTTGTCTTTTTCGGCGGCAAAACTTTGTACACTCAGACTGAGGGCGATGCCGCTAAATGCGCCGAGAGTGTAGATTGCAACTTTTTTCAAAGTGGATTTTGTTGACATTCGTTTGACTTTCTTTTTGTGTACGGTAAGCAAAGTGGTTTTTGTTTTCTCTGAACCCGTTGACTTTATGTGATTTAAACGCTTGGAACAATAAGTTTAAGGTAAAAGTTTGTTGTTTAATGTGCTGAACAGGCGTGAAAATCGTGTTTTATTGTAGTTTATGATGAAAATTCAGGCGGCCTGAAGGGGAAAGCCCACTCAGGCCGTCTGAAACATCAGTTAATCCAGGAAAGCGGATTCATGACTTGTCCGTTGTAGCGGACTTCAAGGTAAAGGCCGGTTTCGCCCGACGGCAAAGTGCCGCTGGTGCCAATCTTGCTGCCGGCATTGACGGCGTAGTTTTGGGCGGTGTCGATTTCGTTCAGGCCGGAGTAAATGCTGACATAGCCGTCGCCGTGGTCGAGGACGACTACTTTGCCGTAGCCTTCAAGTTCGCCGGCAAAAGTGACTGTACCGGAAGCAATGCTGCTGACCGGAGCAGGAACGGTATTGTAGAACACGCCTTTCCAAACTTCACCATCGCCACGGTCTTGACCGAACAGGCCTGCCAGTGTGCCGTTGACCGGTTTTTTCAGACGGCCTTGCATACGGCTGAAGCTGTTGGCGTTGCTGACGGTAAAGCCTTGGGTGTTCGGGGCTTGCAGTTTCATGTCTTCGTCAGTCAGCGTGGACATGGCGGCGCGTTCGGCTTCGGCTTTTTGTTGGGCGGCAGCCTGCTCTTTGCGGGCTTTTTCGGCAGCGGCCAAGCGGGCTTCGGCGGCTTTTTTACGCGCTTCAGCCTCGGCTTTGCGTTGCTCGGCTTTGCGTTTTTCCAAATCTTTCAAGAGATTGTTGAGGCGTTGCTCGTTTTCTCTGTGGTTGATTTTCTTTTGCGCTTCTTTGGCCATTTGCGCGTTTTGACGGCGGCTTTCAGCTTGTTCGGCGGTATTGGTTACACCTTGTTGACGCAAAGAAGCTTGGATATTGGCTTGCAGTTTTTTCAGGTAAGCCAATTCATTGTTGATTTTTTGCTCTTGCGCTGCCAGCTCTTTCTGTTGTTTTTCCAAGTCTCTCATGACTTGGTCGTTGGCGTTGTTGATATAACGCGTGTAACGCAGGAAGCGGGTCTTTTGACCGGCATCGGCGTTTTTCAGGAAGAGGGCGACCGCGTTGGGCTGGCTGTTTTTATAGTTGCCGGACACAAAGCGCGAAATTTGGGCGCGCGTGTTGGAAACTTCGGCTTTCAACTGGTTGGCATCGGCATTGAGCTTTTGGAATTTTTCCCATGCGTCGCGTTGTTTGCGGTTGATGCCGGAGAGGTTGTTGCGTGTTTGTTGCAGTTGTTTGAGCGTGGCATTGACATGGATAATGAAACCCTCGTTGCGTTTGGCAAAGGATTTTTTGGTTTCCATATCGTTGGCGGCGGCAGTTACGGCTGCTTTGAAATCGTTGTCAGCTGAAGAAGCAGCTTTAGGCTCAACTTTAGGCTCGGTTTTTTTGTTTTGCTCTTTGGCTTTTGTGTCTTTTTTAGCGTCTTTTTTGTCTTCAACAGCTTTTTTAGCAGGCTCTTTGGCTTCTTTAGCGTCGGCCTTTTTGTCTTCGGCTGCTTTTTTTACGGGCTCTTTGGTTTTTTTGCCGTCTTTTTTATCCTCGGCCGCTTTTTTAGCAGGCTCTTTAGCTTTGGTTTCCTTCGTGTCTGCTTTTTTTACGGGTTCTTTGGCTTTGCTGTCTTTTTTATCTTCAACAGGTTTCTTGTCTTGTTCTTTGGCATTGCCGGATTTTGCGGCTGCGGCTTTTTTGTCTTTTGCCGTTTCTTTAGGCTCTTCGGTTTTGCGGCTGGCCTTTTTATTGTCGGCAGCTACTTCGGCGGTTTTAGCCGTTTTGTTTTTGGCTGAAGCGCGTTCGTTTTTGTCGGCGGTTTCCTTCTCTTTGGAGGCTTTGGCTTTAACCGCTTTTTTGTCTTCCTCTTTTTCTTTTACCGCTTGTTTTTTTGAGGTTTCTTTTTTGACATCTGCCTTGGCGGCTTCTTTCTCTTTTTTCACGGGCGCAGCCTTTTTGACGGTGGCCGCTTTTTCTTTCGGCGCGTCTTTGGCAGCATAGGTTGGCAGGGAGAAACTGAGCAACAGGGCGAGAATGAGGGGTTTGTAACGCATGGTTCGATCTTGCTATCAAAGTAGGAACAATAGGACGGATTATACTGTCTGTCAGGCCGTCTGAAAATAATATCGGGTTGCAATATGGACGAACGGTCTTATATAGTAACGATAGAGTAGGCGGATGGGATTTAAGTCTGCCTGGAAACTGACAGTCTGCATCGACAGGATATTATGAAAAAATATTTATTAGTAGTGTTGGGCGCCATGGTTTTGGCGGCTTGCGGTGACAATACCGATAAAATCGGACGCGCCAGTACGGTGTTTCATATGCTGGGTAAAAACGACCGTATTGAAGTGGAAGGTTTTGACGATCCTGATGTGCAGGGGGTTGCCTGTTATATTTCGTACGCGAAAAAAGGCGGTTTGAAAGAAACGGTCAATCTGGAAGAAGATGCCAGCGACGCATCGGTTTCATGTGTACAAAGTGCGGAAGTCATCCGTTATAACGAGTCTGCGGTTTTGAAACCGCGGCAAGTGTTCAAACGCAGCGCCAGCATAGCATTTAAGAGCCAGCAGATTATCCGCTATTACGACCCGAAACGTAAATCTTTCGCTTATTTGGTGTACAGCGATAAAATCGTTCAAGGCTCACCGAAAAACTCTTTGAGCGCGGTATCGTGTTTTGCCCATGCGAAAACCGATACGCCGGTACCGGCAGGCGGTGCGGTTTACGGTGCGTGCGTGGTGGACGCGCCGGTTGCCGACGGACAAAAATAATAAAATCAGCTTATAGATTAAAAGAATATGAATTTAGCCAACCATTTCCTGATTGCCATACCTCATATGGACGATCCGTTTTTTACGGATACGGTTATTTATGTGTGCGAACACGATGAAGAAGGTGCGCTGGGCATCATCATCAACAAGCCTTCGCCGATTACCATGGACATGATTTTCGCCGCCGCAGATCGCAATATCCCGTTGCGCCTGCAACATGAAAACGTGATGATGGGCGGGCCGGTTCAGATTGAGCGCGGCTATGTCGTGCATACGCCGATCGGCCGCTGGCAAAACAGCATGGTGGTAACCGATAACGTCGCGCTGACTTCTTCGCGCGATGTGATTGAAAACCTGTCTAAAGAAGGTGCGGTTGATAAGGCTTTGATCAGCATTGGTTATTCAAAATGGGGTAAAGGGCAGTTGGAACGCGAGCTGGCAGAAAATGTTTGGCTGACCGTCCCTGCGGACGAGCATATTCTGTTTGATGTGCCTTACGAACTCCGTTATGCCGCTGCTTTTGAAAAATTGGGCGTTAATCCGAATGCTTTGATTTCAGGAGTCGGCCATGCCTGATGCACCAAAAGGTACAGTTTTGGCCTTTGACTTCGGCGAGGCGCGTATCGGCGTAGCGCAGGGGGATGCCGAGTTGGGCATGACCCATCCGCTGGCGACGGTAACCGGCAACAGCAATGATGAAAAATTCGAGGCCATTGCCAAGCTGGTCAAAGAATGGCAACCCAAGTATTTTGTGGTCGGCCTGCCGACGCATACCGACGGGACGGAGCATGAGCTGACCCGTTTGAGCCGCAAGTTTGGCCGCCGTTTGCAGGGACGTTTTAACTTGCCGGTTTATTGGGTGGACGAAAGGATGTCTTCCCTATACGCGGAAAGCTTGCTTGCTGAAGCCCAAGTATTTGGCCGAAAACAAAAATCCGTACTTGACCAAGTAGCGGCGCAGGCGATTTTGCAAGGGTTTTTTGAAGGTGGGGCGGCCGAGTATTTCAATGGCCGCGAAGAATAGCATTATTCATTATAAAGGCCGTCTGAAACTTGATTTCAGACGGCCTTGGTTTTATTACGGCTTTGGGATAAAAGAAGTTTAGTTTGGTTAAGCCTGATTTTTTTCAGTGCAAATTTTGCTACACTCCATTTTCTTTTTTAGACACAAATACAAGGAAAAAGTCATGGCACTCATGGAGAATCTTTTGAATGCGGCTACTCAAATGTTGGGTGGCAACAGCGAAAACGGCGCACAAGGTTCTCTGACCGATATGGCGATGGATTTGGTGAAACAACAAGGCGGCGTGGGCAACCTGATCAACCAACTGCAACAAGGCGGTTTGGGCGATACCCTGAGCAGCTGGGTTTCCAACCAATCCAGCAACCTGCCTGTGTCCGGTAGCGACCTGCAAAATGCTTTGGGCAGCGATACGGTAAACCAAATCGCGCAAAAATTCGGCGTGGATGCCGGTCAAGCAGGCGATTTGTTGGCAAAAGTATTGCCAGACTTGGTTGATAAAGCGACGCCTAACGGCACGGCTCAAGATGCGGATGGCTTCGGCTTGGACGACATCGCTTCTATGCTGCTGAAAAACTTTATGAAATAATGAGTTGAATCATTTGATAAGGCCGTCTGAATCCGTTCAGACGGCCTTATAACTTTTGGTTCGCGGTAAATAACCAATAAGTCTTTTTCTGATGGAGGCGGATAGCTTATCATGCCCACTTCGTTTTATTACAAAAAAGGTCATAAAGATGTCACGTTTAACCATACACACAGTCGAAACCGCTCCTGAAGCTGCTAAACCACGCATTGAAGCCGTATTGAAAAACAACGGCTTTATTCCTAACCTGATCGGCGTTTTGGCCAATGCGCCTGAAGCTTTGGCGTTTTATCAAGAAGTTGGCAAGCTGAATGCGGCCAACAGCCTGACTGACGGCGAAGTTGAAGTTGTCCAAATCATTGCCGCCCGTACCAACGAATGCGGTTTCTGCGTTGCCGGCCACACCAAACTGGCTACCCTGAAAAAACTGCTGTCCGAACAATCCATCAAAGCCGCACGCGCATTGGCTGCAGGCGAGTTTGACGATGCCAAACTGGGTGCTTTGGCGACATTCACCCAAGCCGTTATGGCGAAAAAAGGCGCAGTATCCGACGACGAGCTGAAAGCTTTCTTCGATGCCGGCTACAACCAACAGCAAGCCGTTGAAGTCGTCATGGGCGTTGCTTTGGCAACCTTGTGCAACTACGTCAACAACCTTGCCAAAACTGAAATCAACCCTGAATTGCAGGCATTTGCCTAATCTCATCAAAGGCCGTCTGAAAATTCAGACGGCCTTTTAGCAAAAAGCAAGGAATATCCTTGTTGCCAAGAATAATTCATGAGTAGAACCATCTACGCTTCAAACCTTATTCAGAGGAAAAAATCATGACACGCGAAGCTTTATTGAACAATGTTGCCGCACTCGTTAAAAGCAAGCTGAAACCATTGGTGGACGACATCGACCGCAAAGGCCTGTATCCGAAAGAATTTATGCTGGAATTGGGTAAAATCGGTGGTTTTGCCGCGACCGGTACGGTTGAAGAAGGTGGTAACGGTTTGGGTTTGGCAACACAAATCGCCGTATTGCGCGAAATCGGTAAAGAATGCGGCGCGACTTCGTTCAGTGCATGGTGTCAGGCGGCCTGCGCATGGTATCTGCACCAATCGCCCAACCAAGCGGTTAAAGACAAATACTTTGCCGATATTCTGCAGGGTAAAGTTTTGGCCGGTACGGGCATGTCCAATACCGTCAAACACCTTGCCGGCATTGAAAAACACAACCTGCAAGCCGAGCGCGTCGAGGGCGGTTACAAAGTCAACGGTGCTTTGCCTTGGGTATCCAATATCGGCGAAGACCATATTTGGGCGAATACCGCCCAAGTCGGCGACAGCTATGTGATGTTTATCACCGGCGGCCAATGGGAAGGCGTGACCCTGCAAGATTGCCCTGAGTTTTGCGGTTTGGAAGGCACGCGCACTTACAGCCTGAATTTTAAAGACGTGTTTATTCCCGATGAAGATGTGATTGCTGCGCCTGAGCAATTCCAGTCTTATATTCCGACCATTAAAGCCGGTTTCATCTTGCTGCAAATAGGTATCGGCGCCGGTGTGATTGACGGTGCGCTCGGCATTATCCGTATGGCCAACGTGGTGAATGCGGAAGTGAACGCTTACCTCGACCACAGCTACGATGATTTGAAAGCCGCGTTGGACGGCGCATGGGCGGAAACTGAACGCCTTGCAGATGATGCGTGGAACAACAAACCTGACACGCTGGCAACCTTAAAACTGCGTGAAGCCGCTGCTGTGTTGGCTCTGAACGCCACTCAATCTGCCGCATTGCATGCAGGCGCGAAAGGTTATCTGATGCGCAGTCCGGCGCAACGCCGCGTCCGCGAGGCCATGTTCGTCGCCATCGTAACACCGGCCATCAAACACCTGCGTAAAGAAATCGCCGCTTTGGAAGCAGCGCGATAAATTCAAAATATCGATAATAAAACACACGAAAGGCCGTCTGAAAACACGGTTTCAGACGGCCTTTTAAAATAGAAGGAACACAAAATGGCTCAATATATGTGCGGCCCTTGCGGCTGGATTTACGATGAAGATGTCGGCGACCCCGAACACGGCCTGCCGGCAGGTACCAAGTTCGAAGACATCCCCGACGACTGGAAATGCCCTGAATGCGGCGTAGGCAAAGAAGATTTTTATCTGTTGGATTTCGTGATATAACTTGGTTGATTTAAAAAGGCCGTCTGAAATTTCAGACGGCCTTATATATTGCCCTTTGTAAATATTACCTTTACAAACGTAAAAGTATTATTTGCAAAGGGTTTTTATTTAAGGGATACACCATGAAGAAAGAGATTTTAGAGAGAGAAGCGGCAACGGACGGTTTGGCGGCCGCGCTAGCGGACGGCGAAACGGACGGTGTCGCTTCTTATTCTCCCCCCTCGTCTAACAGGGGGGGTACAGAAATCGAAGACGCCGGAGCATTCCAAGAATCCTTTGAATGTTACGAAACCTATATCTTGGACGGCAAAGGCAATCTGTTAGGTGTTCCGCTCCGTCGCGGTGTATCCGATTCTGCCTTTATCGACCAAATAAGCTTTTCATTCCACGAAAAAACCTTTTTTGACAAATACGGCGTCCGTGTAAGTCTGTTAGAAGACGAAGATTTTATCCGCGCCGCATCCATGCTCGCCGAAGAAGTTTTCGGTTTCGGTATCTACAAAGAATCCAAAGGATCAGGCGGTCGTTTTTATGAGCGTTGCTGGTTGATGGGTTCAGAAGATGCCCTGTATGGTCGCGTTCATTTTGGTGGCCAACAAAATACTATTCTTTTCGAGCTTACCGGCACCGGTTGCGGCGTCGCAAAACAAGGCTGGGAATCCCGACTTTTCTCATTCCTGACCAATGCAATCCGCCCAAAAATAACACGCGTTGACGTAGCCAAAGACTTTTTCAACGGCGAATACAGCCCGAACCAAGCCCGTGAAGACCGCAATAAAGGTCTGTTTACCTGCCATCACGTAAAACCTAAAGGCGAATGTTTGGGCTCCGACTGGGAAGAGGACGACGAAGCCAAAATGACAAAAGGCAAGACCTACGGTATCGGCTCCCGTGAATCATCCAAATATGTCCGAGTTTATGAGAAAGGCAAGCAGTTGGGCGATAAAACAAGTAAATGGACTCGCTTTGAAATTGAATTTAAAGCAAAAGACATCGTTATCCCTTTTGAAGTTTTGCAGAACCCGGGCGAATATTTCGGCGGTGCATATCCGATTTGCGAACGCTTCGCCCAAAAGGCAACGCGAATACATGCAATTAAAGAAGACAAAGTAATTTCGGCCGACCGTTATCTTGAATGGGTTAAGAAACAGTTCGGACGTGCGGCCAACGGTCTGAAATTCATTTTTCCCGAATTGGACAAAGAAAAACTGTTTGAATTGATTGAGCCTGATCATCACAAGTTGCCCAAGTCTTTAGCTCCCGAAGCATACGACTGCGCCTTTTTGAAAGCTAAATTCATTCATGAGCAAGCCGCTTTCAAATCGTACAAAGATCCTTACGAAATGTACGAATATTACGAGCGTTTGGAAAAACAGCTTGAACAGCAAAAATACGTCACCAATGAAGAAAGCTACAACAACTTCATTTACGACAAATTCGCAAGACTACCGATTTCATGGGCTTAAAGCGTCTGCCCGCAAAGACGTTTAATCACATAAGGAAACCAAAAAATGAACATCCAACTTCAAGGCCACATCGTTGGCGTTAAAAAATTCAATGGACAAATCGAAGGCAAGAACTTTGACTATTGCCGACTGATTGTCGCCACGCCCTTAGACAGCTCTCAAGGCAACGCATTGGGCAGCTCTACCACTGAATACGATTTCGGCGGTTCTGCCAATTTCGATCAGTTCCGAAACGCCCAATTCCCGATCGAAGCAAACCTCCACGTAGAAATCGTTACTACGGGCAAAACCCAAAAACTGAAAGTCATCGGTTTTCAACCCGTTAAGAAAGGCTGATTGAATGCAGAAAGTCTATGTTGTTCAGTCCGTATCAACAGGGGACTTTCTGTATCTATCCCCTGAAACGGGCGATATCGGACATACAAAATTAATCACCAATGCCGATTATTTTTATGACTTCGAAGAAGCGATTAATGCAGGCTTGGAAGAAATCGGTAATCAATATGAATTTGTCGTATTCGGATTTTTGAAAGACTGAAAAATGAAACAGAAAGTGCCCCTCTCGTTTAAATTAAGTTTGGTCGGTTTAGTTTTTTTTCTCTTGGTTTTATCTGTATCGGTTTGGTTCCTGTACGGTTAAAAGACTTGCGGTAAGTCTCAAAACACCTGCATAACTTTTTTATTAACCCTTATTGAAAGGAAAACGCTATGAAACTCGTTAACGTAGCAAAAAAATATGGCAATAAAGTTATTGCTGCAACAGCCCTGACAACCACTTCCGCTTTGGCTGCTGCCGAAGGCGTCGATCTGTCCGGTATTGGTACTACTGCTGCCGCAGAAATTGCAAAATTTGCCGTGATGGTGTCTGCAATTGGTGCTGCTGTTTTGTCGGTTATTGTGTTGATGCAAGGCTTCCGCATGGCCTTTAGCATGGTTAAAACGGCCAAATAACTGAAAGGGTAGGACATGGGATATCGCGTTGGATTGCAATGCTTTTTATCGAACGAAGAAGCGCATGATTATGTGTTGTCTCAAGTCTTACCTACTGTAACGGCGGATGGCAAAGTCGTCCGCCCTTACAAAAACGGCAAAGACTGGTATTTAAACGAGCAGAAAATCAATTTGAGTTTTCCGCAATGCGATATAGCCGAACAAATACAATTTGGCGTATTGGTCGGCGCGCCGTTCATCGTCTTATTGGTGCTTGTATTCGGTATTAGGATGATAAAACGGCTGATTGAATCGGTTTCGGAGAATCAAGGGGGTGGAGATGATTGATTTTTGGTTTTTATACGGATTCGGAGCTGTCTGTTTGGCATTGCTGATATTTTTTTGATATTCAAAAAGGGTATAATCTAACTTTCAGCAACCATTACGAAAGTTAGCATTATGTTTATTAGAATTTTTAATCTTGTTATTTTTATTCTCTATACATTTCATTTTTTAAATATTATTTTTATTCACAATGAAATTAGATATTCAATTTTAGTATTGTATCTAGTTATAAATTTATTAAGTTTTATTCAAAAAAAATCTAAATCTAATATTAAATTTTCTGATAATGATGACTTTTATTTAATGGATACAACTCCAAAAAAACCAAGTCCTAAAGATCCTGATATGGTTAAGTTTATGTCCGATTTAAATGAATCCATAGAGAATAAGAAAATAGAGAAAATAAAAGTTAAAAATGAATAAATTTATCATTCCGTTATTAGTTTTATTTACTTCTGGCTTTGTTACTGCTGGCGAAATTAATGTGAATAAATCAAAGAATATTACTTATTCTAAACAACATACTGAACATTGGGATAAAAAACCGTGGGCGCGATCTGTATCTGATAATTCGTATAGGAAATTTCAAACCGAGGCAATGAAGGCTAGATATGAAGGTTATTTGTCAAAACAGACTGTAAGTGCAACTGTTGAAGCATCTGTATCAAGGAAAACTGTTTTAAGTGGGTCATTTGCTTTAGTAAGACAAGGCGCAAAACTTGTAGCTTCACGCGCCAATCTTTATGTAGGTGGCGCATTGCTGGCCTATGAGGCATATGAAGCCGTCAAAGGAGATCTCGAAAGTCAAGGCTATAAATGGAATGAAGTTAACGAAGAATTCTT
>NZ_KV821589.1:0-28693 GCF_001815685.1 Neisseria sp. HMSC056A03
CATGGAATGCTCCGCAAGCAATTCCCTATAGGTAGGCAACCTTTGCGCGCATATAGCGCAACTCTTCGATAAGCTCTGCCTGTGTTTTTTCGTGGTCGGGTTTATCGGCGATGAAGGGGTTTTTGCGGTGGTCGGTCATGGTTTTGGATTGGGGATGTTCGAGTGCGCCGATGCCGCCTTCTTGATAGGCGCGTATCCATCGTCGCAGGTGGGTTCGTGAGATGCCGTAGTGGTCTGCAGTACGCTGTTGGCTGCGTATGTGCAGGTAGTGGAGTACGGCTTGGTATTTGAAGTGTAATGTATATTTGCTCATAAAAAAACTGCACCTTGTGAGTTGGAGGGGGGATGTCCAACTTTTGGGGTGCAGTTCAACCCGTTTTCGGGTTTCAGACAGCCTTTTTTATTGCCTTACAACGGTTAGAACTTACCGTTCAGCTTCAGGAATATGCCTTTGTCGGTGCCGGAGAAGGCGTTGCGGCCGACATAGCCGCCCAGCGACAGCACGGCGGAGGGGCTGAAGGCGTAGTCTACGCCGGTCTGTACGGACGGACGGGTACGCGAGGTTTCACGCTCCGTTTCATATTTGCCGAAGAAAGGAACCTCGGCGGTGAAGCGGGCTTTGCCTCCGCCCACGCGCTGTGCAACTTCCGCATTGCCGTACCATGCCAGTTTGCCGGTCAGGGGCAGGCGGCCTTTTATGCCTGCCGCCAATGAGGTTTCCTTCAGCTTGGCCGCGCCGTAGGCAAACGGAAAGGACAGGCCTGCATCTTCGCTATAAGACGGGCGTTCGGCTTCGGTGCGGCGCAGCGCGGCGTACCAGCCTAAGGTTTTTTCTCCGGACGTGCCGTAGTCGCGGCCGGCCGTCAGGCTGTATGCGCGGCCTTTGGTGCGGACGGTGTTCTCGGGGCTTTCCGTGCCGTCCAGATGGGGGCGGCGGATGCGGGTTTTGTCCGTTTCGAAGGCGGCGGCGGGTACGGCATACCAACCCGCGCCGTTATGGAGGCGTGCGGACAGGCCGATGCCGACGCCGGATTTCAGGCGGTGACTGCCGTTTTCTTCGGCACGGGCGGGAACCGCCAGGGAGACGGCGGCATCGAAGTTGTCGGTGAAGCCGTAGCCAAAGGCGAAGTCTGCGCCGCGCGAGCTTGCGCCGTGTCCTATGTCGCGGCGGTATCCGGCGCTGTAGCAGAATTTGCCGCCGTCGGCGCGGCAGCCGCCCAGCAGGTTTTCAGCCGCGCGGGCGCGCTGCGCGAGCATGGCGGCGGTGTCGGCAGACAGCAGCGACAGGGAGGCGCGGGTGTTGGCGGTATCTGCCGCGCGGATGTTGAAGCTGCGCAGGTTCCAGACGACGGCGCGGGTGTTGCCGTTGTCGTTTTCTGCCTCTCCGACCGCAAAATTGCCGTCGGCGCTGATAGCAGATACTCGTGAATCACCTGAATTATCGGTTGTCAGTGTGCCGAGGTCGGTTTTGTCCGCCCAGTTACTGCCTGACCAGACGACGGCACGTCTTTCGTCGTCGTCATTGAATGCATATCCGCCCAGAACAGAACCGTCGCCGTTGGCAGCGTATGCTGCGGAAGAACCGGAGTTGTCTTTTTTCAGCGTGCCGAGGTCGGTTTTCTCCGTCCAGCCGCTGCCATACCAGGCGACGGCCCGTTCTTCGTATATGTAGCGGTCTGACTTTCCGACCACCACCGAGCCGTCGCCACTGATGCCGTATCCGTACGATCTGCCGTAATTTTCGGTTCTGAGCGTACCGAGGTCGGTTATGGTGCTCCAGTCTTTGCCTGACCAAGTAACGGCCCGGAATCTGTCAGAGTCGTCCGTCGAGGTTCCAACCACTACCGAACCGTTGCTGCTGATGGCGTGACCGTACGAAATGCCGGAATTGCCGGTTTCCAGTGTGCCGAGGTCGGTTTTAGTGGCCCAGTTGCTGCCCGACCAGACGGTGGCGCGAGCAGAAGAGTTTTTGCCAGCTGCATATCCGGTTATTATTTTCCCGTCTCTGCTGACTGCATTTGCTCCAGAATCGCCTGAATTGTCATTTCTGTGCGTGCCGAGATCGATTTTTTTCTCCCAATTGTTACCATACCAGACGATGGCGTGAATTTTTCTGTTGTCGTCGATAGTATGTCCGACTACCACCGAGCCGTCACCGCTTACACCCGATGCACTTGGTTGAAGGTATGCCCCAGCGAGCAATTCATCATCAGTTTTCAGTGTGCCGAGGATGGTTTTTTTCGCCCAGTTAGTGCCCGACCAGACGGCGGCTTGTGTGCCGAGTCCTCCTACTACTATCGAACCGTTTCCGTTGATGGCGGTTGCATACGAACCATTATCTTCGATTTCGGTAATCTTATTAGGCGCGGCGGTGGCGGGCAGCGCGGCCAGCAGCGCGGCGAGGGTTAAAAGGCGGTGTACGGGAGATGGTTTTTGCATAGTCATGTTTTCCCTTTTTAGGTTATAAAATTCAGGTTATAAAATTCAGGTTATAAAAAGCGGCGGGTGTCCGCCGCAGCTTGGTTGGTGCTACACAAATGGCGCTATTATAGCAGTTTGGTATGCGATTTTTTGTGTGTTTTCAAAATTTTAAGAAATCAGATAAAACTTTTAAAAAGTTAAGGGCGGCAGGGAGGCCGTCTGAAAAACAGGGATGTTTTGTTTTCAGACGGCCTTAAGGTTTTACCGCTTACCGAACGGACAGGTTCAGATATAGAAATCCTGATTCATTTCCTCATAAAAATTCTGATTCATTTCCTCCGCCGGTTTGGCATACGATTTGTTGCCGACCACGCGGGCGGGCACGCCGACGACGGTGCTGTAGGCGGGCACTTCCGCCACCACCACGCTGCCCGCGCCGATTTTCGCGCATTCGTTCACGCGGATGTTGCCCAACACGGAGGCGTTCGCACCTATCATCACGCCGTCGCCGATTTTCGGGTGGCGGTCGCCGCCCTCTTTGCCCGAACCGCCGAGAGTTACGCCGTGAAGGATGGAAATGTCGTTGCCTAAAACGGCGGTTTCGCCGATAACGACGCCGGTGCCGTGGTCAATCATAATCCCCTGCCCGAAACGGGCGGCCGGATGGATATCGACGCCGAACACTTTGGAAGCGCGGTTTTGCAGGAAATAGGCCAGCGTTTTGCGCCCTTCCTTCCACAGACAGTGGTTGATGCGGTGCGCCTGAATGGCATGGTAGCCTTTGAAATACAAAAGCGGCAGGCAGTATTGGTCGCAGGCCGGGTCGCGTTCGTAATAGGCGGTGATGTCGGCGCGGACGGCTTCGTTGCGTATGGTCTGCCATAGGTTAAAATAGGTATTTTCCATTTTCAGACGGCCTCTGTTGCGTAAAAGCTGCGATTGTAGCCGAAAGAGTATGCACCCATGTGCAAAAGGCCGTCTGAAACGTAAACAACATTAAACAAGCCTTTCCTAGGAACACCCATGGCACTCCAATTTGAAATCAACGCCGTTACCCCCTTCCGTCAAAACTGCACGCTGATTTGGGACGATGAAACCAAAGAAGCCGTTTTGACCGATGTCGGCGGCGATGTACCCTATTTATTGCAACAAGTCCAAAACAAAGGCCTCAAGCTGACCGCCATTTGGCTGACCCACGGCCATCTTGACCACGCAGGCGGCGTGGTTGAACTTTTGAAAACCTGCGACGTACCCGTTCTCGGCCCGCACAAAGACGACGAATTCCTGCTCCAAGCCCTTCCGCAAACGACGGCGCAATACGGCTTCCCTGTTTCTCCGTCATTCACGCCGACACGCTGGCTGGAAGAAGGAGAAACGCTTAAGGTCGGCAACCATAGCTTCCAAGTCCTCCACATTCCCGGCCACACTCCCGGCCAAGTCGTTTTCTATAACGCCGAAAACGGTCTTTTAGTCGCAGGCGATGTTTTATTTTATGAGACCGTTGGTCGCACAGATTTTCCGCGCGGCAATCATGATGACCTCATAGACAATATCTGCGCTAAACTATTAACCCTGCCCGAAACCACGCAAGTTATAGCCGGACACGGCCGCATGACCAGTATCGGGCATGAGAAAAGGTACAATCCGTTTCTGGTTCGTTAATATGAATATTGTATAAAGCCAACATTCTGGCATACACAGATTATGCGTATAAAGGAAAACTGACATACAATTTGCAGGAATAACACCCGAAAGATTAAGTACCTAATCTCCGGCAAATGCCAAAAAGAACTAAAGCACAAAGATAACAAGGCATTACGCAATACAACCTGATTTATCAAAAACCGGACATCTCTAAACCCCAAGCCTTACTCGCAGTGAAATTGTTACAAAGTGACAATAAATGTCAGTCAGGCCGTCTGAACGGTTCTGCCGATTCAGGCGGATACAACGGAGATGAGGTGCAATGCCCTGCCGGAATGTGCCGATGTTCTGTTTGTCAAACCGTCGGGGACATCTTTAAGAAGCACAACATTATTTGGGTAAACCGGCAAACTCGCTGCCGGCACTAACAGGCCGTCTGAAAAGTTCGGCCGGTAAAATCAATAAAAGGATTATCAAATGAAAAAAATCGCAAAAGTGGGCTTCGTCCTGCTGGCTACCGGCCTGCTGGCCGCCTGTGCTACTAAGAGCAAAATCACTCCTGAAGGCACTACAGACGAGCCACGCTTCCCTAAACCTTACTCCCTGACCTTCAACAAAGACCGCGGTACATTCCCGACTTTTGACGAGCTGGATCAAATGCGTCCCGGCCTGACCAAAGACGACATCTACAAAATCCTCGGCCGTCCTCACTACGACGAAGGCATGGGCGTGCGTGAATGGGACTACCTGTTCCACTTCTACACCCCAGGCGTAGGTGTTGACCCTGAAAACACTTCCGGCGTTGAAGGCATCACTACTTGCCAATACAAAGTGATCTTCGACAAAGACAAATTTGCACGCAGCTTCTTCTGGAATCCAGTATTCCCTAAAGATGCCGTATGTCCTCCTCCAGCACCTACACCTAAACAAGAGCCTCAAGTGATCATCCGCGAGATCATTAAAGAAGCTCCTGAACGCATCCGTCAATAAGGACAAATTTGAAACGGATTCTATTGGGTATAGCTTTGGCAGCAGGTCTGAATTCTTTGGCCGCTGCCGATGCTGTCAGTGACTATATCCAACGCAAAAAAGTTGTGGTCAATACAGCTAAGGCGGAGCTTTGCTTTGCCGATGACGGTCAGTGCCATCCGGTACTGATTGGCAAGACCACGCCGAAAGGCAAATTCAATATGACGCCGATGATGACCAGCAAACCGGGTTACGGTGGCGAAGTTATCGGCTTCAAAGAAGAAAATGACTTTCTGTTTGCGTTACATAGGGTATGGACGCTCAAGCCACAAGAAAGACGCATGGAACGCATCGTCTCCCCTCATGTGGCCGACCGCATCATAACCAATGGTTGTATCAACGTACAAAGCCATGTGTACGAAAAACTGCGTCAGTACTTCATTTTAGAAATCATCTGATGTAGGCTTTAGTTTGAATAAAGGCCGTCTGAATATTTTTCAGACGGCCTTTTCTTTTTATTAGTAAAACCTTTTATGTTTGGATATATTGATACGGTCTTAGACAGCGCGGCAACTTTGTTGAAGCTGCTGATTCAGGAAAAGAAAACTCTATCAATCTAACGCGTAAATCTAAAAGAAAGGCTGCCTAAAAATTCAGGCAGCCTTTATTGTTTACAAACAAAGAATATGTTAACCTCTTGTTATCGAATAGACTTAATCATTCGTAATATTATTTCACAAAGCAAAAAGGACTCTATCTTATGAACCGTCGTCAATTTATCGGCAGCGCTGCTGCTGTTTCCCTCACCGCCGCCGCTTCTTTCGCCCGTGCTCACGACCATGCAGGCCATGCACACCACGCCGGTCATGCTGGTCACGCGCATTCTGCACCGCGCGCCTACGAAGCTGCGCGCAAAGCGGCCGCACATTGCGTTGAAGCCGGCCAAATCTGTTTGGCGCACTGCATCGCCCTGTTGAGCGAAGGCGATACTTCCATGAAAGACTGCGCAGCCGGCGCTAACCAAATGTTGGCACTGTGCGGCACATTGCAAAACCTCGCTGCCCAAAATTCACGCCTGACCCCGTCTTTGGCAAAAGTGTGCATCGAAGCCTGCAAACAATGTGCTGCCGCCTGCAAAGAACACGCCGGCCACCACGCTGAATGCAAAGCCTGCTACGAATCTTGCTTGGCTTGCATTAAAGAATGCGAAAAAATTGCCGCTTAATCAATATTAAAAAAGGCCGTCTGAATTTCAGACGGCCTTTTATTTTGCTATTTTGTTCACGCTATTCGGCTGCAAGCTCTTGCTCATCCAGCAGTTTTTTCCGAACAGTCGCAGGATTGCCCGCAGCCACGCAATAAGGCGGCACATCTTTGGTAACCACCGACCCTGCACCGATTACCGCACCCTTGCCGATGGTAACGCCGCCCATAATAATCGCACGCCGACCAATCCAGACATCATCTTCAATCACAATCGGGCTGATATCTGTATAACCTTCAAAGCGACGGGTTTCAGGGTTGAATTTGTGGTTGGTCGAATAAAACAGGCATTCCGGCCCCATTATCACGTTCTTGCCGAGGGTCAAACCGCGACAGATTTCGCAATTTACGCCGATACCCGAATTGTCGCCGATTACCGTATCTGGAAAAACATATCCGCCTTTTTCAATATTGACGTTTTTGCCGATGTTTGGGGAAATGCACGCAGCCAAAGCGGCGCGGAATTTTTGCGCAATCCGGCCGAAGGGTTTGCAATAAGACGGAGGCAACATTCCTCCCCAGACACGCAAAATACGCGTCAATATCCTTTTTTGCATGGATTCCGTCTCCTGTTCGTAAAAGCGTAAATATTAATCAGACTATTATTTTTCTTAAAGTTTCACATCTAGAAGAGGTTTTACATCCTCTTTTCAGTTGGACTACAGCCCAATTACACAATATTTAGTTTGAAACTCTATTCTAAACTGTTCTCGCCTGTTGCGAAACTGCCCTGCATACAAAATATCCTCTTGACGAAACAGCCAAAAATAGCGAAAATCCCACACTTAACTGAAGTACAGGCAAAACCCCTGTGCCCGCTTAATCGAAAGGAAATCAAATGAAACAAGGTATTCACCCGAACTACCACGAAATCAACGTTACCTGCTCTTGCGGCAACAAATTCGTGACCAAATCCGCAATGGAAAAAGACAGCTTCAACGTTGAGGTTTGCTCTCTGTGCCACCCTTTCTACACCGGTACTCAAAAAATCGTCGACACTACCGGTCGTGTGGACAAATTCAACAACAAATTCGGCAACCTGTTCAAACGCTAATTGCCGCTTTGTCAAAAAGACTGCTTCGTGCAGTCTTTTTTGCATTCAGGCCGTCTGAAACATTTCTTTCAGACGGCCTGAGCTTTTTGTCGTCAACCGAATGCCATATCATTCCAACCAAACACCCGATAAAAACGAGCCGTAAGCATTATTTTACAAAGCTCCCCGGTCCGGCATATCGCGCAAACCCGTCAAACCCTGTACCATTGCTATTCAAACCAACCGTTTTTTGACCTTCCATGCTGACTTACACACCGCCCGATCCGCGCCGCCCCCAAAAAACCCATGAAAAACCATGGCTTCTGCTGCTGATGGCCTTTGCCTGGCTGTGGCCGGGCGTGTTTTCGCATGACTTGTGGAACCCTGCCGAACCCTCCCTCTTTACCGCCTCCGAGTCCATGAAAAACGGCGGCAGCCTGCTGATTGCACAAATCTTCGGCCAACCCGATTTCACCATCTCCCCTGCTTTTTTGTGGGCGGCAACCGCATTCCAAACCCTGTTTTCGCCTTGGGCGGCCGATGCCTATGATGCCGCACGTTTTGCCGGCGTGGTATTTACCGCCATCGGACTGACCGCCTGCGGTTTTGCCGGCTTCAACTTTCTCGGCAGACACCACGGCCGCAGCGTTGTCTTAATCCTTATCGGCAGCATCGGTTTGCTGCCCATCGCCCACTTCCTCAATCCCATGTCGGCCGCCTTTGCCGCGTTTGGATTGATTCTGTGCGGCTTTTCACTGGCACGCTGCCGCGTCATTATCGCCATTTTACTGTTGTGCGGCGGCTGGGTTTTACTCTCCCTCTCCTCAGGCTACCTGCTGACCGCGGCCATGATGTTTTTGGCACTTGCCCTGTCGTTCCATTCCACTTGGCAAAGCAAACGCTATTTGCTGACCCTGATTGGTGCCATCGTCGTTTCCCTGCCCCTGCTGATTCTGTATCCGCTGGTTTTATCCAAAACCAATCCCGAATGGTTTGATATTTGGTTCAACCATTATTCCTTAGGCGTATTCGGCGGTTTCCATCAGATTCAGACGGCCTTCAGCCTGCCCTATTATCTGAAAAACCTGCTGTGGTTTACCCTGCCTGCTTGGCCACTGGCAGCATGGACGCTCAGCCGCACACGTATCCACAATAAAAACTGGGGCATTCTGAGCCTGTCGTGGCTGGTTATCATGACAGCCCTGCTCGCCATCAACCCGCAACGCCTGCAAGACAACCTCGTTTGGCTGTTGCCACCGCTCGCCCTGCTCGGTGCGGCACAACTGGACGGCCTGCGTCGCGGTGCAGCGGCATTTATCAACTGGTTCGGCATCATGGCATTCGGTCTGATTGCCGCCTTCCTGTGGCTGGGCTTCTTCGCCATGAACTACGGCTGGCCTGCCAAACTGGCCGAACGCGCCGCCTATTTCAGCCCATATTACATCCCCGACATCGATCCGATTCCGATGACCGTCGCCCTGCTGTTTACCCCGTTGTGGCTCTGGGCGATTACGCGTAAAAACATCCGCGGCCGCCAAGCCGTGACCAACTGGGCGGCCGGCGTTACCTTGGCTTGGGCCTTGCTGATGACCCTGTTTTTACCGTGGCTCAACGCCGCCAAAAGCCATGCGCCGGTGGTTCACCAAATGGAAGCCGCGCTTTCTTCCGAATTGAAACAGAAACTTTCAGACGGCCTCGAATGTATCAGCATCGACGGCCAAGACCAGCGCACACGCATCGCGTGGACACAATACAGCCATATTAAAACCACGACCGACAACCCGTCCTGCCGCTACCGCCTCATCCGCCAAGCCGCCAATGTCGGCGCACCTTCGGGCTGGCAAACCTTGTGGCAAGGCGCAAGACCGCGTAACAAAGCCGAGACTTTCCTATTGCTGGAAAAAACTGCGGCGCAATAAATCCGTGACACTAGCCATAAAGCTGAATATTCCTGCTACATTCAAATAAAAGGCCGTCTGAAAGAACTTTTATCCTTTCAGACGGCCTTTGACTCACTTTAACACCGCTTCCCGTACAATGGCCCTTTTCCCTTATCTGCCTAAAAATATGAAGCCCAACCGCCTTTTGCCCCTCGTCCTCTTATTGACCGCCCTCTCCGCTCATGCCAAAGATTTCATCATCTACGACCGCATGGACTACGTCGGCAAACCCGACCTGACCGCCGACAAACTCTCCAAAGTGTTCTTGGTTTACGAAAGCGAGCTGGTCAAACCCGATCCGACGGGCAAACGCAAACACGGCGTACTCAATGAAGCGCGTATCCGCGAATTGGCCAAGCAATCGCGCCGCGAAGGCTACCGCACCATTTCTACCGACATCGAAAGCTGGTTTGCCGAAAAAGACGGCCAACTGCTGACACCCGACGAATTGAGAACCGACTTCGAACGGATGTACCAAATCTTCAGAGAAGAAAACCCGCGCGCCGTCATCAGCAACTACGGCATGCCTTCCGAACACCTGCACGGCATCCGCCACTACCGCCCCAACGTTGACAACGAAGCCATCTTGGCCAAATGGCGGCAAGTCAGCAAACGCCGTGCGCCCACTGCCGCCATCAGCGACTATGCCAATCCTGTGTTCTACATCACTTCCCCCGATTTGGTGCAATGGGAAAAAGACGTGAAAACCGCCGTTGACGACATCCATCAACGCTTTCCCAACAAAAAAATCATCGGCTACATCTGGCCGCAATATTATTCGGCCACCAACAGCCCTTATTTCAAACAGTTCATTGATCCCGTCCGCTGGCGCCAAATGCTCGAAATCAGCAAAAAATACACCGACGGCGTGATTATCTGGTCAGACAAGCGCGATGAAAACAACCAAATCGTGCGTTGGAACGATCCGCGCATCCAAGCCACGATGAAAGCGACTCAAGCCTTCATCAATGCCAATACCAAAGAAATCAAGGTGGAAGGTTTGCAGAAATATTAAAAACAAGGCGGGCATGTTTTCCCGCCTCTTTATATACCTACACATCTGTCTGTATGTTTGACACAACACGCGACAAAACGACCGTACCACCAATGCTTCTGCATTCTTTCACACGTTTTTACCCGTTATTCCTACGCGCAGGCCGTCTGAAAATTGCCCGAATATCCAATACCCTTTACAATACACGTAATTAAAATACATTTTTTGATACCCCCTCTCCTGCATGAGTTCCACACCCTTCATCGAAATGAAAGACGTTGCCTTCGCATATGGTGACCGTCCTATTCTAAACAACATCAACTTCAGCATTCCACAAGGCAATTTCGCCGCCGTAATGGGTGGTTCGGGCAGCGGTAAAACCACGCTGATGCGCCTGATTACGGGTCAAATTCACCCGCAATCGGGCAAAGTGCTGATTGAAGGGCGAGATTTGGCCGCATTTTCGGCGCAGGAGCTATACGAACACCGCCGCCGCATGGGCGTTTTGTTCCAACACGGCGCATTGTTCACCGACTTGTCCGTCTTCGACAACATCGCCTTCCCCATGCGCGAGCTGACGGATTTGCCCGAAGCGGTCATCCGCGATTTAGTATTGCTGAAACTGAATGCAGTCGGTTTGCGCGGTGTTGAAAACCTGATGCCTTCCGAGCTTTCCGGCGGTATGTCACGCCGTGTCGCCCTCGCGCGTACGATTGCGCTCGACCCTGAAATCATGTTGTATGACGAGCCTTTCACCGGCCTCGACCCGATTTCGTTGGGCGTTATCGCCCACCTCATCAGCCGTGCCAACAAAGCCCTGCGCTCAACCAGCGTGATGGTAACGCATGATATTGAAAAATCGCTGGAAATCGTCGATCAAGTCATTTTCCTGGCACACGGCGAAATCATGTTCTCCGGCTCGCCCGAAGAAATGCGCGAACTCGACTCGCCTTGGGTGCGCCAGTTTGTCGGCGGCTTGGCAGACGGTCCTGTCGCCTACCGCTATCCGGCGCAAACGACTTTAAAACAAGACTTGCTGGGCTGATGTTCAGACGGCCTGAAACTTAAACAAGGCCGTCTGAAAACCATTTAACCAATCAACTGAAACCTATGAATTTTATCCGTTCCGTCGGGGCAAAAACCCTCGGCTTCATCCAATCGCTGGGCAGCATTACGCTGTTTTTCCTGCATATCCTGGCCAAATCAGGCACGGCATTCGCCCGTCCGCGCCTGAGCATCCGCCAGATTTACTTTGCAGGCGTGTTGTCTGTCCTGATTGTTGCCGTGTCCGGCCTGTTTGTCGGCATGGTATTGGGCTTACAAGGCTATACGCAGCTGGCAAAATTCAAATCCGCCGATATTTTGGGCTATATGGTTGCCGCTTCCCTGTTGCGCGAATTGGGTCCCGTATTGGCAGCCATCCTGTTTGCCAGCAGTGCGGGCGGTGCCATGACCAGCGAAATCGGCTTGATGAAAACCACCGAGCAGCTTGAAGCAATGAACGTGATGGCAGTCGACCCTGTGGCACGCGTGGTTGCGCCGCGCTTTTGGGCGGGCGTGTTTTCCATGCCCTTGCTGGCTTCGATTTTCAACGTTGCCGGCATTTACGGCGCGTATTTGGTCGGCGTCGAATGGCTGGGTTTGGACGGCGGTATTTTCTGGTCGCAAATGCAAAACAACATTACCTTCCATTACGACGTACTCAACGGCTTAATCAAATCCGCCGCTTTCGGCGTAGCCGTTACGCTGATCGCCGTACATCAGGGCTTCCACTGCGTACCGACTTCCGAAGGTATTTTGCGTGCCAGTACACGCACCGTAGTGTCTTCCGCCCTGACCATCCTCGCTGTCGACTTCATGTTGACCGCATGGATGTTTACCGACTAAAGGCCGTCTGAAACGACACTTAGAAAAGAATGAAACAAGGACAATAGCACATGAAAAAAAATGCTTTGGAATTTTGGGTAGGACTGTTTGTCTTACTGGGCGCGGCCGCTATCGGCTTTCTCGCCTTCCGCGCCGCCGGCGGACAATCGTTCGGCAAATCCTCTCAAACCTACACCGTCTATGCCGATTTCAGCGACATCGGCGGCTTGAAAACCAACGCCCCGGTCAAATCCGCAGGCGTACTGGTGGGCCGCGTTGCCTCTATTCAGCTCGACCCTAAATCTTATCAGGCAAAAGTCGCCCTCAATCTGGACAGCCAATATCAGTTCAGCAGCGACGTTTCCGCACAAATCCTGACTTCAGGCCTGTTGGGCGAACAATACATCGGCCTGCAACAAGGCGGCGATACTGATTCTTTGGCGGCAGGCGATACCATTACCGTCACCAGCTCCGCCATGGTTTTGGAAAACCTTATCGGCAAATTCATGACCAGCTTTGCCGAAAAAAACGCAGATAGTGAATCTGCCGGTCAAAACAAACAATAAACACATATCAACCCAATATTCAGGACACTCCCATGAAAAAAACTTCCTTCATCAGCGCATTGAGCATCGGCGTATTGAGCATCAGCATGGCATTTGCCTCTCCTGCCGACGCAGTCAACCAAGTCCGTGAAAACTCCGTTCAAGTGCTGAAAATCCTCAACAGCGGCGAGGCCAACACCGCACGCCAAAAAGCTGAAGCCTACGCCATCCCTTACTTCGACTTCCAACGCATGACCGCTTTGGCCGTCGGCAACCCATGGCGTACTGCGACTGACGCACAAAAACAAGCGTTGACCAAAGAGTTCCAAACCCTGCTGATCCGCACCTACTCCGGCACCATGCTGAAATTCAAAAACGCCAAGGTCAACATCAAAGACAACCCTGTCGTAAACAAAGACGGTAAAGAAATCGTTGTCCGCGCCGAAATCAATGTTTCCGGCCAAAAACCGGTCAACATGGACTTCACCACCTACCAAAGCGGCAGCAAATACCGAGCATACAATGTCGCAGTCGAAGGCGCAAGCTTGGTTACCGTATACCGCAACCAATTCGGCGAAACCATCAAAGCCAAAGGCATCGACGGCCTAATTGCCGACTTGAAAGCCAAAAACGGCGGTAAATAATCCACCCACACACCATGCCGCCTGATGTTCAGACGGCATGGTGCCTTACATCATAAAGACACCATGCAAACAGAAATCCGCAACGGCACGCTCTACATCAGCGGCGACGTTACCGTCAAAACCCTGACTGCCTCCGCCTTTGCGCGCTACGAACAGCAATGCCGTCTGAAAGAAACAGACAGCATAGACTTCAGCCAAGTAGGCAAAGCAGATTCCGCCTGCGTTTCCCTGCTACTCAACGCTCTGCGCCGGACAGACAAAAAACCAACCATTCAAAATATTCCCGATTCCGTCCGCGCACTGGCCGAACTTTACGAAATCAAAGACTGGTTGCAATCATGAAAAAAACCACCGCTTCCCTCTGCCTCCTCATCAGCCTTGCCTCCACTCCCGCACTTGCCGAACGCAATCCGGCCGACCCTTACGAAGGCTACAACCGTACCGTTTCCAAGTTCAACGACAAAGCAGACAAATACGTCCTTTCCCCTGTCGCACGCGGCTATCGCAAAGTAACGCCCAAACCGGTGCGTACCGGCGTGAGCAACTTCTTCAACAACCTGCGCGATGTCGTCAGCTTCGGTAGTAATGTTCTGCGCCTTGATGTCAAACGCGCCAGCGAAGACCTCGTCCGCGTCGGCATCAACACCACCTTCGGCCTTGGCGGTTTAATCGACGTAGCCGGTGCAGGCGGCGTACCCAGCAATAAAAACACCCTCGGCGATACCTTCGCCTCATGGGGCTGGAAAAACAGCAACTACTTCGTTGTCCCCCTACTCGGCCCGTCGACCGTACGCGATACCGTCGGCAACGCCGTTACCACCGTCTATCCGGTTAAAAACGCCGTCTTTCACACCAGTGCAGGACGCTGGGGCACAACCGGTCTGCAAGCCATCAATACCCGTGAAGAACTGCTAGACCTGACCGACAGCCTCGAAGGTGCAGCCATCGACAAATACAGCTACACACGCGACCTTTACATGAAAGTCCGCACCCAACAAACCGGCGGCACGCTCCCTCAAAGCGAAGACGACAACATCGACATCGACGACTTGGTGGACAGCAACGCCTCTTCCGAACCGGTAGCAGCACCCCAAACCGCTCCGGCAGAAATCCCCGATACAGCCAACCCTCAAACCCTGTATCAAACACCATCAGAAAATCCCTGATGGTTTCCATAAATTAAAGGCCGTCTGAAATTCAGACGGCCTTTATCCCCCAAAAGATAGCCAGTCCACCACCTTTGCTATATCATTCAACTATACAGAAACCAAGGAAAACACCATGTACGAAGTCAACCGCAGCGTCTTCCTGCTTATCCCCCTTGATCCTTTTTGGAACTGGCTGAAATCCCTGCCCGGCAATCACTTGGACGGCCTGACGCTTGAAGATATCCAAGCCGATGCCAATTCCTACCTCGTTCGCCCGTGCGAAACTGCAGACGAAGTATGGGACGAAATCGAAGCGCGTTTTGAAGATATTTTTGCTGCCGAATTGGCCGACTGGTGCGAAGACGAAAGCGAATGGCCGGATTTGGACGCCGACATTTTCAACGAATGGTTCGACATCCAACTCTCCACCGTGATTACCGACCTTGAACACGAACCCATCGCACGCGAAGAGTTCCAACCCATCAATCTCAACTGATGAAACTGACCGTCCGCAACTACCATCTCGACGGCTACGGCCACGTCAACAATGCGCGCTATCTCGAATTTCTCGAAGAAGCGCGCTGGACGTTTTTCCAAGAGCATGACCTTCTGTCCGAACTCAAAGGCATCATGCTCGTTGTTGCACGCGTTGATATCCACTATCGCCGCCCGTCACTTGAAGGCGATGTCTTGACCTTTACAGGCCGTCTGAAAGACATCGGCACACGCCACATCATCCTTAGCCAAACCGCAACTCTGCCCAACGGCAAAGCCGCCATTGAAGCCGAAGTTACCCTTATGCCCGTCAGCAGTGAAAGCGGCCGCAGCATCAGCGTTCCCCAAACCTTAGCACACGCAATTCAAAATCTCGAATCATGAAAAAAATACTCACACTCCTCATCGTTGCCATGATTGGCGCGCTTCTCACCTTTGTCCTTATCCCCAGCAACAAAGCCGCCCCTGATTTCGCCCTGCCCGATCTGCAAGGCAAAACCATTACCAACGCCGATTTAAAAGACAAAGTTACCCTCATTAACTTCTGGTTTCCCTCCTGTCCCGGTTGCGTGAGCGAAATGCCTAAAATCATCAAAACCGCCCAAGACTATCAAGGCAAAAACTTCCAAGTCCTCGGCATTGCCCAGCCCATCGACCCTATTGAGAGCGTCCATCAGTACGTCAAAGAATACGGCCTGCCTTTCACCGTCATGTACGATGCCGACAAAACTGCCGCAAAAGCCTTTGGCACACAGGTTTACCCTACTTCCGTCCTGATCGACAAAAACGGTAACATCCTCAAAACCTACGTCGGCGAACCCAATTTCTCCCAACTTTATCAAGAAATCGACCAAGCCCTCGCCCAATAAATCCAAGGCCGTCTGAAACCATATTTCAGACGGCCTAAAACCGAAATATCCTTTATAATAAGCAACATTTTATCCGTTCAGACACCAAGCTCCTCTATTAACAAAGGCCGTCTGAAACAACCGAATACCCGTAAGAGAACATCATGAAATTCATCGACGAAGCAAAAATCGAAGTCGCCGCAGGCAAAGGCGGTAATGGCGCAACCAGTTTCCGCCGCGAAAAATTCGTACCGCGCGGTGGTCCCGATGGCGGCGACGGCGGCAAAGGCGGCAGCGTTTGGGCAGAAGCCGACGAAAACACCAACACCCTCGTCGAATACCGCTTCGTCAAACGCTACCAAGCCAAAAATGGCGAAAAAGGCCACGGCTCCGACCGCTACGGCGCAGGTGCGGACGACATCGTCCTCAAAATGCCCGTCGGCACCCTTATCCGCGACCTCGATACCGACGAAATCGTTGCCGACCTCACTTATCACGGCCAACGTGTCTGCCTCGCCAAAGGCGGCAAAGGCGGCTTGGGAAACATCCACTTCAAATCGTCCGTCAACCGCGCCCCGAAACAATCCACACCCGGCGAAGAAGGCGAAACCCGCTCCCTACAACTCGAGCTTAAAGTCCTCGCCGATGTCGGCTTATTAGGCATGCCAAACGCCGGCAAATCCACCCTGATTACCGCCGTATCCGCCGCACGCCCCAAAATTGCCAACTACCCCTTCACCACCCTGCATCCAAACTTGGGCGTCGTGCGCATCGACGAAAACCACAGCTTCGTCATGGCCGACATCCCCGGCCTGATTGAAGGCGCGGCAGAAGGCGCAGGCCTCGGCCACCGCTTCCTCAAACACTTATCGCGCACCGGCCTGCTGTTGCACGTCGTCGATTTGGCCCCATTCGACGAAGCCGTCAACCCAGCAGAAGAAGCCCTCGCCATCATCAACGAATTGCGCAAATACGACGAAGAACTCTACGACAAACCGCGCTGGCTGGTGCTGAACAAACTCGACATGCTCGACGAAGAAGAAGCCCAAGCACGCACCGCCGCCTTCCTCGAAGCCATCGGCTGGGATTACCCCAAACCCGACGACCGTTTCCAATTCGACATGGAAACCCCGCGCCTCTTCCAAATCAGCGCACTGACCCACCAAGGTACGCAGGAATTGGTACACCAAATCAACCAATACCTGACTGAGAAAAAACGCATTGAAGCCGAGAAAGCAGAAGCGGAACAGGCAGCCGCAAATGTTGAGATTGCCGAGCAGCAGCCTAAAACGGACACAGGTGTATTTAAGCCGGAGTAAAAAATTTCGGACGGCCTATTGATGACGTAAAAGGCCGTCTGAAATTCAACAAAGTATTCTTAGAAAGAATCGTAACTACCACGAACAAGCTAATCGTCTACGGGCGATTATTAAGTAACCGAATATGATATAGCCGCTTACGGGCGACTATGAGCAAGATATGTCCAAACCCTTTCTGAAATGGGCTGGAGGGAAGTATAAACTTGTCCCCTTTATTGAAACCCACATCCCCACAAAAAAACGAAAACGCCTGATTGAACCGTTTTCAGGCTCTGCTGCCTTATCACTGTCTTTGGATTTTGAGAGGTATTTGCTCAATGACATTAATACTGACTTGATTGTTCTGTTTTCAAACTTAAAAACAGAACAACATAGTTTTATCGACTACGCACATTCTTTCTTTATCCCTGAAAATAATAACGAAAAAAAATATTATGACTTACGTGACAGATTTAACCACAGTACTGACACCATTGAGCGCGCAGCTCTGTTTGTTTATCTGAACCGCCATGCCTTCAACGGATTGTGCCGTTACAACAGCAAAGGCTGTTTCAACGTACCGTTCGGACGCTACAAATCTCCTTATTTTCCCGAAACCGAAATGCAGGCTTTTGTACAGAAATCTGAACGGATAGATTTGACCTGCAGCGATTTCCAGACGGCATTAGATGCAGCGGAAGATGGCGACACCGTTTATTGCGACCCACCTTATGCACCTTTGAGCGAAACCTCGTCCTTTACCTCCTATTCCAAAAGCGGTTTCGATTTGGACGAACAAAAACGCTTGGCAGAAACTGCCAAACAAACAGCACGGCGGGCGCACGGTATTCTAATTTCCAATCACGATACCACATTTACCCGTGAGATTTACCGTGATGCTGTTATTAAAACAGTCGAAGTTCAACGCAGTATTGCCGCCAAAGGAAGCAGCAGGAAAAAAGTCGGAGAATTACTAGCAATTTATGAGTGAATTTAACAAAGTATCGGAAGAAGTAGCACATTATGGACGCAGTCTGAAAAAACTGGTTTCAGACGACTCCATTATTTATAACGAAGACTCTCTTCATGTGATGCGCCGTATCTTGGACAAACACTCGGATGGCTGTTTTGATATGATTTTTGCCGATCCTCCTTACTTTTTATCCAATGATGGCTTTACCTGCCAAAATGGGCAAATGGTTTCCGTCAATAAAGGTAGTTGGGATAAATCTAAAGGCATGGCGGCGGATTTAGTTTTTTACGAAGAATGGCTGCGCTTATGCTATGCCTTGCTAAAACCGAACGGCACGATTTGGGTATGTGGCACATTTCATAATATTTATCTGATCGGCTACTTAATGCAGACCATCGGGTATCATATTCTGAACAATATTACCTGGGAAAAACCTAATCCCCCGCCTAATTTGTCCTGCCGATTTTTTACCCATTCCACCGAAACACTGTTATGGGCAAAGAAAGATAAGAAGGCAAAGCATATTTTCCATTACGACATGATGAAAATACAAAACAATGGCAAACAAATGAAAAGTGTCTGGATGTTCCCGCCACCAAACAAAACGGAAAAAACGCTCGGTAAACACCCAACGCAAAAACCGCTAGCATTGCTAGAGCGCTGTATATTAGCTGCATCTAATGTTGGCGATTTGATTTTCGATCCATTTATGGGCAGTGGAACAACAGGCGTTGCTGCTATAAAAAATGGACGGAAATTTTGCGGATGTGAGATGAAGCAAAATTTTTTTGAATTGGCAGAGAAAAGGATAACTAATGGAACGTAGAGAGGCTATTGTGAAAATGCAGGATTTACTTGGAAAGAACCTACATGATTTAGCAAGAGAATATAATGTTACTGTCTATGCTCCATCAGGAAAAGTTAATAAAGGTTGGGCGGGACATGTAGTAGAACGTTTTTTGGAGTTGCCGTTAAATTCTGCCCAATCACCCAACTTCGGTTCATGGGAATTAAAATCTATCCCAATAAAAACCCTAAGAAATGGTAGATTAGCATTCAAAGAAACGATGGCTATTACTATGATTGATCCTGTCAATGTTTGTCAGAAAGAATTTGAAGATAGCCACTTACTATCGAAATTAAAAAAAGCAGTCGTTGTTGCAAGAACTATTGGGAGAACTGTTGATGACCCTAGTTTTGTTTATGATATTGTCGAATTTGATTTGAATGAAAGTTCTGATTTATATGAATCAGTAAAAGCTGATTACAATTTAGTACGTCAGACCATTCTAGACCCAAATAAAGGATTTAATTTCCTGACAGGCAAGATGGGTATATATATCCAACCAAGAACAAAAGGATCAGGGCATGGTTCTACATCCAGAGCATTTTATGCTCGTCCTTCATTTTTGGCTAAATTCATTAATTTAAATAGTACAGAAAATTAAACATGACCACCATCTACAACACCCTTACCCGACAAAAAGAACCCTTCACCCCCATCGACCCTAAAAACGTGCGTATGTACGTTTGCGGTATGACTGTTTACGACTATTGCCACTTGGGTCACGCCCGCGTGATGGTTGTGTTTGACATGATTGCCCGTTGGTTGCGTGAGTGCGGTTATCCGCTCACTTATGTGCGCAACATCACCGACATCGACGATAAAATCATTGCCCGTGCGGCTGAAAACGGCGAAACCATCGGCGAACTGACCGCGCGTTTCATTCAGGCTATGCACGAAGATGCCGATGCTTTGGGTGTGTTGCGTCCGGATATTGAGCCGAAGGCAACGGAAAATATTCCGCAAATGATTGCCATGATTGAAACCCTGATTCAAAACGGCAAGGCATATTCTGCCGCAAACGGCGACGTTTACTATGCCGTGCGCGAGTTTGCCGCTTACGGACAATTGTCGGGCAAATCGTTAGACGACCTGCGCGCAGGCGAGCGCGTGGAAGTGGATGGTTTCAAACGTGATCCGCTTGATTTTGTGTTGTGGAAAGCGGCCAAAGCAGGCGAGCCGGCATGGGAAAGCCCTTGGGGCAACGGCCGTCCGGGTTGGCATATTGAATGCTCTGCCATGAGCGAAAACCTGTTCGGCGATACTTTCGATATTCACGGTGGCGGTGCGGACTTGCAGTTCCCACACCATGAAAATGAAATTGCCCAAAGTGTCGGCGCGACAGGCCATACCTGCGGCCATGACCACGCGCAAACCCATCACGGTCAAAGCATTGCTAGCCATGTCAAATACTGGCTGCACAACGGCTTCATCCGTGTGGACGGCGAAAAAATGTCCAAATCGTTGGGCAACTTCTTCACCATCCGCGAAGTGTTGAAACAATACGACCCGGAAGTCGTGCGTTTCTTCATCCTGCGCGCCCACTACCGCAGCCCGCTGAACTACTCCGACGCGCATCTGGATGACGCCAAAGGCGCACTGACCCGCCTGTACACCACTTTGAAAAACACCCCAGCCGCCGCGTTCGAATTGTCCGAAAATGCCAACGACTACACCCGCCGCTTCTACGCCGCCATGAACGACGATTTCGGTACGGTCGAAGCCGTTGCCGTACTGTTCGAACTGGCAGGCGAAGTGAACAAAACCAATGATACACACCTTGCCGGCTGCCTAAAAGCTTTGGGCGGCATCATCGGCCTGTTGCAACGCGATCCGATTGAGTTTCTGCAAGGCGGTGCTGTTTCAGACGGCCTCTCCAACGAAGAAATCGAAGACTTAATCGCCCGCCGCAAACAGGCACGCGCGGATAAAAACTGGGCGGAATCCGACCGTATCCGCGACCTTCTGAACGAACACAAAATCATTCTGGAAGACAATGCCGGCGGTACGACTTGGCGCCGCGGTTGATTTCATGACATAGATAAAAGACCGTCTGAAACTGTTTTCAGACGGCCTTTTTAATTTTGCTATTTCCAAAAGGGCGCAAACATCGCGTCCTTGGTTTAAAACATCATTTCATTTATGCGCCGAATACTTTCAGACGGCCTTCGATTGGTTGGAAGGTTTTTTCGCCGGCTGGAGCCGCGATACCGCCAATCACCATTTGCGCACGCAACAACCAGCTTTCCGGCAGGTTCCATTCTTTGGCAATGGCCGCATCAGGCAGCGGATTGTAGTGTTGCAGATTGGCGCCGATACCGGCAGCCGCCAATGTTGTCCACACAGCATATTGAATCATGCCATTTGCCTGATCTGCCCAGATCGGGAAGTTGGCCGCATAAGATGGGAACTGCTCTTGCAAGCCTTTGACAACATCTTGATCTTCAAAGAATAAAACTGTCGCCGCGCCTGCTTTAAACAAGTTCAGTTTTTGTGCAGTGGCTTCAAACTGCTCGGTAGGAACAATTGCACGCAAAGCTTCCTCGACAAAATGCCACACTTTGGCATGTTCTTCGCCAAATAATACGACCACTCGGGCAGATTGCGAATTGAAAGAAGACGGCGTATGTAAAACGGCGTGTTCGATGATTTTGGTTACTTCCTCATTGGACAGAGGCAGGGTGTTGTTCAATGCATAGATAGAACGACGGGTTTCAGCAGCTTGTTGCAAAACAGAATAAGTCATGATCTTTTCCTTAAATTAATCTTTATCTTTACCAAAAACATTATCCAAAGCCCACGCTCCGCCACCGGCTACTGCCAGATACAGGAACACGAAGCAGAACAAAACGGCAGATTCGCCCTGATTGGCCAATGGGAACAAAACATTACCAGAAGACGCGTGTGCCATAAAATAGGCGGCAGCCATCTGACCGGACAAAATAAACGCGGCCGGACGGGTGAACAGGCCCAATATCAATAAGATACCGCCGACAATTTCCAAAATACCGGCCACCAGCATCAAGCCTTCAGGTGCGCCGCCCATGGACATCGGAAAACTGAAAAACTTGGCTGTGCCATGCAGCAAAAACAGATACGCCGCAACAATACGCAAGACAGACAATACAACCGGTTGGAATGATTTGAGGGCTGACATCTTAATAATCCTTATTTTAATGGCTACCTGAAAGAGGTAGGGAGCAATTTCAATAAGTGCAGTATAGATAATTCCCAGTAAGAGATATATACTAAAATTATTGATACAACGTTTCCTAATAAGAAATCATGGATACCCTATTCAGCCTAAAAGTTTTCCGCCAAGTGGTTCAAAGCGGCAGTTTTACCCGTGCCGCCGATCAGCTCGACATCTCCACCGCCATGGCCAGCAAACACGTCAGCCATCTGGAAAACACCATTCAAGCCAAGCTTTTACACCGCAACAGCCGCAACCTCCACCTGACCGAAGCAGGCGAAGAATACTACCGCCAATGCAGCTACGCGCTGGATACCTTGGACACCGCCGCCCAAAAAGCGGCAGGCAGCGCCGACACGCCGCAGGGTATGTTGCGCGTTACCATGCCCCTGTGGTTTGCAGGCGGTAATATGAGTGCATGGTTGGCCGAATACCGCCAGCGTTATCCCAAAGTCACGCTCGACCTCGTCCTCGACAACCGCCATATCGACCTTATCGCCGAAGGTTTCGACCTCGCCTTGCGCGTTTCCAAAACCCCCTCCCCTTCGCTGATCGTCAAACCGCTGGCCAAAATCGAGTTCGTCCTGCTTGCCGCCCCCGACTATCTTGCCCGACACGGCACACCCGATACACCCGAAGCCGTCATGCAGCACCAAGCCATCCTGCCTTCCTATACCAGTCAACAAGACCAGGAAATTACCCACCGCGCTACCGCAGAAAAAGCCATTCTCCATCTCTCCCCAGTTATCCGCAGCGACAACACATTGATGATCCGCGAGCTGATTAAAGCAGGCGCAGGCATAGGCTATCAGCCCCTTTGGGCAGTTCAGCAGGAATTGAAGGACGGCACATTGATCCAACTCCTGCCCGATTACACCATCTGGGCAGACCAACTGAACGCCACTTATGTCGACAGGGCCTTTCTCAGCGCGAAAGTACGCAGCTTTATCGACTTTCTCAATGAAAAAATATCGGAAGGATAAACATCAAGGCCGTCTGAAACACTTTTCAGACGGCCTTTAATCAAAGTAATAATCCAATCAATAATTGGTCGAACAGAACTGTTCGCGTTTGTCCGCATCGGCGGCATAGCATGTCAAACCCATGCCTGACGCATTGCTGTTGTTCGCTTTCGCACCCGGTTTTTTGTTCACCAAAACCTTACCGTTTTTTCCGATTTCCACGGTTACGCCTTTGCCGTTTTTCAGCTTCCATTTCAACACTTGTGCATCGGCACTTTGACACTTGCTGACCGTACAGCCGCCTTCTGTCGCAACATTGCCGTTTTTATAAATCACGCACTGCTGCTGGCTGTCGGTACAGGCCGCATACGCAGCAACGGAGAAACAGGAAATCAGCGCGGCAAACAAAACAGGTTTCATGGTTTGAACTCCTTGGGTTGTGATGATGGATTTGTAATATTTGGAACTATACGCCTGTTTGTATGGGTAAACCAGCGGGTATGAGATAAGTAATATATTGATTTAATATTTAAATAAATTTCTAATTTTATCAATTGGTTGGTAATAAAATATCCATCAGCGCGATATTAATATAGTAGTTGCTTCTGCCTATGTTTTCTTTATGCAGGAATCCGCCTTCCGTCAGTTCGTTCAGATATTTGGCGGCACTGGGGCGGGAAACGTTCAGCGTTTTCATCAGGAAATCGATTTTTGTGTAGGGATGGTTGAACAGGTGGTTAATCAGATCTTGGCTGTAGAAACTGAAGTTTTGCCTGATGCGGTGTTTGTAGTCCAGCATCGCCTGATGGATGTGTTGCACGGTATCGATGCCGTCCTTGGCGGTTTGTTCCACGGCTTCCAGCATATACAGCAGCCAGCCTTCCCATTCACCCGTATCGCGTACATGTTGTAGCAGGCGGTAATATTCGCTTTTGTTCCGAACCAGATAGCGACTGAGGTATAAGACGGGAATATCCAGCAATCCGGTTAAAACCAGATACAGCACATTGATAATCCTGCCTGTTCTGCCGTTGCCGTCGTAAAACGGGTGAATGCTTTCAAACTGGTGATGGAGCAGCGCCATGCGGATCAGCGGGTCGATAGGTTTTTCCGTGTTGTCGTCGTTGATAAATGCTTCCAATCTGCTCATCAGGCGGATGATGTCGTCCGTATGTTGCGGCGGCGTATAGACGGTTTCGCCGGTACGGTCGTTTTTCAGCATCGTTCCCGACTGTTTGCGGAATCCGGCACGGTTTTTTTCCAACTCGGCCTGTATTGTCAAAATATGATTGTTGGTCAGCATTCCGTGTTCTTGGATAAGGTCGAAGCCGCAATGCAGTGCTGAAGCATAATTCTGCACTTCTTTGATGGCAAGACTAGACTGGCTTGCCGATATTCCTGCACGGAACAGTTCGTCATGGGTGGTAATGATATTTTCGATTTCAGAACTGTCTTTGGCTTCCTGCAAAGACAGCGTGTTAATCAGAATGCCTTGGTTGGGAATGCTGCGGCATATACCTTTTAATTCGGCCAGATAACGATGGGCGGAATTCAGTTTTTTCAAGACAGGGACCGTTTCGAGGTCTGCTTCGGGAGGGAATTGTTCGATCGAGTACATTTTAGGTTTTCGGTTAATTGATAAAAAAATCCCATTTTTTTGCTATATCGCTTCGATATGATAAAAAAACGGGATTTTTTTTACAATTTAATTTTATTTATTTGTTTCAAAACGGTTTTAATTTAAATAGCACTTCAGACTACTGTTACCGCTTCAACTTCGCAAACGCATCCGCCATCGCCGAATTGGTCGGGGCACAGTCGTTGCGTTGGGGTTTACGGTCGCGGCGTTCGGAATGTTTGCCTTCAGACGACCTGTTGCCTTTGGCTGCGCCGCCCGCCTCGTCATCCAAGCGCATGGTGAGCGCGATGCGTTTTCTGGCGGCATCGACTTCCAGCACTTTCACTTTCACCACGTCGCCGGCTTTCACCACGTCGCGCGGGTCTTGGACGAATTTATTGGACAGGGCGGAGATGTGCACCAAGCCGTCTTGATGGACGCCGATGTCCACGAATGCGCCGAAGTTGGCGACGTTGGAGACCACGCCTTCGAGTATCATGCCGACTTGCAAGTCGTTGATTTCGTGAATGCCTTCGGCAAAAGAGGCCGTCTGAAACTCGCCGCGCGGGTCGCGGCCGGGTTTTTCCAGCTCGGACAGGATGTCCAGAATGGTCGGCAGGCCGAAGCGTTCGTCGGTAAAGTCGGACGCTTTGATTTGCTTCACGCGCTCGCGGTTGCCGATGAGTTCGGCAGCGGTAATGCCTTGTTGCGCCAGCATTTTGGCGACGACGGGATAGGCTTCGGGGTGGACGGCACTCGCGTCCAGCGGTTCTTTGCCGCCGTTAATCCGCAAAAAGCCTGCTGCCTGCTCGAAGGTTTTTTCGCCCAAACGCGGTACTTTCAGCAATTTTTTGCGGCTGTCGAACGCGCCGTTTTCATCGCGGTAGGCGACGATGTTTTGGGCAAGGGTTTGATTTAAGCCGGAAATCCGCGCCAAGAGCGGGACGGAGGCGGTGTTCACGTCCACGCCGACGGCGTTCACGCAGTCTTCGACCACTGCGTCCAGCGATTTGGCGAGCTGGCTTTGGTTCACGTCGTGCTGATACTGGCCCACGCCGATGGATTTGGGGTCGATTTTCACCAACTCGGCAAGCGGGTCTTGCAGCCTGCGGGCGATGGACACCGCGCCGCGCAGGGAAACGTCCAAGTCGGGGAACTCGCGCGCCGCCAGTTCGGACGCGGAATAAATCGATGCGCCGGCTTCGGACACGACGATTTTGTGCAGGCTGCTTTCGGGCATTCCGCGCACCAGTTCGCCTGCGATTTTGTCGGTTTCGCGGCTGGCGGTGCCGTTGCCGATGGCGATGAGCTTCACGCCGTGTTGTTTAATCAGACGCGACAGCGTTGCCAACATATTGTTTTCTTGATGTAAATAGACGATGACGGTATCCAGCAGCTTGCCCGTATCGTCCACCACGGCACATTTCACGCCGTTGCGATAGCCGGGGTCGAGACCCAGCGTGGTCAGCCGTCCGGCGGGCGCGGCGAGCAGCAAGTCTTTGAGATTGCGGGCGAACACGGTAATCGCGTCGGTGTCGGCGGCTTCTTTCAGACGACCTAAGGCTTCAAGTTCCAGCGACAAAAAGATTTTCGCGCGCCAAGTCAGGCGCACGGTGTCGCGCAGCCATTTGTGGCCGTCTGAAACCTTGAAACGGCGGGCGATGATTTGCTCGTATTCGCTTTGCTGGGTAATCGGCGTGTCGTCGGGCTGGTATTTGAGCGCGATGTTCAACACGCCTTCGTTGCGGCCGCGCAAAACCGCCAGCGCGCGGTGGCTGGGCATGGCGCGGACGGGTTCGCGGTGGTCGAAATAATCGCTGAATTTTTCGCCTTCGGTTTCTTTGCCTTCAACGACTTGCGCGTGGATTTCGGCTTCGTTCCACAGTTTTTCGCGCAGGCGGCCGATCAGCGCCGCATCTTCGGCAAACTGCTCCATCAAAATCGCGCGTGCGCCGTCGAGCGCGGCTTTGGTGTCGGGTACGTGTTCACTGACAAACGGCGCGGCGGCGGTTTCCGCGTCTTGCGGCTGCTCGTTCAACAGCAAATCCGCCAGCGGCTGTAAACCATGTTCGCGCGCGGTTTGCGCCTTGGTGCGGCGCTTGGGTTTGTAGGGCAGGTACAAATCTTCCAGCGCGGTTTTGTTGTCGGCGGCTTCGATTTGCGCCCTGAGGTCGTCTGAAAGCTTGCCTTGCTCTTCAATGCTTTTTAACACAACGGCTTTGCGCTCTTCCAACTCGCGCAGGTATTGCAGCCGCTCGGCAAGCTGGCGCAGCTGCGTATCGTCCAGTCCGCCCGTGGCTTCCTTGCGGTAGCGGGCGATAAACGGCACGGTCGCGCCGTCGTCCAAAAGCTCGACGGCGGCGGTGATTTGCGCGGCGGTGGCGGAGAGTTCTTGGGAGAGGATTTGGGTGATGTTCATGGGGGTCCTTTGGATGGGTGCAGGCTGGTTTTTTGGGAGCTATATAAAAATTATTGTTTGAACTGTTTGATTAGACTATTTAATTGTTCCAAACCGTCAAATGTGCTGGGGATTTTTTCATCGCTGGATAAGATGCTGCTAAAAATAAGATTTTCAAATTTATCTAGCGCATCTTTATCATTGGTTTTGATTTCTTTGGCATATTCGGCATAGCTTTGGATAAATTGGCAAAGCGACAGCCGCAAATCTAGTTGCATGATTTGGGTTTGCACAGTACGGTAATGAAATAAGACAACGCGAAAGAAATAGATTAAAACCAATTCCAAACCCGCACTTATTGCGATTTGCTGCCAAGTTAAATTAGCACCTCCATCAGAAAGAAATTTATATGCCGGGATTGCTGAAATAATTACTGCGATAAGAAATAAAAGCTGTAAAATCGATTCCTTACTTTCTTTTTTTCATTAAGCATTCTGCTGAATCCATCAGATAAGGCAACAAAATTAAAACCCTGCTCTAGATTTTTCAATGTATCACTTAACTGTTCGACTTTTTCCAATTTCTCGTCAGCACTTTTCTGTATGTTGTCTGATGTTTCTTTTAAAACAATGGAATGTTGTTCAATCTTTTTTATATTTTCTTCATAGTTTAAGAATGCTTGAAATGATTTATTTCCTAAATAATCGTTGAGCAGCATAAGCGAATAGTCGCTTTGTATGTAATTTAATTTAGATATATTGTTGTGGGTAATGTCATCATTTTTTAATGATTTAAACCAATCCCAAATCCTTTCATAAATATCACTATCGTTCCAAATCTTTTCTCTGTATTGACGCCTCATTGTCAATTCAGCTTCTCGTAAGAATCTAATTGACATTAGGAATATATTATCTAATATTTCTGAATCCCAATTATTTTCTAAAAAATTTAATATTTTTTCAAAAGATTTACCTATACAATGATAATTGAATGGGCAGACTGATAGCCAGCAATCATCTGATTCAGATATTTTATCCAATATAATCTGAGTGTAATGAATCTTATGATATTCAATACTGTCTCTCGATTCTCTTTCTTTTCTCATCTCAAGAAGATTAACTATTTTTTCTAATAAATCCTTATTTATTCCTTTATCCATCATAAACCTTTCATGTTGTGTTTATATTTTCAGGTAGCCTATATTACCGTTTCAACGCTTTCAATTCGGCAAAATCTTCCGCTTCTGCTTAATATTTCCAACCTGCAACCTTGTTGATTTTACTGTAACCAACAAAGTGCAGGCTGCTTTTTTTATCAGAACTGCTTGAATATATCCAAAAACACGCGGTGGTTGTTATAGCGGTAATAGAAATGGTTGCTGCGGATGTGCGACCAGGTCCAGTTCAGGCGCGGGGTGAAGCCTTTCCAGGAGAGGCGGCTGTGCGACAGCGCCAGGCGGGTGAAGTATTCGGTGTCGCGGCGCTGGATATTGAAGATGTCGGGGCCGCGGTAGTTTCTGCGCTGCACGCTGATGTTGAGCGATGTGGCTAAGGTATAGAAAATAACCGCGTTGTTTACACCACAGGTTGAGAATGAA
>NZ_KV821590.1:0-592 GCF_001815685.1 Neisseria sp. HMSC056A03
GATGACCTATGTTGACACAGCGGGCACTCCAACCAGCACTCCGACTAACAAAGTGAACTTGGTAGGCACAGGCGGCCCGGTAACCTTGGGTAACGTCGCTGCAGGTGCGGTTAACGCGACCAGCACCGATGCCGTTAATGGCAGCCAGTTGCACAAAACTGCCAATTCCACAGCCACCCACTTGGGCGGCGGATCGGCAGTTCAGGCCGATGGCAGCATTAGCGCGCCGACCTACACCCTGGCCAATGCCACTGGTACGCCAACGAACTACAGCAACGTAGGCGACGCATTGACTGCGCTGAATGCACGCACCAATGCGGCCAACGCCGGTTGGAAATTCCAAGTGAACAGCGGTGCTGCGGAAACTATCAAGCCGAATGATACGGTAGGGTTTAAAGATGGTACCAACATTGCCATAACCAACAACGGTAAAGACATTACCATTGCCACCAAACCTAACCTGACTGCCGACAGCTTGACAATTAACAACGGCCCGGTCATCAACGGTAACGGTATTAGCACCAACGGCAAAAACATTGATATGGGTAACAACGGCAAGATTACCAACCTGACCAGCGGCAACGTTGCGGCA
>NZ_KV821591.1:0-346 GCF_001815685.1 Neisseria sp. HMSC056A03
ACAACGGTATAGACCCGTCCGTTGCGTTTCAGAATACCAAAGACAACCACTTTTCCTGCCGCGCCGCGACCACGTCTGCCTTTACGCCGTCCGCCGAAATAGCTTTCGTCCAACTCGACAGGGCCCTCAAAAACCTCATCGGCAACCAAGGCCAGATAATGGCTGATAACCATACGAATTTTGTGGTAGAACAGAATAGCGGAGTTGGGCTGAATGCCCAAAATATCGGCAGCGGAGCGGGCAGTAACTTGGAGTACAAAAAATTCAAGTAGTTTCTTTTGAACTCTCTTTCTTAATTTACAATTGGTTATCTGCATTTTCGTAGCCTAGCATAACTGCTAATCTA
>NZ_KV821592.1:0-905 GCF_001815685.1 Neisseria sp. HMSC056A03
CGCCTGTCAAAGAAAGACAGACGGCTGATTAAGAAAGCGATGCTGAAAGCCGCCGCCAAAGGCTGCGATGAGGTTTACAGAATCGCGGAGGGATTGAAAGACGGCTTTGAATTACTTGGTCGGAAAGACGGTTGACTGCCCGGACAGACGGGCGACCGATAAAGGAAAGCCCGTCAGGGATGACGGGCTAAGGTGGCTGTTCTAAACCACGTTATGGAGTCGAGATTATGAACGATGCAGAGACACAATGCAAGCGGATTGTCGATTATATCCGCGCAAACGGTTATATCACGTCGCTGGTTGCGTATGAAGAGCTAAAAGTTACTCAACTGTGTGCGCGAATAATCGACTTGGAAAGCAGGGGATTTGTTTTTAACAAGCCGCGATTCAAGGTTGGGAGCTGTAAAAACCCGGTTGCCCATTATTCGATAGCTAAATCAGGGATTGAGCCATGAGCCGAGAACAAAGAATACACGAGGCCCGATTGCTGGTGTTGGCTTATATGCAAGCCGAAGACGTGAGCAAGGCGCAGGAAGCGTTGGACAAGTGGGTTGAGGAAGTGAAAGGGGTTGATGATGTCAATTATTCGGACAAAACGTGAACACAATTACACAGTCATAAGCAACAAAGTTTATGAAAAAAATCAACTTAGTTGGCAGGCAATGGGGTTACTTGGGTATCTGCTGACAAAGCCTGATAACTGGCAAGTCATGGTTGCAGAGCTTGTGAATGTGACCAAAGACACGAAGAAGCCAACAGGCAGAGAGGGTATTTACAACATCATCAACGAACTAAAAGAGAAAGGCTTTATTTCAGTAAGAAAAAACAGTGATGGTTCAACGGATTATACAGTTTATGACGAGCCGTTTCAAAACCCTAATCAGGGTAAGCCTAATCAGGGTAAG
>NZ_KV821593.1:0-7746 GCF_001815685.1 Neisseria sp. HMSC056A03
ATGTGTCCAACTTTTGGGGTGCAGTTCAATCTTCAGACGGCCTTTTGTTTTGGTTTTTATTTGAGGAAGTGTTTAGCTGGACTCAACGCCGATGATGGGCAGACTTGTTGCTAAACAGGCTGGAAAGTGTCCGGCTCTTTTCAGACGGCCTCTACGTCGGCTTGTCGGTGCAATGCCTGATAGCACGGGGTAAGCTGGCGGATGATCAGGTCGAGCTGGTGTTTGAGGACGTGGTCTTGCTGCACTTGTGTGTTTTGCTCAAGCTCGGCAAACTCCTGACGGATTTGGGTCATGGCCGTTTCAAAAGCCTCAGGGTCGGTTTGGGGCATTTGGGTCAGCAACTCGGCGATGTGGTGGGTCAGCTTGGCATAGGGCGCAAAGCTGTCGTTGCCGTCGATTCGGACTTGGTCGCGGTATGCGCCGAGCGCGGAAATGTGGCCGGTCAGCGCATAGCTGGTTTTGAGCAGGGTAAAACCGTCTTGCAGGCGGTCTTGGTATTTTTTCGGGTTGCTGCTCATGTCCGACAGGGTGCTGCTGAGGGCGGCGATGCTTTCGTGGGCTTGGCGGCGGGTGAGGCGGTAGTCGAAATCGTCGCGGCTGCCGCTTTGCAGCTGGTCGAGGATGGCGTCGAGATAACGGCCGTTGGCAGTGATGGTTTGGGCGGCGGTGTGGCTGAGGGTGAGGTAACGCCAATCGGGCCAGAGGTAGGTGGCGGCGGCCCATGCGATAACGGAACCGACGATGGTGTCGATGATGCGGATGGGCATGGCGTGGTACACGTCCAAACCGGCAAGCGATAGGCTGGTCAGGGCTTGGATGGTGATGAAGAAGGTGGAGAAGCTGTATTTGTAGCTTCGGGTCATGAAGAACAGGGTGGTGCTGGCGATGACAATCCAGAGCTTGGTTTCAACGGACGGGGTGAAGTAGGGGACGAGCGAACCGACAATCACGCCGAGAATCGTGCCTGCGATACGTTGGTATACGCGGCTTTTGGTGGCGGTGTAGTTGGGTTGGCAGACGAAAAGGGCGGTCAGCAGAATCCAGTAGCCGAGGTTGAGATGGAGGATTTCGACAATGATGCAGGCCGCGGCCACGACGATGGAGAGGCGGGTGGCATGGCGGAAGACGCCGGAGTCGAAATTGAGCTGGCTGAGGACGGTCTCGCCGATATTGCGGAACTTGGTGTTTTCAAGGGCGGCGATGCGGGTATCGGCGTTGTCGTTTTCGGCAAGGGACGCATCGTTTTGCAGTTGCCGCAGTTGGTAATCGACACTGCTGAGGTTGTCGAGCAGGCGGCGGATATTGTGAAGGTTGGCATTGTCGGCATGGGTCTCGGCAAAATGGCTGAGGGATTGGCGGCAGCCTTCCATGGCGCGGCCGAGGCGTTTGCTGTATGCGTAGGGTTTGTTGTTGCGCAGGGAGGAGGCAACGTTGCGGCACGCCTGGCCTTGCATTTCGAGCAGGCGGCGGATGCGGAAGATGAGGTCGGTGTTTTTGAGCTGCTCGGTCATTTCGCTGTAATCGACGTGGGCGGAGCTGATGCGTTCATGCATGTCTTGCGCGCAGAGGTAGTAGCGCAGCATTTTGGCGGTACGCGGATGGCGGTGTTGGCCGCGCAATCGGTAGAAAAGGGCGCCGCGGCATTGGTTGAAGGCGGTAATCACGCCGGTGTTGCTCATGGCCAAGTCGATTTGGCGGTTGCCCAACCATGCGGCTTCGTCGGGGTCGAAAAAGTCGGCTTTGGCATCGAAGTAGTTGCTGAGTGCGTCGTAGGCGTTGGCAACGGTTTCTTGGACGGGGCGGTGGGGCAGGATGATTTGGAAGATCAGGGTGTTGACGCTGTATAGGACAGTACCCAGCAGAATCATGACGGGGTTGGTCAGCCAGTAGGTCTCGGGGGTGTAAGTCAGCGTGGTGTAGGTGGCGACGGCAAGCGCACCGAAAGCGAAGGTGCGGTATTTGAGGCCGACGGTGCCGAGGATGGTGAAGCCGAAAGTCATCAGGGTCATGGCCAAGATGAAGGGAACGCCTGTGCCGATGGTGCTTTGGGCAAGCAGTGAGGAGAGGGTAAACAGGGCAACGGTGATGACGATGTTTTTCAGACGGCCTGTGAGGCGGTTGTCCAAATCGACCAAACCGCCGGCAATAATGCCGAGCACGAAGGGCATAACCAGTTTGGGCGTGTCGAAGTGCCAAACGAGGGTGGCGGCGATGAACACGCTGGCGAAGACGGGCAGGGAGGCAATGATCAGAGGTTTGAGCGGCGGAGTTTTCATGATGTTGTTTATTATTCGTTATGAGGTGAATGATTGGATTTTAACAGGATTTTCAGTCGATTTCAGAATGCTTTAAATGAGATAAGGCCGTCTGAACGGATACGGGGAAATACTTGATTTCATTTCCACTCCCGTTCAGACGGCCTTTTTTGGCTTGCGCTATTAGGTCATCAGGTTGAGGTCGCTGATGCGGTCGTAGAGGCGTTCGGTATTGTTGCCCTCGTCGTGCATTTGAATGCGCAGGCGTAAATCGTTGGCGGATACCGCTTGGCGCAGGGCTTCGCTGAGTTCGATTTGGCCTTGTGCGTAGAGGTTGAAGAGGTTTTGGTCGAACGTCTGCATGCCGTTGCTGCCGGAGCGTGCCATCAAGTCGCGGATTTCCAGCAATTCGCCTTGGAAAATCAAGTCCTGCATGGCCGGAGTGTTGAGCAGGAGGTCGGTAACGGCCGTACGTTGGTGGTTTTTCTTGATGGTGAGGCGTTGGCCGATAATGCCGACGAGGTTTAACGCCAAATCTATCAAAACCTGTTGGCGGCGGTCTTCCGGATAGAAGTTGATGATGCGCTCGATGGTTTGGGAAGCCGTGTTGGCATGGATGGTGAAAACGCACAGATGGCCGGTTTGAGCCAGTTGGAGGGCGTATTTCATGCTTTCTTCGCTGCGGACTTCGCCGATACAGACGACATCGGGCGCTTGACGCATGGCGCTTTGAACGGCGATTTTCCAGTTGTCGGTATCGATGCCGATTTCGCGCTGGGTGAAGATGCTGCGGCAAGGTTTGTAGATAAACTCGATGGGGTCTTCGATGGTAACGATATGGCCGGGCAGCTTTTGGTTGCGGTAGTTGAGCATGGAGGCCATGGTGGTGGATTTACCCGAACCGTTCGGGCCGGCGAGGATCAGCAGGCCGCGCGGTGCGAGTGCAAGCTCTTGGAGCTTTTCGGGCAAACCGAGGGTCTTCATTTCGGGAATGTCTTGGCTGACGCGGCGCAATACCATGCCGACGCGGCCTTGCTCGTGGTAGGCGTTGACGCGGTAGCGCGTGTTGCTGCGCGATTGGACGGAATAGTTGATTTCCCAGTCGCGATTGAAGGCTTCGAGCTGGTCGGGGTTCATGGTGGATTCGGCGATGGCGGCGGTGTCCGCACCGGTCAGTGCTTTGTGGGGCATGGGCGTAAGGGTGCCGCCGACTTTGATGGCAGGGGGAAAGTCTGCGCTGATGAAGATGTCGGATGCGTTGCGTTTTTCGGCCTCTTCACACATGCGGTCGAGCAGGGGGTGAAGATGCGTGCCGATTTCGGCCGGGGTGGGGATGTGCGGTGCTTGGTTTTTTTGTGAGTAGGCTTGCACCATTTCGCTTAACAGGTCGTGCAGAGGGGCGAGGTCGCTCATGATGATTCTCTTTAAAACGGGTATTCGGTCAGGCTGAAAGGCCGTCTGAAAACGGGATGATGGGGTTCAGACGGCCTGAGTATGGTTTAGAAAACAGAGAGGTTTTCGATGTTTTGCGCCTTGCTGCGTGCCAGCTCGGGGCTGATGGTGCCTTGGCGGACAAGGGTTTGCAGGGCTTGATCGAGGGTTTGCATACCGTGGGCCTGACCGGTTTGGAGGGCGGCGTTGATTTGAGCGATTTTGTTCTCGCGGATGAGGTTGCGCACGGCCGGTGTAGAAATCAGGATCTCGTGTGCGGCGACACGGCCGTTGCCGTCGCGGGTTTTCAGCAGGGTTTGGGAAATGATGGCGCGCAAGGATTCGGACAACATGGAGCGCACGATTTCTTTTTCGCCTGCAGGGAATACGTCGACAATACGGTCGATGGTTTTGGCGGCGCCGGTCGTGTGCAGCGTGCCGAAAACCAAGTGACCGGTTTCGGCGGCGGTCAGGGCGAGGGAGATGGTTTCAGGGTCGCGCATCTCACCGATCAAAATCACGTCTGGGTCTTCGCGCAGGGCGGAACGCAGGGCGTTGGTAAAGCTGTTGGTGTGCTGATGCAGCTCGCGCTGGTTGATGAGCGCCTTTTTGCTTTGGTGGACGAACTCAATCGGGTCTTCGATGGTCAGAATGTGTGCCGGTTGGGTTTCGTTGATGTAGTTGACCATCGCCGCCAGCGTGGTGGATTTACCCGAACCGGTCGGGCCGGTTACCAAGACTAAACCGCGCGGATTTTCGGCAATTTTTTGGAAAATGCGCGGCGCACGTAATTCTTCCAGCGTCAGGACGGTGCTCGGAATGGTACGGAATACGGCGGCCGGGCCGCGTTCGGTCATAAAGGCGTTGACACGGAAACGGGCAACATTAGGCAGCTCAAATGAGAAATCGACTTCAAAATCCTGTTGATAGAGCTTGCGCTGGTGGTCGTTCATGACCGAGGTAATCATGGTACCGACTTCTTCCGAGCTCATCTCGGGCAGGTTGATGCGGCGGATGTCGCCGTGTACGCGTATCATAGGGGAAATACCCGAACTCAAATGGAGGTCGGAGGCTTTGTTTTTCACGCCGAACGCGAGTAAGTCGGTAATCTGCATAATGTGGCCTTGTTTTGGTTTAGAATAATAAAATCGCTTTATTTTAAATAGATAAACCCGTTCAACCAAGTAAAATTTTCAAAATACCGAGTGATGAACGGGTTAAAGGAGAAAACCATGTCGGTATTGCAACAAAACTATCAGGACGTATGCCGGGCGGTTGAACAGGCGGCTGAGGCTGCAGGACGGACTGCGGGTGCGGTGAAGCTGGTAGCGGTCAGCAAGACGTTTCCGGCAGACGATATCCGCGAAGTGTATGCGGCCGGTCAGCGTGATTTTGGCGAGAACTATATTCAGGAATGGTTTGAAAAAACGGAAACGCTGGCTGATTTGCCGGATATTGTTTGGCACGTTATCGGCGATGTGCAGTCCAATAAAACCAAATTTGTGGCCGAACGCGCACATTGGGTGCATACGATAGGCCGTCTGAAAACGGCGCGGCGCTTGAGTAAACAAAGGTCGTCTGAAATGCCGCCGTTGCAGGTGTGCATTGAAGTGAACATTGCCGCGGAAGAGGCGAAACACGGTGTGGCGCCCGCTGAAGCGGTTGCGCTGGCCCTTGAAGTGGCCCAGTTGCCGAATATTAAAGTGCGCGGATTGATGTGTGTGGCCAAGGCCGACAGCAGCGACGATGAATTGCGCAGCCAGTTTCATACCATGCAACGGCTGTTGGCTAAGTTGAACGCGGCAGGCGTTGAAGCAGATGTTTTGTCTATGGGTATGTCCGGAGATATGCCAATCGCGGTAGAATGCGGCGCAACCCATGTCCGCATCGGCAGCGCGATTTTCGGCAAGCGGCATTATCCTCAATAAAAGTAATAGGCCGTCTGAACAGGGTAGACAGCAGTTTCAGACGACCTGATCGATATCACAAAGGAGTGACATATATATGAATATCTATTTTCTCGGCGGCGGCAATATGGCGACTGCCATTGCAGGTGGTTTGGTCAAACAAGACGGTTATCGTGTCCACATTGTCGAACGCGGCTCTGAAAGACGAGCGCAACTGGTGCAAGAATTGGGCGTAGCCACTTCTGAAAACCTGCCTGAATTGAGTGCGGACGATGTCCTCATTCTCGCCGTCAAACCGCAAGACATGCAGGCAGCCTGTCAAAATATCCGTTTGAATGGTGCGCTGGTGTTGTCCGTAGCGGCAGGTTTGTCCATTGATACCCTCAGCCATTATCTGGGCGGTACACGCCGTATCGTGCGCATCATGCCCAATACGCCGGCCAAAATCGGCTTGGGCGTATCCGGTATGTTTGCCGATGCAGGCGTTTCAGAAGCCGACCGTGCAGCCGCCGACGGCATCATGCGCTCTGTCGGCACAACCGTTTGGCTGAACGAGGAAGAGCAACTCCACAATATTACCGGCATCAGCGGCAGCGGCCCTGCCTATGTTTTCTATCTTTTGGGCGCGCTCCAAAACGCGGCTTTGGCACAAGGTTTCAACGAGCAAGATGCACGCGAACTGAGCCTCGCTACATTTAAAGGCGCAGTGGCTTTGGCCGAACAAACCGGCGAAGCATTCGCACAATTACAGCAAAACGTGACTTCCAAAGGCGGCACGACACATGAAGCCATCGAAACCTTCAAAGCCTGTCACGTTGCCGAAGCCATCGAACAGGGTGTAGAAGCCTGCGTCAAACGTTCGCAAGAAATGGCGCAACAATATAAGGCCGTCTGAATATGCGCGGCGACTTGCTCTTATTATTGGCAGACGCTATTGCCATCCTGTGTATCACACGCTTTTTGCTCCGATACGCAGGATTGGCAGCAGAACACCCCCTGCTCAAATTCAGCATACAGGCAACAGGCTGGCTGACCAAACCTTGGCAAAAAGCATTTCCATCCGGCGCGAAAACCGATTGGTACTGCCTGCCTTCAGGTTTTCTGGTGTACTACCTTGCCTGTACCGCCATTATTTTCATCTCGCCGGCGCTGTCCATCAGCAATAAGCTGATTTTGGCAAACTTTTGGTTTGCCGCACTCCATATGCTGAAAGCTGCGGCCTATACATTACTTATCGGTCTGATTATTAGAATGGTGTCCAGCATACAAGGCCGCTATTCCCCGTTGACTTATGCCATCGAACGAATCCTGCAGCCATTGCTCAAACCGTTTTCCTTCTTACGCGTAGGACGGTACGATTTTTCAGGCAGTTTGTTGGCACTCTTATTATGGTTGTGGCTGGCCCGATGGTTTCCCCAACTGATCCAGCAAACCAACCTGTGGTTGCTTCAATAGGCCGTCTGAAAGCGCAGCAGGTATTAACGACCAAAAATACAACGTTCTAAAAAGCGCTTTAATACATTTAGGTGTAAGGTAGTGCAAAAAAGTGCAAATCGAAATATAAAGAACAAATGAATAGGTAAAACATGATATGATTCGCCCGATTTCCAAAACGGAAATTTAAGAAAACCCAATAAAAGCAAACCCGTAGCATCTAAATCATTAACAACAAACCGAAAGCAGACACCATGGCAAAGCTGACAGAACAAGATATTTTAAACTGGGATGGTCCTGAAGAGGACTACATGAACAGCGACCAATTGGCCTTCTTCCGCGAACTACTGGTTAAAATGCAAGAAGAGCTGATTGAAAATGCAAACACCACTACCGGCCATCTTCAAGAGCACGAATCCGCCCCCGATCCTGCCGACCGAGCTACTCAAGAAGAAGAGTACGCTTTAGAACTGCGCACTCGCGACCGCGAGCGTAAACTTCTCAATAAAGTGCAAGCGACTATCCGCAGCATCGACGAAGGTAATTACGGTTTCTGTGCCGATACCGGCGAACCCATCGGCCTCAAACGCCTGCTGGCACGTCCGACCGCGACATTATCCGTAGAAGCGCAAGAGCGACGCGAACGAATGAAAAAACAGTTCGCCGACTAAGATATAGATATAGAAATCTCAAAAGGCCGTCTGAAAGAGCAATTCAGA
>NZ_KV821594.1:0-344 GCF_001815685.1 Neisseria sp. HMSC056A03
TGCTTGTCTTGTGCATATTTGCATACATGAATACAATGCCAAAATTGAATACATGAATGCAAATAACAGTTATTTGTTGTAAAAAGGTCAAAACATGAAAAACCAACGTAGCGCAAAAGTAATACAGGAAAAGGCGGGCTGGCGAGTTGAGTGTCGCGAGCATGATATTTTGCTCCATACGCTTTACTTTGATCTTAGATCTGAAGTTTTAGCCATTTCGCGCGCAGAAATGTGGGTGGCTGCGGGTCTAGCCCTGTCTGTTTCATGCGGTGCGCCTAAGCAAGATTTGGGGTGTATCGATGAGTAATTTAGGGGCTTGGGATAATCCCCCCCCCCTATCTAAC
>NZ_KV821595.1:0-15641 GCF_001815685.1 Neisseria sp. HMSC056A03
CAACCTGTGGTGTAAACAACGCAACGTTTTTCTACAGGTTATGGCTTAAGAAAACAAATTTTCCTCTTGTTTTAGGCGTATTTTGTTGGGAAACGTTGTTTTTTGCAGACAGAGTAGGTATGGAAAATAGTCGTTTATTTCGTAATATGTTTTTTTAAAAGGAAATTTTAGGAGAATCATAAAAGACGGCATTGAGGTTGGAGTTTAAATGTCGTTTATATTGTCTTCAGACGGCCTTGTTGAGTGAGATTTATAGTGTATTGGGTTTTAAAATTATAAAAACCTGCCTGAGTAATCAGGCAGGTTTCATTTGTTTGAAAGACAGATTAGTTTTTGTCTTGGTCAACCAGTTTGTTTTTAGCGATCCAAGGCATCATAGAACGCAGTTGTGCGCCAACTTTTTCGATTTGGTGGTCGGCAGTCAGGCGGCGGCGGGCAGTCATGCTGGCGTAGTTGACGGCACCTTCTTGGATGAACATTTTGGCGTATTCGCCGGTTTGGATGCGTTTCAAGGCGTTGCGCATGGCCTCGCGCGATTTGTCGTTGATAACTTCCACGCCGGTAACGTATTCGCCGTACTCCGCGTTGTTGGAAATGGAGTAGTTCATGTTGGCGATGCCGCCTTCGTAAATCAGGTCAACGATGAGCTTCATTTCGTGCAGACACTCGAAATAGGCCATTTCGGGCGCGTAGCCTGCTTCGGTCAGGGTTTCAAAGCCGGTTTTAATCAACTCGACCACACCGCCGCACAATACGGCTTGTTCGCCGAAGAGGTCGGTTTCGGTTTCTTCGCGGAAGTTGGTTTCAATCACGCCGCCTTTGGTGCCGCCGTTGGCTGCTGCGTAAGACAGGGCGATGTCGCGGGCTTTGCCGCTTTTATCTTGGTAAACGGCGATCAGGGAAGGTACGCCGCCGCCTTTCAGGAATTCGCTGCGTACGGTGTGGCCTGGGCCTTTAGGGGCAACCATGATAACGTCGAGGTCGGCGCGAGGTACGATTTGGTTGTAGTGTACGTTGAAGCCGTGAGCGAACGCCAATACTGCGCCTTCTTTCAAGTTAGGCTCGATTTCGTTTTTGTATACGATAGGTTGGTTTTCGTCAGGCAACAGAATCATAACAACGTCGGCTGCTTTGGTTGCTTCAGCAACGGTACGCACGTCGTGGCCGGCTGCTTCGGCTTTTTTCCAAGAGCCGCCTTGGCGCAGACCGATGACGACATTTACGCCGGAATCTTTCAGGTTTGCTGCGTGTGCGTGACCTTGTGAACCGTAACCGATGATGGCAACGGTTTTGCCTTTGATCAGAGAAAGGTCAGCGTCTTTATCGTAATAAACTTGCATTTTATTTCCTTAGTGTAAGAGGGTTCCGGATAATCCGGGTTGAGTTAAAAGTAATAGGGGCTTAAGCGGGGACTTGGTTCATCAAGACGATTTCCAATGCTTCGGTTTTTCCTTCGATGGATTTGACGAAGTTTTGGAAATGTTCGCTGGCATTGTGTTCGTCAATAGCTGCTTGGGATTTCCAGCTTTCTACGAATACGAAACGGTTGGGTTTGCCGATTTCTTGGTGCAGGTCGTAGCTGATGTTGCCTTCTTCTGCACGGCTGGCTTTGACCAATTCTTTAAACTGAGCAGCCAGAGCCTCGGTGTATTCGGGTTTGACGGTAACTAATGCAACGATTTGGATGCTTGACATGTTTGTCTCCTGCTGTTTTTCAGACGGCCTTTGTTGAAAGTAAAAGGCCGTCTGAACGATACAGCGTTAAATTTTCAAAATACGCTCGCCACGACCGATACCGGCTGCGCCTGTGCGTACGGTTTCCAAAATTTGAGCACGACCGACTGTTTCGAGGAAAGAGTCGAGTTTTTCGGTAGAACCTGTGATTTCGATGGTGTAGCTGCGGTCTGTTACGTCAATGACGCTGCCACGGTAGATTTCGGTCAATCGCAGGAATTCGTCACGGTCTTTACCTACGGCGCGGACTTTTACCAACATCAGCTCGCGTTCGACAAAACGGCTTTCGTTCAAATCGACCACTTTGATAACTTCAATCAGTTTGTTGAGCTGTTTGGTAATTTGCTCGATAACGTGTTCGTCGCCATGGGTAACGATGGTCATGCGAGACAAGGTTTTGTCTTCGGTTGGTGCAACAGCCAAGGAGTCGATATTGTAATCGCGTGCGGAGAACAAACCTACCACACGGCTCATCGCACCTGATTCGTTTTCCATCAGAATAGATAAGATATGTCGCATTTTTCTCTCCTTACGCTGACAATGTTTCGCGCATATGCGGCGGCAGAACCATCTCGTCCAAGCCTTTGCCGTTGCCGACCATAGGCAGTACGTTTTGTTTCTTGTCGGTCAAGAAATCGAGGAATACCAGACGGTCTTTTTGGTTTAATGCTTCCAGCAACGCGCCTTCGACATCGGATTTCTTGTCCACACGGATACCGATATGGCCGTAGGCTTCAGCCAGTTTGACAAAATCAGGCAATGAATCGAAATAGGTTTCTGATTCACGGTTGCCGTAATAAAGTTCTTGCCATTGGCGGACCATGCCGAGGTAGCCGTTGTTCAGGGTAACGACGTTAACCGGAACGCGGTATTGGAAGCAGGTTGACAGCTCTTGGATGTTCATCTGAATCGAGCCTTCGCCGGTGATACAGAATACATCTTGATCAGGAGCAGCCAGTTTCGCACCGATGGCATATGGCAAGCCGACGCCCATTGTGCCTAAACCGCCGGAATTGAGCCATTGGCGAGGACGCTCGAATGGGTAATATTGAGCGGTAAACATTTGGTGTTGACCGACGTCGGAGGTGATGATGGCAGAATTATTGGTGATTTCGGCTAGTTTTTGAATGACGTATTGCGGTTTGATGATTTCGCTTTCATTATCAAACCACAGGCAGTTGCGCGAACGCCATTCTTCAATGCTTTTCCACCATTTATCCAATGAGTCGGCTGCAGGTGCAGATTCTTGCTTGCCCCACAATTGAATCATTTCAGACAATACGTTTTTTACGTCGCCGACAATCGGGATATCCACTTTGACGCGTTTGGCAATGCTGGACGGGTCAACGTCAATATGAATAATTTTTTTGGCTTTTTCAAAGAATTTGGAAGGTACGGAAATCACGCGGTCATCGAAGCGCGCACCGATTGCCAGTACAACGTCTGCATTCTGCATGGCAAGGTTGGCTTCGTAAGTGCCGTGCATGCCCAGCATGCCCAAGAATTGGCGGTCGCTGGAAGGGTATGCACCCAAGCCCATCAATGTACCGGTACAAGGAGCGCCGATCATGCGGACAAATTTGGTCATTTCCTCAGAGGCATTGCCCAAAACCACACCGCCGCCAAAGTAAACAATAGGGCGTTTGGCGGAAGCCAGCATTTGTACGGCTTTTTTGATTTGACCGATGTGGCCTTGTACAACCGGTTGGTAAGAGCGGATGAAGATGTCTTCTTGCGGATAGCTGAATTTAGCCATCGCTTGGGTGACATCTTTAGGAACATCAACAACAACGGGACCCGGACGGCCGCTTGCGGCGATTTGGAAAGCTTTTTTGATGGTGTCTGCCAACTCAGCGATATTGGTTACCAAGAAATTGTGTTTGACACAAGGGCGGGTAATGCCGACTGTATCCACTTCTTGGAATGCGTCTGTCCCGATAAGGGAGTTGCCCACCTGGCCGCTGATGACTACCAACGGAATGGAGTCGCTGTAAGCAGTGGCGATACCGGTCAGCGCATTGGTCACGCCTGGGCCGGAAGTCACCAAGGCAACGCCGACTTTGCCGCTGACACGGGCATAAGCATCTGCCGCATGTACGGCCGCCTGCTCGTGGCGAACCAGGATATGCTTGAATTTATTGAGTTGGAAAAGGGCATCGTAGATTTCGATAACCGCGCCGCCCGGATAGCCGAATACATACTCGACACCTTCGGCTTTGAGACTTTGCACGATGATTTGTGCGCCAGATAATTGCATATTGACCTCTTTTATATGGTTTCAAACCAATAGGAACAATCCGCCTCACCACAGCACCTGTAATGCAATTCCACCAAGCAGCGATTTAGGGTACGCGCACTGAGGGAATACGATGACAGTCAGACTATCCAAGCAATTGGGAAGAAACACAGAGTTTGTGAAAAAGAGTAGAAACGATAACGCAATCCGACTGTACAAGCAAGACAAAATCTTTCATCTTTTAACGTTTAAGGAGTAAAAATAGATTATCTTTTGATTTTAAAGAAATAAAAAAACAGTTTTATTGAGTTTGATGTGGGTGGATTGTTGACAGTTTGAGTAAGGAGAAGGTTTTTGCAAATGATAAATAGCAAAAAACCTCTTGACTGAATCAAGAGGTTTTTTTAATTTGGTGCCCAGGGTCGGACTCGAACCGACACACCTTGCGGCGGGGGATTTTGAGTCCCCTGCGTCTACCAATTTCGCCACCTGGGCTAGCGAAGAAGTCGTCATTATAGCGAGTTCTCAAATCTTGTAAAGCAGTAATTGAAAAAAAATTGGATTATTTTTATATTTGTTTGATTTTTAATAAATTAAACTTTTTGTGTTTGATGGTTATCTAAATGGAAGGCAGATTTTAAAACAAAAAAAGCAGTATTTACCTGCAAAAAGGGCTATATTTAATGTGTCAAACGCGTTAATATGAAGATGTTTTGTTTTTATATCGGCCGGGCAGTTATTTGGCCGCACTTATTTGAAACGGTTTTGGAGAAAATTTATGCTTTCCGTTACACGAACTTTCCTACTCAGTGCTTTTGCGTTGGCTGCTCTAGCTGCTTGTCAGCCTAAAGAGGAGGCCAAAGAGGCTTCTTCGACACCTGCCGCTTCTGCTGCGCCTGCTGCTTCCGGTGAGTCTGCGCCCAAAGTGCAAGCTCGCGGTACCGATATGCGCAAAGAAGACATTGGCGGCGATTTCACATTGACCGATGGCGACGGCAAACCTTTCAGCCTGAGCGATTTGAAAGGCAAAGTGGTCATCCTGTCTTTCGGTTATACCCACTGTCCTGACGTATGCCCAACCGAGTTGCTGACTTACAGCGACACGTTGAAACAATTGGGCGATCAGGCTAAAGACGTGAAAGTAGTATTTGTCAGCATCGACCCCGAGCGCGATACGCCTGAAGTAATCGGCAAATACGTCAAACAGTTCAACCCTGACTTTATCGGTCTGACGGCTACCGGCGATCAAAGCCTGCCTGTCATCAAACAGCAATACCGTGTGGTATCGGCTAAAGTCAACCAAAAAGAAGACAGCGAAAACTATTTGGTCGACCACTCTTCAGGTGCATATTTGATTGATAAAAACGGTGAAGTGGCGATTTTCTCGCCTTATGGCAGCGAGCCGGAAACGATTGCGGCTGATGTGAAAACTTTATTGTAAAAACGTAGTTGAGGCCGTCTGAAATGGGTTGTGGATTTCAGACGGCCTTCTTGTTTTTGATACGGCAAAGGAGAATAAAAAAATGACCGACACACTTTTAACGATTGCTTTATCCAAGGGGCGAATTTTTGAGGAAACCCTGCCGCTGTTGGCCGCCGCCGGTATTGTGCCTGCAGAAGAGCCGGAAAAATCGCGCAAGCTGATTATTGGTACGAATCATGACAATATCCGTTTGGTGATTGTGCGCGCGACCGATGTGCCGACTTATGTGCAATATGGTGCGGCGGATTTCGGTATTGCCGGTAAGGATGTGTTGATCGAGCATGGCGGAGATGGCCTGTATCAACCTTTGGATTTGCACATCGCCTCATGCCGCATGATGGTTGCAGTTAAAAAAGGTTTTGATTACGCCGCCGCTTCCAAACCCGGCAGCCGCTTGCGGATTGCCACCAAATATCCCGACATCGCCGCCGAACACTTTGCCGACAAGGGTGTGCATGTGGACATCATCAAACTGTACGGTTCGATGGAGCTTGCGCCTTTGGTCGGGCTGAGCGACGCGATTGTCGATTTGGTTTCCAGCGGCAATACATTGAAGGCCAATGGTTTGGAAGCTGTAGAACATGTGGCTGATATTTCCAGCCGCTTGGTGGTCAACAAAGCGGCCTTGAAAACCAAATATGCGCTGTTGAATCCGATTATTCAGGCATTTGAAAATGCCGCTAAGGCCGTCTGAAAAGTTTTTGGCAAAACCTGTCTGCCAACCCAGTTTGAAAGCCCCGTCATGATGCAAAGCAAACCGACACTCGATACGATTCTTTCCCATCGTTCCATCCGCAGGTTTACTTCCGAACCGATTGCCGATGAAATTCTCGATACGCTGGTTCGCGCCGGACAGCAGGCTTCGACTTCCAACAATCTGCAATGCGTTTCCATCATCCGCGTATCCGACCTTGCGCTGAGGCAGGGGATACATGAAGCGGCAGGAAGCGCCCCTTATATTGTCCATTGTGCGGAATTTTTATTGTTTTGCATCGATTTTTCCAAACACAAGGCGATGTTTCCCGATGCGCAAATTGATTGGGCGGAAGTAACCCTGATTGGCGCGGTCGATGCAGGCATTATGGCGCAAAACGTATTGCTTGCCGCCGAATCGCTTGGGTTGGGTGGCGTGTATATCGGCGCGTTGCGCAATAATGCGCAAAAAGTGTCGGATGTGTTGAACCTGCCGGATTATTGCGTGCCTTTGGTGGGATTGTGTCTCGGTTATCCCGACCAAGACCCGCCGCTCAAACCGCGCCTACCTAAGGAAATGGTCTATGCCGAAAACGCTTGTCCGAGCCTGAATGCCGAGGCGGTTGAAGCCTATAATCAGGCAGTAGCGGATTATTATGAGTTACGCAAGGGTAGTCCGATACCTTGGAAGGAATCGCTGGCCAAAACCTTGGGTAATCCTGTGCGGCCGCATATGTTGGCGTTTTTGCAGAAAAAAGGTTTTTTGAAAAGATAATGTTCAGACGGCATGTGTGTGGCTGAGGCCGTCTGAAAACAATAGGAACGAAAAAAGGAAGAGAGCAAACCATGAAGAAACTCGACACCCAATCCCCTGATTTTCAAGCCGAACTCAAAGCGTTACTCGCTTTTGAAACCGCGCAAAACCCTGAAATCGACCGTATTGTTGCCGACATCTGTGCCGATGTTCAAAAACGCGGCGATGCGGCGCTGATTGAATACACCAACCGCTTTGACGGTACCTCCGCTCAAACTATCGACGATTTAATCCTGACGCAAGACGATTTGCAGTCTGCGTTTGAGCGTTTGCCCGAAAACATTCAGACGGCCTTGAAAACGGCCGCGCGACGTGTGGAAAGCTACCATAAACACCAAAAAATGGAGTCGTGGACTTACGAAGATGAAGACGGCACGCTTTTGGGTCAACAGATTACGCCGCTTGATCGTGTCGGTATTTATGTTCCGGGCGGTAAAGCCGCTTATCCGAGTTCCGTCATCATGAACGCCATGCCTGCCCACGTTGCCGGCGTGAAAGAAATCATCATGGTCGTTCCCACTCCGAAAGGCGAGCGCAACGATATCGTGTTGGCAGCTGCTTTTGTGGCCGGTGTAACCAAAGTGTTTACGGTCGGCGGCGCGCAGGCGGTTGCGGCTTTGGCTTATGGTACGGAATCTGTGCTTCAAGTCGATAAGATTACCGGCCCGGGCAATGCTTTTGTCGCTGCGGCAAAACGACGCGTGTTCGGCGTGGTCGGTATTGATATGGTGGCAGGGCCGTCTGAAATTTTGGTGATTGCTGATGGTACGACGCCTGCCGATTGGGTGGCCATGGATTTGTTCAGTCAGGCGGAACACGATGAAATTGCACAAGCGATTTTGATTGGTACTTCTCAAACGTATTTGGACGAAGTTCAGACGGCCATGAACCGCTTGATTGAAACCATGCCGCGCCGTGCGATTATTGAAGCTTCATTGGGCAACCGAGGCGCAATGATTTTAGCTAAAGATTTGGACGAAGCCTGCGAAATCGCCAACTATATTTCTCCCGAACACTTAGAACTGTCGGTCGAAAATCCGCAAGAGTGGGCGAAAAAAATCCGCCACGCCGGTGCGATTTTCATGGGACGCTATACCAGTGAAAGCCTTGGCGACTATTGTGCAGGCCCCAACCACGTTTTGCCGACCAGCCGCACGGCGCGTTTCTCTTCTCCTTTGGGAACATATGACTTCCAAAAACGCTCCAGTCTGATTCAGGTTTCAGAACAAGGGGCGCAGAAGTTGGGCAAAACCGCCAGCGTGTTGGCGCATGGCGAAAGCTTGACCGCGCACGCCAGAGCGGCTGAGTTCCGTTTGAAAGACTGAGTGAAACGTTGAAGTCGTAAGAAATCAAAAAAGGGCATCTAAACAGATGCCCTTTTTATTGTGATGAAGAGTTTAGCTGAGAAGGTATCAGGCCGTCTGAAAACAGGTTTAACGGTTTTTCAGCCAGTCATTACGCATTTGTGCGGCTTCTTCAAAATAGCGGTAAAGCTCGGTTTTGTTGCCGTCTGAAAGGAGCTGTTCCAATTTGGATAATTGTTCTTTTAAATCGCTGGTCAGTTTGAGCAGAGCAGGGCTGTTGGCCATGCAGATGTCGGTCCAAACGGCAGGATGACTGGAGGCGATGCGGGTAAAGTCGCGAAAGCCAGTGGCGGCATAGGGGAGGTAGTCTTTGCCATGCGGATGGTCAACCAAAGCATGAACATAGGCAAAGGCGGCCAAGTGCGGCAAGTGGGAAACGGCGGCAAAAATATTGTCGTGTTCTTCGGCGCTCATGGTGGAAATTTGCGAACCAACTGCCTGCCACAGGCTTTTCAGCCGTCTCAGGCCGTCTGAAGCCTCTTGGCCGTGTAGCGTAATGATAAGGCGGCTGTTTTGAAACAAACCGCAACGCGCGGATTTTGCTCCGCTTTGATCCGATCCAGCTATCGGGTGGGCAGCAAAACATTGCGGCAGGCGGTCGGATAAGTGGGTGCGGAAGGCATTGAGTGCCGATTGTTTGGTGCTGCCGACATCGGAAACGCAGGCAGTGTCTTTTAAGAAGGGCTTGATGTCGCGGCATACGTCAGGCAGGACGGAGACAGGCGTGGCAATCAAAACCAAATCGGCATTGCTAATGCTTTCGGCGCAAATATTCGGATAGGCATGGTCAATGATGCCGCATTCGAGTGCGTAATTGAGGTTGTCGGCATTGGTATCGATGCCGGTAACGGTTTGCACCAGTCCCAAGCGTTTGAGGTCGAGCATGAACGATCCGCCGATTAAACCGACGCCGATAAGGGTGATATGGGGAAAAAAGGCGGAAGTGTTCATGGTTTGAATCCGGTACAAGTGGAAAAGCTTATTTTAATCCGTTATGGAGGCCGTCTGAAAGTTGTCATCAAGGTTTCAGACGACCTTTTTATGGTCGAATTTTCATGATTTAGGCATAGAAAACCCCGTTTAGTAGGAGCATGTAACCGATTATCAGATTTTCATACACTAAAATAATCATCTGAATCAATATAACGTCTTAAAGTAAGTGATTGGTATCTTAAAGTAAATTATTACATCATATTTTATTTTGATTGATATCGAATAAAATAATTCACTCAGAAAGAAGGATTTATGAGTTTTTCACAAACCGAATTAGTCAACGCAATGCGTTTGCTTTCTACCCGTCTGCCGCAGTTTCCAGAGCAGCAAAACCAAGTATCCCGCATGTTGCGCATTGTAACCGAACGTTTGAGCAGCCATTTGAACGAAAACCTGAAAGCGTTCGGCATCAATGAAAACCTGTGGTTTTCCCTGATGGCGGTTTACGTCAGCCCAAACAGCGAAATCCTGCCTTCGCGCTTGAGCGACCTGATGGACTTGACGCGCACCAGTGCGACACGCCTGTCGGACGACATGGTTGAACGAGGCTGGGTAGAGCGTTATATCAATCAAAAAGACCGCCGTCAGATTGTGCTAAAATTGACCCCTTCGGGTGAGACCTTCATCCACGAAGTATGGCCGCAAATTGCCCGTCAGAGCGGCCAGGCGTGGGAAGATTTCACGAAAGAGGATTATGACACGCTGCAACACCTATTAGGTAAACTGTTGAACCGTTTGGGCAATTGACAACAGACGGCCTGATGGTCTGCGGCAGGCACACATAAACGGAGTCTGTATGAAATTAGGTTTGGTCAAATCAAGCGTATGCGTTGCCGCTGTTTCGCTGTTGGCGGCATGTGCGCCATTCGGTAAACAGTCGCCTTTGGATGAGACAACAGCCTATCCGCTGCCGCAAGGCCAATCTGCCGCTACTGCCCAAGACGGCTGGTGGATGAAGCTGAAAGATAAAAAATTAAACAATTTGATTGCTTCCGCCATTCAGACGTCTACCAATCTGCGTGTCGTCAAGGCAAGGTTTGAGCAGGCTCAGGCGCAGCTGGGAGTTGTAGGAGCCGCAAACAAACCGCAAGTCGGCTTGGGTGTAACCGGTATTGGTACCTATGTTTCACCCAAACCTCAGGCGGGTATGGTCGATACCGACCATACATTGGTTTTGGCGCACGCAGCTTTACAAGGCAGTTTGATTTTCGACTTTTGGGGTAAAAACCGAGAGCAGATTCAAGCTGTTTTAGGAAAAAGCAGGGCTGCGGTGTATGAAGCTCATCACATCCGCACCGAGTTGGCTCACGCCGTTGCCGCCCAATATTTTGCGTGGCAGATGGCGACAGAACATCTGGCTTTGCTGGATACGCGCATAGAGCTGGCGGATAAAGCATTGAAACTGATGCAACAACGCGTTAAAGCGCAGCTGGCTCCAGCCGATGCCTTGCACGCTCTGGAAATGGCGCAACAACAATTGCAGCTTGAAAAATCGGCATGGACTCAGAAAAATGAGAAAATCCGCAACAGTCTGGCTGTATTGACCGGCCGTATACCGGGTGCATTGAATGGACAGGTTCCGGAAAAAATGGCGGCTGTGCCGTCATTGCCGGTTAGCCGAATTGAAGCGGATTTGCTGGCGGCACGCCCCGATATCGCGGCGCAAAAAGCTTTGCTTGAAGAGAAATGGCATATCGTTAAATCGACCGAAGCAGAGTTTTACCCAAATATCGAGTTGAAAGTTTTGGCAGGTATGACGCACATTGATGCGTTCAATCTGATTCGCGGACGAACTTCCGGTATGTTGGGCATCGTTCCGGCTTTGAATCTGCCATTATTTACTTCCGGGGCGCTGCAATCAAAATTGGCGGGCAAACGTGCCCAATATAACGAGCAGGTTGCCGTGTATGACCAAACCGTTTTGAACGCCATGCGTTCGGCGGCAGATGCCGTAGTCGACTATCAAAGCCTGAAGAGCCGACAAGATACTTGGAATAAGATGGTCAATATCGCGGATAAATCTGTACAAAATGCGAAAGGACGTGTTCGTGCAGGTTTGGATAACGGCTTGACCGCTTTGCAAAAACAAGACGAAGCTGCGCGTACAAAAATGTCGGCGGTTCAATACCATGCAGAATATCTGACAGCTTGGAGTGACCTCAATGCCCAGTTGGGCGGAGGCTTTCAATTAAATAAGAAATAAATGTTTTATCAAAACGTAGGCCGTCTGAAAGTAATTTCAGACGGCCTTTTGCTTACCTTATTTACATTTGCTACCGGAAGAAATTATTGTAATGAATAGAGTGTAACTATAGAATATGAATCTTTAGCGCGTTAAACGCGCGTATTGGGGACTGATGGTATAAGTCAGCGCCCAGCAAGACAATAATATCGTTATCACATGTGCAGAATTAAAGTTGGGACTTATGGATACTCAATCAGAAAAAAATAATGTCCAAAAAGAACCGGAAGTAGCCGCTTCCGGCGCTAAAACGCATCGCAAACGCAATTTGGTTATCGTTACGCTTCTATTCCTTATTGCGGCAGCAGGAGTTGCTTTGGCGTATTTCCTGTTTTGGCAGCATGAAGAAGAAACGGAAGATGCTTATGTGGCCGGTCATTTGGTGATGATTACGCCGCAGGTGAACGGCACGGTGCGCAAAGTCATGTATGACGATACGGATGTCGTGAAAAAAGGCGATGTATTGGTGGCTTTGGACGACAGCGATTTTCAGCTGGCATACGATCGCGCGCAAAATGAATTGATTCAGGCCATCCGTCAAAACAAGCAGCAAGCTGCGGTCAATTCAAAAGCCAAAGCGCAAGTGTTGTTGCGCAAAGCCGATTTGGCTCGTGCACAAGCCGATTTGCGCCGCCGTGAATCTTTGGCGGGTACGGAAGCGGTTTCCGGCGAAGAACTCAGCCATGCCCGCGCCGCTGTGGTTCAGGCTCAGGCTGCAGTGAAAGCGGTTGAGGCGGAAGAAGTTTCTGCTCAGGCAGCGTTGGGCAACAATATTCCTCTGCGCCAACAACCGGCAGTTCAGACGGCCATCAGCCACATCAAAGACGCCTGGCTGAATCTGCAACGTACGCAAATCCGTTCGCCGATTAGCGGCCAAATTGCCAAACGCAATGTCCAAGTCGGCCAGCGTATCGTACAAGGTACGCCGATGATGGCCGTTGTGCCTCTGTCTGAATTGTGGGTGGATGCCAACTTTAAAGAATCGCAACTGCGCAAAATGAAAATCGGCCAGCCTGTTGAAATGACAGCCGATTTGTACGGCAGTAAAGTGGTTTACCATGGCAAGGTAATGGGCTTATCGGCCGGTACGGGCAGTGCGTTCTCATTACTGCCGGCGCAAAATGCAACGGGCAACTGGATTAAAGTTGTGCAACGTGTGCCGGTGCGTATCAGTTTGGATGCTAAAGAATTGCAACAAAATCCGCTCCGTGTCGGTTTGTCGATGACTGTTAAAGTCGATATTGCCGAGAAGGGCAGCGGTAAAGCCATGACTGCCGAAGCGGAACGAAATACTGCCTTGCCGGAAACGGAAAGTGTGGATTGGAAAGCCGCCGATGCTTTAGTCGATAAAATCTTCGAACAATACGCAAAATAATCTTTTCAGACGGCCTGAGTCTTTTATTGAAGGCTCAGGCCGTCTGAAATATTGATTCTCTTCAATCGACCGCTTTGGCGGTTGTCTTATAGTTTATAAATATGAATTATCCGCCGTTACAAGGGTTTAAGCTGGTGTTGGCAACTTTGGCGCTCAGCTTGGCCGTATTTATGGAAGTCTTGGACAGCACCATCGCCAACGTCGCCGTGCCTGTTATTGCAGGGGATTTGGGTGCGGCTACCACGCAGGGGACTTGGGTGATTACCTCATTTGCCGTAGCCAATGCCATTTCCGTTCCCTTGACAGGTTTTTTGGCCAAGCGGTTTGGCGAGGTCAAAATCTTTATCGCCGCTGTGATCGGGTTTGTCGTAACGTCATGGCTGTGCGGTATGGCACATAATCTTCAAGCCTTGGTTTTTTTCCGTGTATTGCAAGGCTTTATCGCCGGGCCATTGATTCCTTTGTCCCAAAGCCTGTTGATGGCTTCTTATCCTCCTGAAAAACGAACATTGGCACTGGCATTATGGGCAATGACCGTCGTTGTTGCCCCTGTATTGGGGCCGATTTTGGGCGGTTGGATCTCGGACAACTGGCATTGGGGATGGATTTTCTTTATCAATATCCCGATCGGGATTTTGTCTGCAACTATTGCTTGGAAGCAGCTTAGACACAGGGAAACTGAAATCGTCAGGGCGCCAATCGATTATGTCGGGCTGGTGTTGATGATTGTCGGTATCGGCGCATTGCAAATGATGCTTGATAGAGGCAAGGAATTGGACTGGTTTGCCTCGGGAGAGATTATCGTTTTGGGCGTTACCGCTTTGGTGTTCCTAACATATTTTATTGTTTGGGAGCTGGGCGAGAAATACCCGATTGTCGATTTGTCATTGTTTAAAAATAGAAACTTCACAATAGGCGTCGTTGCTACATCGTTGGGCTTTATGGTCTATATGGGCACATTGACCCTGCTGCCTTTAGTGCTGCAATCAAATCTTGGCTATACCGCTACTTGGGCAGGCCTGGCTGCTGCACCGGTGGGCTTCCTGCCGATTATTCTGTCGCCGATTATCGGTAAGTTCGGCAATCGCGTCGATATGCGCCTGTTTGTCAGCGCCAGCTTCTTGGTGTTTGCTTACACATTCCATTGGCGAACCGATTTCTATGCCGGTATGGATATGAGCAACGTTGTTTGGCCACAGTTTTGGCAGGGTTTAGGCGTAGCCATGTTCTTCCTGCCTTTGACCAGTATCACCTTGTCGCATATGAAAGGCAATCAAATTGCCTCGGCCAGTAGCTTGTCTAACTTCTTGCGTGTCTTTATGGGCGGTGTCGGAGTATCTGTTGTTAGCACCATGTGGGAACGACGCGAAGCTCTGCACCATACTCAACTGACCGAACATGTTAATTTATTGTCCCCAATCAGTAACCAATCTATTCAAAGCATGATGGCCAATGGCCTGAGCAAGGAGCAGGCTTTGGTGGCGATAGATAGCACCATTTCCCAACAAGGCTTTATTATTGGCTCAAATGAAATCTTCTTGGCAGGCAGTATCATATTCATCAGCATGATCCCCATTATTTGGCTGGCAAGACCTCCGTTTAGCGGTTCCGGCGGGGGAGGGCATTAGAGAAAAGGCCGTCTGAATTTCAGACGGTCTTTTCTCTATATATTATTTAAGACTCAAGAGCAGATCCCTAAATGCATTCGGATCTTTAATAAACGTCATTTCTCCTGATTGAGGGAAATGAAAATCGAGCAGGCGAGATACCCAAAAACGAATACATCCGGCTCTTTGTGCAGTAGGGAAATACGCGCGTTCTTCATCAGATAAAGGACGTACGCTTTCGTAGCCATGAATAAAGGCATCATAAAGGACGGGGTCTAATTTGTTATCAGCTGTTCGCGCCCAATCGTTAACCGCAATTGCCAGGTCGTACATGAAATTACCGTTACACGCATAATAGAAATCGATAAAGCCGGAAACTTCATCTCCATTAAGCAATACATTGTCCTTAAATAAATCGGCATGGATAATACCGGAGGGCAAATGCTCTCCTAGATTTTCATCTAAAGCAGCAATTTCAGATTGAAGTAGTGCAGCATCCTCAGAATCTAAAACAGGCAGCAATTGAGTGCAGGCATCGCGCCACCAGTCATCATAACGAGGATTTTTCATTTTTAAAGGAAAGTCTTGACCGGCTAAATGCATTTTGGCCAGCATTGCACCTGTATGAAAACATTGAGCTTCAGTTGGCCAGCCAGTATCTGAACCATTCAAACAAGTAACCAAACAAGCCGGTTTTCCGGCCAAAATAGAATGCAGTCCGCCATCTTTACGAGCAATCGGAGCAGCGCAGGCAACACCATTCAGACTTAAATGCTGGTTGAGTTCTAAAAAGAAAGGCAGTTCCTCTGATTTTAAAACCTCAAAAACAGTCAATACATAACGACCGGTTGAAGTAGTTAAAAAATAATTACTATTAGTAATTCCTTGAGCAATCCCCTGCAAAGAAACAAAATCTCCTAAATCATATTGCAGTAGGAAATCACGCATTTGAGCGTCGGAAACACTGGTATAGACAGACATAGCAAACTCGAGGCTGATATATAAAGAATCAAAGAAACATCATACCAAAAAACAAGAGACAACAATATAAATTCAAGCGAGAGTCAAATTCAAAAGGCCGTCTGAAAGAGCAATTCAGA
>NZ_KV821596.1:0-537 GCF_001815685.1 Neisseria sp. HMSC056A03
ACGATATGCACGTCTGGCTTAAATGGTCGGAAAACAATGGATCAATTATAGTAATTGACGAAGCTCAGAATATTTTTCCGCCGCGTTCCGCCGGCTCAAAAACTCCAGAAATTGTAGAATGGTTGCATGTTCATCGACATTCAGGGGTCGATATAATTTTAATTACGCAAATGCCAGGTCGAATTGATAAACAAGTCCGCGATTTAGTGGGGGCGCATTATCATATTCATAAAACACCGCTTGGGGTGCGAATGCGTTATTTTTGGGATTACTGTGAAAATAATCCTAGAACTGGTATGAAAAATGCTCGTCCTGAAGTCTATAAGTTCGATAAAAAGGCGTTCGGTCTTTATAAGTCTGCTGAGATACACACAAAAGTAAAAACGCCTAAAAGCCGTGTTCTATGGGTTATTCCGATTGCTTTGGTTGTGTTTTGTATGACCTCTTATATGGGGTATTCTCTTTTGTCGGGTTTGGGGTCGTCTGAAAAAGATGTTGCTGAAAATTCATCTATATTGTCCGTTGTCGAAGTCAAGT
>NZ_KV821597.1:0-18880 GCF_001815685.1 Neisseria sp. HMSC056A03
TTTGAACAGAAGACATAAAATAAAGATGGGCGCAAAGCCGATAAACAAAGCCATGGCAATGCGGAACATAATCAACATGGTACCCGCCACGATGGCAGGCCCTGCGGTACCGACGCCGACAAACCATCTTGCCTGTGTCACTTTCCCTTCGAGATATTCGCTGTCGGCAGTATCGATACCGTCAAGTATGCCCATCATACTTTGGGTTGCCGTCAGGTTTTGGTCTATTCGGCAGCCTATGATGGATTTACTGTCTTGTGTCAGACATTTACTGCCGACATCGCTGTCGCCGGTCATGATTTGGGAAATGCCGTCTGAAAGGGTATCGGTCAGAACCCGTACGCTAAAATCACTGCCGGCTGCTACTCCCAGTGCAACGGCTACAATGAGGTAGGTCTTGCCGAGACCGTACACAAAGCCTTTCAGTCCTTCCTGGCTTCTGCCGGTTGCAATCAGATAACCTTGAATCATTATCCATAAAGTCAATAAGGCAACGATAATGGTAAAAACAAGCGTTAGGTTTTTAGACAATACATGTTCAGTAAAGAAGCTTATTCGTGCATAGATATAGTCACGAATACTGGAATAAAGGAGAAGATCCATCATGATGATGTTTTCCTGTTAAATAGTTTGGGTAAAAATAACATTAAAATTAGCGGAGTTTATAGCCAGTGCTGATGGCTCTTTTTGCTTTTGCTTCATCGTGGAATTTTTTTACCTTACTTTGTAAAACGATCGAAGCTGACGCTTTGGTCAGGTTGTTGCTGTTCGAGCCTGAGAGCTGGTCTTTGGTCAGATTTACCCTTGCCCATTTGTATTGATCAAGCATTTGGTCGATAGAGTTTATTGCCGATTGGTAATTTTTTAGTTTGATTTCCAACTGCTGCAATTTCGCAATAACTTCAGCTTCGGCAGAGGCCGCCGTATTACTTTGTCCTTGAGCATTGGAATTTTGTTTTTTAATCGAAGTCTTATTTATTTCTGAAAAGGTCTCATTAATTTTTGTTTCCATCTCTCTTAAAAGTGAGAATTTTTTCTCTTCAAGAGTTACTGTACCAATACATAAATTTTTTGATGTCTGATTAGCAATTCTATTACAGCGATCCTTACGGTTTTGGAACATTTTTTTAATTGCGTTTTCTTCTTTTTTATCGAGTAGCTCTTTCAATTCTGGAATCTGTTCCATTTGACCGCGTACCCAATGTTGCAACTGAGTACGCCAGTTTTGCAGCTGAGTGACCCAGTTAGATAGCGTAACAGCACGGTCTGCCGCATCCATAGCCCAGTTGATAGCATCTTGCATCATTTTAGCTCCATCAATAACAGGCAATACATATGAATTAGCTATCGGCATGGAAGTAAGCATTGTCGCCCCCACTAAAACTGAGGCGATTATCCGTTTCATTTTAGTTTTCATTACAATTCAATCTTTCTTTAAATCGGTTAATTTTAAAATATTTAAATTTTCTGTCTTAGGGTTGCCTGAAGACTTACAGTCTTTAGACAACCCTGTCTCATTTTTAGTTAAATTGGCTTAATCCGCATTACGCATCACATTCGCAGCAGCTTTCTTACCGGAACCCTTACGCTCTTCGTAGAAAGTCTGTAACCAATCCTGTGGTCTTACTGCATCGATTTCGACGCCCAAACGTTCGGCTGTTTGCTTAATGATGCCGTCCATAATGTCGATGTTGTCGGTACTGGCGGAGATAACAGCCAATTCGTCATCAAATCCACGCAGGTTAAGTTGACATACTGCAGACGCATGGCCTTGTTTGACCAAGAAGCAGCGGCTGCGCTCATCCAGGCTTTTGACTACTTGAAATTCTGAGTCGGTCAGCTTCAGTCCATCGATGTAATCTTTTTTATCTGCATTTGGATTTGGCAGCAGTATCATGGTAGCTGTCTGCTCAATCAGAGCGGCGGAAATGTCGCTTTTGAGGGCGTCTTCTGGTGACTGGGTGGCAAAGATACCCATACCGTTTTGCTTACGGATGGTTTTTTGTTTGTTTTTGGCAAACTCTTTCAAGCCGCCTTCGCCATCAAGAATTTTCCAGAATTCATCCATGATGTAGATAAAGCGGCGACCATCGATAAGCTCTTCCATCCGATGGATAAGATAGCCGATGACTGGATCGCGTACCTGTGGGTTTTCAATCACGTCGGTGTAGTCGAAGCCGATGATGTTGGCACCACTGAAGTCGATTTTATCCTGAGGGTTATCAAAGACCCAGCCGAGACTGTTTCCTCTAGTCCATTTGCGGATATTGGCATAGAGGGAATCGTCGCCAGTATTGGGCAGCGATTTTTGGAAGTTAGAAATACTGCGCAGTGCCATTGGGGTATCAAGCATGGCTCGGACGGCGCGCAGAATGTCGTCGTCTTCTGCTGCTGAATAGTGCGCCTTGCCACCTAACTGCTTCATAAGGCCACAGAGGAATTGGACATTTGCCTCTGTATTTTCGCATTGGAAGGGGTTGAAGCCGGTAGGCTGACCGCTTTCCAGCGCCATATAAGCACCGCCGCAAGCTCTGACAAAGATCTCGGCACCACGGTCTTTATCGAAGAAGAAGATAGTGGGTTTGGGATCGTATTTTTGTACCTGGCTAAGGAGGAAGTTGATAAGGGCTGTTTTACCTGTACCGGACTTACCAATAACCATGGTGTTGGCAATGGCTTTTTCACCTTCGGAATCTTCACCTTCAAGGGTTGCATGGAAGTTGAAGTAGTAGGGCTGACCATTGGTTGTTTGAAGAACGGTAACGCATTGCCCCCATGGGTTGCCCTCACGTTTACCAACGGCAAAGTTGTGAAGAGGACAGAGGCCCAAGAAATTTAACGATGAGAGGTTGGCAATGCGGGTGCGGTAGTTCCAGTTGCCTGGAAGCTGGGCATAATATGCGGCGCAGACAGCTAAGTCTTCTTTAGTCGTTACAAAGCCGGCATTGGAAAGTTCGGCTCGGGCAGAGGCAATGTTTTGGGAAAGTTGCTCTTGGCTGTCGGCATAGATAGCAAGGCTAAAATGGTAGCCGCCAAGAACAAAATTGCCAGATGCGAGCTGGTCCATTGCATGGTCGAGTTCTGCAATTTGGGTAAAGGATTTGTCGCCGGAAGAGATCATCATGCCACGAGTACGCTCGAGAGTTTTCATAGCATCGTATCGGCTCATTGGGCTGAAGCTATGGGTGATGATGTATTCAACATCCAGATATTTGAGACCATTCAGTATCCCAGGGTAGGTACCATCAGGATATTCTTTAAGGTTGAGTATGGCACCATAGTGGTTTTTACCCTCAGGAGTACGGACGATATAGTCGCCGGTTTTGGCAGAAAAAAGATGTCGACTAAGGGGTAAGTAGTTGTAAACTGGGGCTGGTAGTACGGGAACTGGCTCGTTAATGCGGTTAAGGATGTAACCGAAAAGTTCGAGGGTTTCAGAGAATACAGTCCCGTTTTTACCTTCATACATACCAAGTCGGTATGGATGGTAGTCTTTGAGAACAGCCTCAAGGTTGGTTGCTAATTCGTTAAGTGTACCAATAGCTTGTTCCTGCTCGGCCTTCAGACGATCGATATTACCCGATTTATCAACGAATTTTTTGCCATCAACAACTGGGCGATAGATCATGGTCAAGTAAAGCTCGTTATTCATGAGCTTTTCTTGGGAGAGTCGAGAGAAATAACGATTAGAGAGGCTTTGGTTGAAAGACTCTTGAAATTCAGGACGTAAATCGATACTACGATGACGTCGAATGTCATGTACCCAAAAGGCGACATTTACGTAGTCGGGTGCACGCAAGGATTGGAGCAGACGGTTAAATGTATTGTGCTTGTGCTCAAGCTCCCATTCTTCACGACCTACGAAGGGAAGGCCAGATAGATGCCATGTTGTCAGGTAATCTCCACCAGTGGTTTTAACAATGGTTGGAGAGACATGAGTGGAGAGGGATACGAATTGACTGATTGATGCGTCAGGAGTAAACATTTTATTTGTTTTTTGTGTTGGAATTGTCCGACAGACAAAAGTATCTGTCGGACGTTTTGTTGTCATTGTTTGGGAGGATTGTTGCGGTACTCGTTAGGCGAGAAGCACCATGTGTCAGGAAACTCTTCTCGATTTCTGGCTTTAAGCCTAAATTTCAGACGTAAGCCTAAAAAACGAAAAATCATGTCATCTCGCTTGGCCATCTGCCTCATAATCAGAATGATGAATGGGATGGTTAGCAAAAAAAACAAATTGAAGTACATTCCCATTAATAATCCTGAACCGGCTCCTATAAAGAAAGGTATATAGGGTACGCCGAGAAAGGTTGCCGGACGAGTACATCCTCGAAAAACGATGTTTTTTTGCATAATGAATAATTATGCGAAGAATTGCAATACTTGCATCATTGCTGAAGTTGTACCTGCAGAGCAGGAGTCTGCATTACCAACCAGCATTTTTGCGATTTGACCAGCTGCACCAATCAACACACCACCAATTAAAATAGGTGCGACGTCGGAAATGCGTTTGTGAGCAAAAGCAATTTGATAACCGGCAAAGATAATGGCGATGGTTACGACAGCGACAGACATCAAGTTCAATACGGTATGGATGTTTTTAATAAATTTACATGCACCACCAGAAGCTGAGGTGAAATCATCGGCTGCCATACCTACAGCTGGCGCTAAAAATGCTGCAGCAACAAAAGCTGCTGTTGCAACGTTTTCAGCAGTAAAGCGGGATTTTTTTTGGATCTGAGTGTTTTTCATTTGAAATTTCCTATGTTTATTACAGGTTGATGTGGAAAAAAATCGTATTGTCTAAAAGACTGCTGCACTATCTGTATAAATATTGCTTGGTGCAGTGTTATTGTCTTGCAGGTTATGTCGGTTTTTGGAGACAGTGACCGGATATGATTGTGGATTAGTTGCGATTGTCGAATTTTGGCGGTTAGGCTGTTGCGCTGTCATTTGTACTATAGTGCGAGGAGCATTTGAGGTATTACTGATGACAGGGATAGCATTTTGTGGAAGAGTTTTTCTTCCTTGCCTCATAGATGAAAAAATTTTTTGCACATATCCATGCTTATATCCTGTTACAAAGTTGCCGGAATAATAGCAGCTGAAAGATTTTCCCCAGTCTTTCGCACGATTGTAGCATTCTCGCAATATATGAGAGCCAGCCTTTACGTTTGGGCATACTTGGAACGCATGTTCGTAGGAATGCAATCCGTATTTTTTCAAGTTGTATCGATTGACTTGAGCTAGTCCCAAGGAGAAGTTAAATCCTTTTTGTTCCAACATCTTGGCAGTAGCAACTGCTTCAGCTAAATTTTTTGGTTGTCTTTGTAGTCGGCCACCTACAACACCTATGGCATATGGATTGCCTGAGGATTCAACTCTCACAACATGATGCATGACGTCATGAGGAACAGCTAAGTCAGTGCAGGAAAAAAACATGATAGTAGAGATGAAAATATGAATTTGTATTGACGCGAAATTTAGCACAGATTAAAATAATTCACAAGATTTTAATCAATAAAAATAACCAAGCGTAAATTGTCTTTCTTAACTTTTGGTTAAGGTGCTTTGGTTGTTACTACAGTTGTTTTATTAAGGTGCTATGTATGTTTCTTTTAAGAACGTTGTTGCTGTCTGTGGGTGTAGGCGTGCTAGTGGTGGGTTGCGCAAGCCAGTCTGCTCCAGATTTTCCAAAGTCATGGAAGCAATTAAATGAATTGCCAGATCAGGTAACTGAAATTCCTCTTGTTAGGCCCCATGTTTATCAGGTGACGCAACTTGATACGACTGTAAAAGGTTTGCTAGAGCGTTGGGGGGAAGAGGCAAAAATGCCTGTCGTTTATGACCATACGCTTGATTTTACATTGTATAAGAAGGTATTGACTGTACGAAATACCAATCTTGAAAATGCGTTAGGTGAATTATCCAAACTCTATGAGGATCGTGGAATGGTTTTCTACATTCAGAATGGTGTCATTATGGCGCATAAAAAAATGGGGGCTGCTGTAAAAAACAGCGAAAAGAGAAAGCATGAGAAATCAGTAAAAACTGATGTTAAATCTCAAAACTAAAATGGGAATATATGTTTAACTCAAATAAAAATACTACCAATGATAAAATTCAAAAAGCTGTCAAAAAATCTTTGGATTTCGAAACGACTCTAGTCGATATCCGCAAGAAAAGTGAGAAAAGGGCATGGGTAGTTGCCGGTGTTGCTACTTTTTCTTCTTTGTGCTTGCTCGGGGGGTTATTTTATATCTTGCCATTGAAAGAAAAAGAACCTTATCTTGTCATGGCTGATATTTATACAGGACAGGCAACAGTTGCCAAGTTGGCTGGTAATTGGAATAATTTCGATATTACTAAAAATGAGGCGGTAAATAAGAGTAATATTTCTCACTTTATTATTGCTAGAGAATCTTTTGATAGCCAAATTATTTATGATAATGATTGGGCTACAGTTTATTCTATGTCGGTAGCAGGTGTGTCTGACAGTTATCGTAATCTAATGAATAAAAGTAATCCTAACAGCCCGTTCAATCTTTACGGCTCAACTCAGTCAATTCGCGTTAAAATTTTGAGTATCGTTCTTAATAATAGCGGAAAGGCTGATGGTCGTGATGCCAGTGCGACAGTCAGATTCCAAAGATTTTTATTGAATAAGAGTACTGGTATATCAAGATTCATAGATAGTAATGTTGCTACTCTGACCTACACTTATAACAGTAATTTGAAGATGGATGAAAAGTATAGGTTAAAAAATCCTCTAGGATTCCAAGTGTTGTCTTATCGTGTTGATCCTGATGCTAGTGAATCAGCTATTCAAGATTTATCCTCGGATTATCTTTCCGTAGGAGCATTGTCTGAAAGTCAGTCTCAGCAACAAATGCAAAGTACTCCTCAGTCAGAAGCTCCTACATCTTTAGACAATAATGTTTCTGGTACTTCTCCTATATCTGTTGAAAGTGGGAATTAATAATGTTAAAAAAAATGTTTTTAGCGACAGCAGTATCGTGGTTGTTGCAAGGAAGCGTCTATGCTGCAGCTATTCAAGAGTATACGTTTCAAGAAAATATGACATATCCAGTTCATACTGCACAGGGTGTAGTTACACAAATTGAACTTGATTCTCGTGAAAAGGTTAAAGATTTTGGTGCAGGCCTAAGCGGTGGATGGGATTTGGTACGTAGAGAGAATGTATTTTATCTGCGTCCAAAGTCTGATGCAGTTGATACTAATCTTATTGTTCGTACCCAGGCTCACCAATATATTTTTGAGCTTAAAGTTTTAAAAAATGTTGTTGGTAATTTGGCAGAAGCCTCAGACAAGGGGGTAAATTATCAAGTTAAATTCAGATATCCCGATTCTACAGATTTTAGTCTTCGTGCTAGTACTTTGGCTGGTTATAGCCTGAAATATGATTCTTCTAAAACTTACAATACTAATTATGATGTGGCTGTAAGTGACACATCTCGTTGGCTAGTTCCTTTAAAGGTCTATGATGATGGTAGATTTACCTATGTTCACTTGAATAAGGGTAAATTCACAGGTGATTTTCCTACCATTTATGGCCGGAAATCTGAGAAAGGAACCGAGTTTGTTTTAAACAGTAATGTTGAGGGTAGTGTAGTTATTGTCCATGGGACTTATCCATTCTTAGTTTTGAGACATGGAAATGATGTAGTTGGATTAAGGAGAAATTAAGAATGTCTGATAAGCTAAATAATGAATATCACAAAGATAGTGAATCATCACAAAACTTATATTCAAGTCAATACGAGCAAGAACAACTAGCGGGACTTGAGGAGAATGCTCCTCAGCTAAATGCCCCCGTTGATCGTACAGTCAACAAAAAAGCTATTGCATTTATTGTAGCTGCGGGTTTTGGGCTGGCTGGACTAGGTGCATTTGCCTACCATCAATTTAGTGGCTCTGAGGAAGCCCCTCCTCCAGAACGTCCTCAGGTGGTTACAGTGCCAGATCTACCGGCTCCAGAACCTCAAGTTATTGAAACACAACCTGTTGACCTGCTAGAAGAAAAAAAGTCTGAATCAGAAACGGATACATCGACTACGAAACCAATAAATGTATCCATCCCTTCGGTAGTAGAGACTTTGCCACCTACAACTCCTACAACTCCTACAACTCCTAATCTTCCTATACAGCCGATTATTCCAACAGGTGATATGTATGCTAATATGAATAATGCATTTGTTCAAGATGGAGAGGCTGCTCAGAAAGAGTCGGGAGCAAGTACAGCTCAAACTAATGCTGTTCGTTATATGCATAACAGGGATAAATTACTTCTACAGGGTACTTATCTGCGCTGTGTATTAGAAACTAAAATTGTTTCTGAAGTAAAAGGGTTTACATCTTGTATCATCACTGAGCCTGTATACTCTGCAAGTGGAAAATATCTCTTGTTGCCGAAAGGTTCGAAAGTAATGGGACAATATGGTTCCAGCAATCCTACTGGCCCGCGGATGGAGGTCATTTGGAATCGAATCATAACACCAGAAGGCGTTGATGTAACACTAGAATCCCCTGGAGTAGATAATCTTGGTGCGGCTGGCCATGTTGGTAAATTTAAGTCTCATTGGGGATCACGTTTGGCATCGGCTTTATTGATTAGTATGATTTCAGATGCTTTTAAATATGCTGCTACTGAATATGGTCCACAAGGACAAACAGTTACAACCAACACATCGACTACCACTAATCCTTACGAGAGTGATACAGCCAATACATTGAAGCAACAGGCTATCAGCCAGCTTGAGCGAAATAATGCTCGTCCTAATACAGTAACGATCAACCAAGGGACCTTGATTAATATTTATACTGCCCAGGACATTGATTTTAGTTCGGTTATGCAGTAATTTTAAAGGGCCGTCTGTTTTTTCAGACGGCCTAATCATTATGTGTTTATCATAAAGGATAATTGCTGATGAAGCCTCTCGTCCTACTATTATCTATAGTTCTATTGCCAGCTGTATCCCTAAGAGTTTGTATAGAGCAGTGTGCATGAGTATTATCAAAAAAAGCAAAAAATATTTAGTTCAAACATACAGTGAAACTGCCAAGGATAGTACTAAAAGAGAGTGATAAGTTTCATAATACACTCATCACCTTAACCTTAGGCTATCTGAAAACTAATATCTTCACTAGAAAGCTAAAATAATCTATTACTTTGACTTACAGGTATTGAAATGACTCTAAAAAACAAATCTATTATTACGGTAGTTTTACTATTAATTTCTTTCATATTAGGCTGTTACCTTTCAGGCTTTATCCTGCTGCAATGGTTAGGCTTAGATAAAACTCCCTTACTACTTACAACATGGTTCAAATATTATAATACGCTGGATATTCCTCAGGTTGCCAAATATTCACTACAAATTAAAACATCAGGAATTGTTGGATTTGGTTTTACTTTTCTGATTGGTCTGCTTGGTTTAATTCCTATTTGGCGTACAGCTTCCCAAAGTCTTCATGGAGAAGCACGATTTGCCGGGATGGCTGATTTGACAAAAGCAGGATTTTTCAAACAAACGGATACTTCAATTGTCGTCGGTAAATATAACGGCAAATTGTTACATTACAATGGCCAGCAATTCGCATTGTTGGCAGCGCCAACACGTTCGGGTAAAGGTGTCGGTATCGTTATTCCGAACCTGTTAAGTTATAAAGGATCGGTAGTGGTTTTGGACATCAAACAGGAGAACTTCAATTTGACTAGTGGCTACCGCAAAGAAGTATTAGGTCAGGAAGTCTATTTGTTCAACCCGTTTGCCGAAGATGGAAGGACGCACCGTTGGAATCCGTTTACCTATGTTTCTTCCAATCCTGACCAGCGAGTATCGGATTTAATGTCGATAGCTGCAATGCTATATCCTGATGGGGATAGTCGTGATAAGTTCTGGGTAGCGCAGGCAAGAAATGCGTTTTTGGCGTTTTCACTTTATTGTTTTGATGAGTATGAAGCAATGGCTGATTTTCCCGTGGTGGGCAAAGAAAATGAGCCGGCCTGTACATTAGGAAAAATATACCGTCTTTCATCAGGTAATGGAACAGAACTCAAGGAATACTTTACATCTCTATCACAACAACCATACCTCAGCGAGGCTACAAAAACCGCTTTTTCCGGTTTAATCTCTCAAGAAAAAGAAACCTTCGGTTCTATCATGGGTACATTTAAAGAACCCCTCAACCCGTGGATTAATCCTGTCATTGATGCCGCCACTTCCGCTGATGATTTTCTGTTGACTGACGTACGTAAAAAGAAAATGACTATTTATATCGGCATTCTTCCTAACAAACTTGCTGAGTCAAGAGTCATTGTTAACCTCTTTTTCTCTCAACTTATCAACCAAAATACGAAAGAGCTGCCTCAGGACAACCCAGATTTGAAACACCAATGTATGTTGTTAATGGACGAATTCACAAGTATTGGTAAAGTTGAAATTATTGCTCATTCCGTCAGCTATATGGCAGGTTACAACATTCGCCTATTTCCGATTATCCAATCAGTCGCCCAGCTAGATGCTGTTTATGGCAAAGAATATGCGCGTACTATTATCACTAACCATGCTTTGCAAATCATCTATACACCTAGAGAACAGCAGGATGCAAATGAATACTCCGAAATGCTAGGTTATACCACAGTGAAAAGAAAAAATGTCAGCCGTGGACGTGAACGTAGTGTCTCAGAAAGCGAAGAGCGTCGCGCACTGATGTTGCCGCAAGAGTTAAAGGCAATGAGCCAAGATAAAGAAATTATCCTTTACGAAGGTATGTCACATCCGGCGCAAGTGGGGAAAATCCGTTATTACCAAGATGGAACATTTACCAAACGACTGATGGAGGCAGTGAAAGTTGCCTCGTTAAAAGGAAAACGGTAATAGTAATAAAAGCTCAAGGCCGTCTGAAAATTAAATTTCCAGAATGATTAAAAAGGAATTTATATGAAACTATCAGCGATTACAGCCATATTAACTGTATGCTTGGTGACCTCCTGTACTCCGCAGATTAGTAATAAAAATATTAAGGATTCTTCCAAGATGCAGAATATACAAAAGGAAATAACTATGGAACAAGTGCGCAATCGTTGCCGAAGTATGTTGCACAAAGTGGAAAATCGGGATGATCTAATTAAGCAGATGTATGATACGGCATTTAAAGATGACTGCCTTTATACGATGTACGCAAGTGAATTACAAGAGATTTGGCAAATACCCGTAATAGAGGCATATGATTATATGCAACATAATCAAGATATTCATTCATCTATAGGTATGTATGTCGTTTTCAGGCATACTGAACTTAAATCTAGTTTATATATTACTCAAACAAAAGAGTACCTAGATAAAATAGGTAGCATATTTCCTGAAAATGCATTCCCTAAATTTTTTCCAAAGCCTATGACACATGAAATACCTGAGGGGGTGTATTTAGATTTTGAGTATTCAGCCAAAAGAAAAGATGATGATTCAATAAAAGAAAGACTAGATTATTATTGGAGAGAATCAGGCCGTGAAATAATTGCTACTAATTCTGGGGGAGGTGCAATTTTAGCTTTAGAGTTTTGTAGCAATCTTAAAATGAGCCCAATGCCATAAGGAGTTTTAGGATGCCAAAGATTATACTGAATAAAAGAGCAGAAGCAGAATTGATGACACTTGGTTTTCATAAAATAAGATTCAATAATCAAATGTCTGAACTAGATAGAATTAAGCAAGACTCAGAATTAGTGGAGCAAATTAACCATTTCGCTAGTAAAGGGGGACATATCAAACCTGCTCCAAAAAATCGTGAAGGAGCATATTATGATCCGAAAAATAAAAGTATCCATTTTGAACAAGATATCCGATATATTACCGCTAGAACAATGTCTCATGAGGTAGGACATGCATTAGGTAAACATCAAGCTAAATCAGCTAGTTATTATGATACTGCTAAGGCTTATGCTCAAGCGCGAGGCTATGGAGAAGCTGAGGCGATCTTTAACGAAGCGCGTATGGTTGCTTACGAAGAAAGATATAATGGTAGGGCATATAGTACAGGAATTAGTGGTAATCTTTACCCATACGTTAAAGGTAAGAGTTTTGGAGAGGTTAAAGATTTAATTGCTTGCCAGAATATGTATGGTATGTACCCAAGTAATGGAACTGGATCAATCAGAATGACTTATTATGAAACTGATATTGAACATTTCCTGAATACCCGTACTAATTTTTCCAAAGACTTTAAAGAAGCATCCATAAGCCCTAATTCCAAACAAGTATTTGTTAAACATATGGCAAATTATGACACTTTTGGAAATAAGGGCAACAATAAAATTGTTGCTGATGGATCATATAGCCGTGATAGTTTATTAATAGGCAGGGCTAAGACTTATTTAAAAAGTGGGGCATATATGTATGGAGATGCCGGAGATGATGTTTTAAAAGGTACTAATCAAAATGATATTTTATTAGGCGGTAGTGGTAATGATGTATTAATTGGTGGTAATGGTAATGATATTTTAGCCGGTAATTCTGGAAGAGATAAATTGTTTGGTGGTAAAGGACATGACAAATATCGTGCTGACAATTTAGATATTATCCGAGATTCAGACGGCAAGGGTGAAGTATCATTGAATGGCTATATATTACAGGGTGGTGTACGTGATTTATCTCAACCAAACCGTTTCGTTTACCGTAGTGCTGGAATGGTATATGAATGGGATAGAAATACGGGGACATTAGATATAAATGGTCTTAAAATTGAAAATTTCAAAAATGGGGATTTAGGCATTCATTTACAAGAAAAGAAAACAGGCCAATATAGTAGTGGTGTCAGAGATAGTAATAGTATTAGAGTACATTCTGCTACAGGAATAGAGAGTACTAAGATTTTACATCAACCTAAGAGCAACATAGCGCATGCTCCTGTTCCTGGCGATTGGGATAATATGCAATCTGTGAAGCCTTTAAAGTTGGAAGCTATCCCACAACATGCTCAAAATATCTATCAGCAAAGTAAACAAATTTTTACTGAATTCTGTAATAAAAAGGATATTAGCTACGATGAAAGAAGCTTAGATAATATTGCTATGGCATTGGCTGCTGAAGGATATGCAAATAAGATGCGAGGGGCTTCTTTAATCAATATCAAAGAGAATGGTCAGATTCTTATTGGTGATAAGGCTCCTGAATTAAGAACTGCTTCTGTGGATATGCAAAAAGCTGCAGTTACACCGATAGAGGAAAGTCTTATAAAGGTACAGGTAACAGCTCAGCAATTTGAATTAGAAACACAGCAAAGACAGTTGTCACAAGTACAAGCTCGGGGAATATAGGTGTTTCTTAATCTTGAATAAAAAACTTCCTCAAGTTTTAAATTTCATTATAATCGCATATTTTAAATTAATTTATTTTTAACTATGGATGAATTAAACTCAACAATTTCAGCGGATTTCTTAGATTATCAATATGAAGTATTGGGAATTACCTCTTTCTTAAAAGATCCTGATGTGACTGAGATTTGTATTAATAGACCAGGAGAGGTATTTTTAGAAACCTCTCAGGGTTGGAAAAAGGTAGAAGTAAATACGCTAAACTTTGATAGGGCACGTCAGTTCTGTACAGCTGTTGTTAATGAAAGTAATACTGGTCAACGAATTACAGAAGCAGAGCCGATGGTATCGTTGACATTCCCAACAGGACAACGTGCCCAATTTGTGATTCCTCCTGCCTGTGATGCAGGAAAAGCTTCAATTACGATCCGTTTGCCATCAAAACACACAAAGAGCTTAAGTCAGTATAGTAAAGATGGTTTCTTTAGTCAGATTATTGAGTTAAATGGAGAATTATCTCCTCAAGATAAGGAATTAGTAGAACTGAAGAACAATCGGAACTACGAAGAATTTTTTAAAAAAGCCGTTGAATATAAAAAGAATATAGTCGTTTCAGGTGCAACTGGCAGTGGTAAGACTACTTTCATGAAAGCATTGGTTAATCACATTCCTTTAAGTGAGCGACTAATCAGCATTGAGGATGCTAGGGAACTATTTATTCCTCATGAAAATGTAGTTCATTTGCTTTACTCAAAAGGTGGACAAGGTAGTTCAAATATTACGGCAAAAAGTTGTATGGAATCCTGTCTGCGTATGAAGCCGGACAGAATTATTCTAGCAGAGCTACGTGGTGACGAATCATTTTATTTTATTCGAAATTGTGCATCTGGACACCCGGGATCTATTACAAGTTGCCATGCTGGTAGCACAGAACAAACATGGGATCAATTGGCATTAATGGTAAAAGCATCACCAGAAGGAAGTGGTCTGGAGTTTGAGGTTATTAAAAACCTGCTTAGGCAGACCATTGATATTGTTGTGCACATTAAAGCTCATGCTGGACAACGTTATATTACGGGTATTGATTTTAACCCTATTAAAACTTAATGTTGAAGATGACGCAATTGAAGCAATATATCATTGGATGATACAGAATGTGTGAAACATGCAAAGCAACTGTAGGCTTATGTTGTTAAGGTTGTGATATTAATGAAGGTTTAAAGGCTGTCTGAAAATCTTTCAGACGGCCTTTTCTTTTAAGCAGCTAAGGTTAAATAATCCTGATTTAAAAAACCTTCTTAAATTCCCTTTGACATTCCCCCTCATTCCCTTTAAAATGAGTTTAAGTTTTTAAACATATAAACTCAAGAAGCCGAATATGCCGCAACAAACCATGAATTTAATGCGCGAGTGCATTCCCATTTTTACCGTGTTGAGTGATGAAAACCGCCATCAAATCCTGCGCGTGCTGTGGGAACACGGCAGGATGAATGTGAATGAGCTGACCGAGCATCTGCATCTGTCGCGCCCTGCGGTGTCACATCATTTGAAAATTATGTTGCAAGCCGGTGCGGTGGCGGTGGAACAGGTCGGCAAAGAGCGGTTTTACAGTATTGCCATGGCGGATGCGGTGGCGAAGTTGAAACAGCTTGCCGATTTGATGGCTCAAAATTGCCCGCTTTCAAAATAGGGTTATCCGTTAACCCTTTAATTTTTACCTGAATACGTTTACATTTTTAAACTTATCAACTTAAAGGAACGATTATGTTATTCACGCCATTCGCTTTTCAAAACGGCAAAACCGCTAAAAACCGTATCTTTAAATCCGCCATGGAAGAGCAACTTGCCCAAAACGACCAGCCGTCTGAAAAACTCGTCCGCCTGTACGGCACTTGGGCGCAAGGCAGCGCAGGCGTTTTGGTAACGGGCAATGTGATGGTCGCCGAAAGCGGCAAAGGTTCGATAAACGATGTGGTGATTTCAGACGACCGCAGCCTTGAGATGCTGAAAAATGGGCGAAAGCCGGCACGCAAAACGACACGCTGCTCATCATGCAAATCAATCATGCGGGCAAGCAGTCGCCTGCGGTAGTCAATAAAACGCCGCTTGCGCCGAGCGCTGTACCATTGGTAGGCATGGATGGCTTTATCAATCCGCCGCGCGAATTGACTGCCGATGAAATCAACGGGCTGATTCAGCAATTCGTGCAAACCGCCAAAATTGCCGAGCAGGCAGGCTTTTCAGGCGTACAAATTCACGCCGCGCACGGCTATCTCATCAGCCAATTCCTCTCGCCGCACCACAACCGCCGCCAAGACCAATGGGGCGCATGCCGGTTTAACCGCAGCCTATTTATTTAATAAAGGTCGTCCGGCTAAATCGGTTTTCACCATTCATAATTTTTGGAACAAGGCACAAGAACAAACACAGTTACAATCACAACAAAAATTCCAACAAGATTTGGTGGCTGCAGTTCAAGCTCAAGATGAGAAAAAAGTGAAAGAAGCGATTGAAACATTTAATCAATCAGTAAAAGATACAATTACAAGCTTAGATGCATTAGATGTAAAAGCAGAATCAATTAAATCTATCAAAGAGCAAACCAAAAATGTATTAAGCTTTGCGAGTGGTTTATTGGTTGATCAAGCTAATATGAGTTTCACTAACCCGACACAAACACCGGAGCAACAAAAAGCTTATGCTGAAAAAGCTGAAGTATTAAGAAATGCAATGGCCGAGTTACAAAAACAAAGTGTCGAATTAGAACAAAAATTTAATCCTGCACCGGTCGCAGCGCCGGCACAAGACGCAAAATAATATTCTGACTTATTTATCTAAAAATAAATCGCCTTATTGTTCCGCAGTAAGGCGATTTTTTATATGAAATATACCTTGAAAAATTACCGCACTTTTTGGATTTAATTAGAAAAGTGCGGTGAGTTTTCTGTCAGTTTTTTCCGAAACACTCCTTTAATTTGTGTTGGGGTATATGTCGTGCTAAAATTTGAACTCTGTTTAATTAAAAACGAGGATAAAATAATGGAATTCAAGCTTAATAAACTTACATTAGTTTTATTATCAGCTCCGCTTATTGCTAATGCGAGTATCACTCATAACGGAACCAACGTTCTGCCAAGTGGCTTAGCTACAAACATCACGGATAATCAAGAGCATACTATAAATGGGTTTTTAACCATTGCGGAGGGGGGTAAAACAACCCCTGCAGGGCAAGCAAATGGTGAAATGACCATTGATAATGGCTCTAAGTTAAATATCAGTGATACAGTAATGATTGGAAATCAAAACAATGACGGTTTCGGTGGTAAATTGACTGTCACTGGTGCCGGAAGTGAATTAAATGTAGGCGGGATATTAAATATCGGTAACTACAGTAATGCGAATCTCTCTATTTTAGAGGGCGGAAAGGTAAGCTCAACATTTCATGGTGATCCTAACGCGCCTCACTTTTGGGGATGGCTTCTTCATAAGCCAGATGGTCGAACAGCTATTAATACTAAAATTATTATTGATGGTGAAGGTTCTGAACTTTCTTATCATAAAGACTCATTAATTCGTGTAGTTGGTGGCGGCCACAAAGAAACAAATGTTGATGTATTGATTTCTAATGGCGGTAAACTCAGCGCAGGTGTGTTGCAATTAGAAAATGGCACAGCCAATATCCAAATTGGCAACAAAGGTAAAGGTGGAACACTAGATGTTAAACGTTTTTCTATTGGTCTTACAAAACCAACATTCACCTTTGACCAAAATGATGAGTTGAATTTTACCCCTATTATCCACACGTATGGTTCACTGAAAGAATCTCATGTTAATTTCATACAAAGTGGTTCTGGCACAACGTTATTTGCGCCAACAAGCATGAGAGGCGTAAATTCTAAAATTGATATTACCGATGGTACATTGAAAGTCGGTAGAGATAATGTCTTTTTTGGTGCTGGAACTAAAACCAATGAGATTAATATTGGTTCCAAAGGTACATTAGCATTAAATGGTCATAATGCTGATGCGTTAACCGTTAATAATGAAGGTACTATTCGTCTTGCCTCTGATGATGAATCGGCAAATAAAACACTTCGAGTGCTTGACTATACTTCTAATAACGGAAAATTGATTGTCAGTTCCGTTTGGAATAATGATTCAAGTACAACCAAGTCAGATCTTTTGTATATTCTACGTTCAGCAACCGGCCATACTGTAGTTGAAACGGCTAGTGGTTATATTGAAGGAGACATTCTTCGTAAAGCTCATGAAGATGCTTATTCAGCTCCTGTGGTTTGGGACGCAAATATAAATTCTCAAGCTACGTTTACTGGAACGGCTAAAACAAGAAATGCCGGAGAAGCTCAGTTAACCAAGAAGGATCGTTCTATTTACGCATGGACATTAAAAGCATTTGGCCATGATATTTATGCGGCACCGGTTTCTGCGTATATCCAAATGCCACGAGTCAATATGGAATTAGGTTATAGCGTGTTGGATACGTTACACCAACGTCGTGGTGAAATTAGTCAATCACCAAATTCTTCCGTTTGGGCGCGTGTTTCCGGTAAACGCTTGGAAACCGAGGGACGTTCCCGTTTAGACGTTGATAGTTCACAATATGTCGCACAAGTAGGTTATGACTTTAACCGCAGCGAAATGCAAAATGGCGTACCACAATCTCTAAGCGGTGTATATTTTGCTTATTCTCGTGCAGATAGTCGCTTCTACGACCAATATCGTGCTGAAAACGGCGTTGTGGCTGCTGATAAATATACCGGTAAAGGTAAAACAACAGCAGCAAACATCGGTGTATATCACTTATACCGTGCAGTAAATGATGCTTATGTGGATACTGTGGCTCAATTCTCTTACTTAACCAATAAGTATAATCCTAATCTTAGCCGTGAAGTAAGACAACATGGTTGGAGCGGTGCGGTATCTGTTGAGGGTGGTCACAGCTTTGCATTAGGCAATTCCAACTGGCGCCTTGAACCACAAACCCAATTGGTTTACCAACATTTAAAACTTCAATCATTCCATGATGGAGTTCGTGATGTTGCACAAGGTTCGGACAACAACTTACGTGGACGTATCGGTGTGCGTTTAAGCCACAGCAAAGACTTCCAACGTAACCCAAACGTGTATTTTGTCGCAAACGTATGGCATGATTTTGTTAAAGCAAAATCTGTCTTAATCGGTGATACCAAATATGGCGAGAATTATTCCCGCACTTGGTTGGAAGGTGGTGCAGGTTTAAATGTACCATTCGGTAATCACGCTATTCATGCAGATCTTCGTTTAGAACATTCTCTAGGCAATAAAGGTAACCGTTCTGGTGCGAAAGCCGTGTTAGGTTATAGCTACGCTTGGTAATTCAAATAACAAATATATAAAACAAAATCCACCTTCTTCTGAAGGTGGTTTTTTATTAGATGTTTTGGTTCTTATAATATGGTTGCTAATTTGTTTCAGCAATAAAAAAGTGATATGATCGCGCCCCGTCTTAATTCTGTGTAGAAACTAGTAGCGTTGTTTACAGTA
>NZ_KV821598.1:0-33389 GCF_001815685.1 Neisseria sp. HMSC056A03
TTCTTTGTATTGGAATTTTGGGCTGTCCAGGGCTTCGCCGTTGACGCAATAGACGTTGATGACGCGCACGCCGTTGATGGTGGCGGCGATGACGCGGCGTTGCGGGTCGTCGGGGAGGGCGGGCAGGCCGCAATGTACGTCTTGCGGCTCGTGGCGGCTGATGATGGCGACGCCGTTGTAGGTTTTTTGGCCGCTCCAGACGCAGTGCCAGCCCATCATTTGCAGGGCGGCTGCCGGAAATTTGTCTTGGTCGAGTTTGAGTTCTTGTAAGGCGAGTATGTCGGCTTGGTGGTCGGCCAGCCAGTTTTGTACTTGGGGCAGGCGGACGTTGAGGGAATTGACGTTCCAAGTGGCGATTTTCATGATGTTTCCGTGTGTGCTGTTGGGTGGGAAGGCGGCGGATTGCGCCTATGGGCATGGGCGGTATTGTATAGCGGATTGGTTTATTTTTCGATATGGGCTGAAAGGGGCAGGCCGTCTGAAAGCTGATGTTTCAGACGGCCTTGTTGTTGTGATATGGAATTATTTGTTTATTCGGCTTGGTCTTTGAGCGTGCGCAGGGTATTGAGGATGGTGGTGGCTTCTTCGGAGATGATGCGGTATTCGATGATGCGGTGGTAGCGTGTGAAATCGATGATGCCTTCGGTGCGCAGGCGTGCGAGGTGGTTGGCGATGCCGGTCGGGGAGGAGTCGAGCGCTCGTGCCAGTTCGGTAATGCTGCGGTCGCCGTCAAGCAGCAGAAAAAGGATGGCCATGCGTTCGGGGTTGGCAATCAGTTTGAGAATGGTAGAGAGACGCTTGATTTCCATATTATTGTTCCTTTTGTCTGTTATATGAATGCTTGATTTGGGTTAAATTTGGATGATTGTAGTTTTTATTAAGATTAACCTTATAATTCAAACTCTTACCTTGAAGTGTACACGGTTTTGTAAAATTTGAGGGCATTGTTTTGCAATTTTTTGTTCATTTTCGATATTTTGCTTTGGTTGCGAAAATGGATTGAAAAGGAACGAAAAGGCCATCTGAAATGTTCCGTTGCAGATGATTTTGCTGACGGATGTTTCAGACGGCCTTTGATTTGGCTTTAAGTTGTTTTTTTTTCTATGTTTGTTTGGAATCAACCGATTGATTGTTTTTAAACAAACAATAAGATTTTATGATTCTATGCTGAGTGCTACACGCCAAGGGCTTGTCAGACGCTTGGACGTGTTGTCGAAATGCGACTACTTTTTCTTCCAGCCTGCGGTCATGGCGAAGGTAATGGGGTCGTAGTATTTCGGCAGCTTGGACGGAATGCCCACATCGTTACGGTACACGACGCGGTAGCGGTCGGCGAACCAGTTTGGAACGATGGTGTATTGGTGGCGGATCAGCCGGTCGAGCGCGCGCGAGGTGGTTTGCAGCTCTTGGCGGTTGGAAAAGCTGTTGAAATGGGTCAGCAGTTTTTCGACCGCTGGATGACAGACGCCGGATAGGTTGCGGCTGCCTTCGGTTTTGGCGGCGGCGCAGCTGAAGTAGTCGTATTGCTCGTTGCCGGGGCTTTCGCTGTTGCCGTAGTAGCCGGTGGTCACGTCAAAATCGAAGTCGTTCATGCGTTTTTGGTACACGGCGGAATCGGCGGTACGCACGTTCATGGTAATGCCGATTTTGGCGAGGTCGCGCTGCCATTTGGCGGTAATACGCTCGTAGTTTTTGCTTGGGGCGAGGAATTCAAAAGTCAGCGGTTTGCCTTGTTTGTCGACTGCTTTGCCGTTTTTGTATTGATAGCCGCCTTTTTCAAGCAGGGCGCGTGCTTTGAGCAGGTTCGGGCGCACGCCCAGTTTGGGGTCGGTAACCGGCGGCATAGGGACGTCTTGATCCAATACGCCGTCGGGCAGCTTGGTGCCCAATGATTTGAGCAATGCGGTTTCTGCACGGTCGGGCTTGCCGGTTGCGGCCATGGTGCTGTTGGTGAAGAAGCTGTCGGTGCGGCGGTATGCGCCGTAGAAGATGCGGCTGTTGACGCTTTCGTAGTCGAAGCTTTCAATCAAGGCGCGGCGGACGTAAATATTGTCCAAGGGCTTGTGGCGCATATTGATGACGAAGCCTTGCATGCCGGCGGTGCTGTTTTGCAGCCATTCGTGTTTGGACAGATTGCGTTTTTTGAGGACTTCGTCGGAGTAGGCGCGCGCCCAGTTGCGGGCGACGTTTTCTTGTACGAAGTCATATTGGCCGCCTTTCAGTCCTTCGATGCGGACAACTTCGTCTTTGACGTATTTGATGCGGATGTGGTCGTAGTTGTAGCGGCCTTTGCGCACGGGCAGATTTTGCGCCCAGTAGTTTTTGTCGCGGACAAACTCGCTGATGTGTCCGTTTTCGGCTTTGGCAAAACGGTAGGGGCCGGAACCTATGGGCAGGCTGTTGGGGGCGGCTGCCAGGCCTTTGGGGTAGCTTTTATGCGAGAAGACGGGCAGGCTGCCGAGAATCATGTGCAATTCTGAGTTGCGCTGTTTGAAGCGGAACACGACGGTGCGATCGTTGGGCGTTTCCACTTTGGCCACGTCGCTCCAGTAGAAGTGGTACATGGGGGCGGCGGCTTTGTCTTTGGTCAGGATGTTAAATGAAGCGGCAACGTCTTTGGCCAAAACGGGGTCGCCGTTGTGGAATTTGGCTTTGGGGTTGATTTTGAAGGTAACGGAAAGGCCGTCTGGCGCCAGGGCGATGTCTTCGGCAATCAGGCCGTAAACGGCGTAAGGTTCGTCCATGCTTTGCTCGGTCAGGGTATCGAGCGTCAGCATACTGATGCCGTATTCGTGGTTGCCTTTGAGGGTAAAGGGGTTGAGTGTGTCAAAAGCACCGAGGAAAGGCGTGGTAAATGTACCACCTTTGGGAGCGTTGGGATTGACGTATTCGAAAGCGGTGAAGTTGGCCGTATATTTGGGTGGTTGGCCAAGGCCTACGCCGTGGGCGGCAAAGGCGGCAGATGGAATCAGACCGAGCAGCGAGAGTAGGGCTGGTGTTTTCATCTATTTATCCTTGTAGGTCGAATGTAATATTCAGTAGTGTGCCGATTATAGCAAAGGCCGTCTGAAACTTGATATTTTTGGTTTCAGACGGCGTCAGGTTTAAGAGGATTGTTTTTTTGTATGGGCGCCGAACTCGGCAAGCGTCATGTTCAAGGTTTCCAAGCAGGGCTGCATGATGTGGTCAACCGTTTGATTGACCTTGTCTTTATTAAGCGTTTGCGGACGGTAGACAAAGAGTTTGAACAGCTCCGCCAAGTCGATGGACTCCGCCCCCATTTTCAAGACCCAGCCCTGACGGCCGGAATAGACATAGCCGTGTCGTGCCAGTTTTTCTAAAAGCTCGCCCAATTCGTCGAAGCCCATATTGATATGCCGTCTGAACTCCTGCACCGGCAATGCCTTACCGTTTTGTTGGGCAGAATCGAGCAGCAGCAGGATTTTCAATACATCGTCAAAGCGTCCGCGCGCATCCAGACTGCGGCGGAACGCTTCGCCGCGCCAATAGGACAGGGACGAGGTCAAAACCGCGCCGCCCAATACCAGCGTCCACAACAGGTTGAGCCACAACAGGAAAAACGGTACCGCGGCAAATGCGCCGTAAATTGATTTGTAGCCGTCAAAGTTGCCCATGTACCAAGCGAACAAAAAGCGTGCCGTTTCCAAGCAAAACGCCGTTACGGCCGCGCCGACCAAAGCATGGCTGGCAGGCACGAAACGGTTGGGCACAAAGCGGTATAAGCCCCACAGCAGTACCGTAATAAATGAAACCGCGGTTATGACCCTCAGCCATTCCGAGCCACCCACTACTTGCACCTGACAGATTATGACTGACAGGCCCACGCCCAAAGACAAAGGCCCAAACGTCAGCAACGCCCAATACACCAAAAACTGCATCATCCAAGGCCGTTGCGAATTGACGCGCCAAATCCGGTTGAACGCATTGTCTATTGTCCGAATCAGCATCAGCGAGGTGACGACCAACATCACACTGCCGATCGCCGTCAGATTGGTGGCCTTATCGCGGAACGCATTGATGTAGTCAAACACCATTTCCGCGCCCTGCGGAACGATGGTGCGGTTGATAAAAGAGATAAATTCCCCCGACCATTGGTCGAAAACGGGGAAGGCCGAAGCGATGACGACCATCACCGTCAACACGGGCACCAAAGCCAAAAGTGTTGTAAACGTCATGCTTGCCGCCACCTGCGGCACGCGCTCCTCATCAAAACGGCGCACGACAAACCAAGCGAACGCCACGCCTTTACTCTTTAAAAAACCTTGCCACCATTGCGAAAACGGCATAACCTTTTCCCACTTCCAAATTGAAATTTTTTCTTTTCAGACGGCCTGAGTATTTAAAAGGCCGTCTGAAACCTGACAACATTGTAACGGAAACCCCAAATGAACCCAAATCCCCTGAAAATCCTCGTCCTCTTTTATTCCCAAAACGGCAGTACGCGCAACCTTGCCCGCCAAATCGCACGCGGTATCGAAAGCGTGGAGGGATGCGAAGCCGTGTTGCGTACCGTTCCCAAAGTTTCCACCGTTTGCGAAGCCGTTGAAAAAGCCATTCCCGACGAAGGCGCGCCATACACGACTGCCGACGACCTCAAAAATTGCGCCGGCCTCGCGCTCGGCAGCCCGACACGTTTCGGCAATATGGCCGCCGCGATGAAATATTTTATCGATGGCACCATTCCCCTTTGGCTCGGTGCAGAACTCGTCGGCAAACCTGCCACCGTATTCACCAGTACATCTTCGCTGCATGGCGGCCAAGAAAGCACCCTGCTGACCATGATGCTGCCCCTGTTGCACCACGGCATGGTCATCAGCGGCATTCCCTATACCGAGTCCGCGCTCAGCAATACCCAAAGCGGCGGCACGCCTTACGGCGCAAGCCATGTTTCCGGCCACGACAGCAAGCCGGCATTGACTGCCGAAGAAAACGATATTGCCTTCGCGCAAGGTAAACGTTTGGCAGAATTGGCACGAAAATTGGCAGATTGATTACCTTGTAATAAAAAGATTAAGGCCGTCTGAAAACCTGATGATATGGGTTTCAGACGGCCTTTTTAGTTAATTGGTACTAGATTGAAAATAAATATTTTTAATTAAACGAACTACTTAGGAAATAGTGATTAGAACATAGTTTTATAGGACTACATCTTTTTGATAGAATCTGCGACCAAATTGTAAATATAAGCTAATTGGAGAGGCTATGTCACTACCTGTATTTCCCTATGGCAAATTAAGCTTTGCCGTCAGTCTGGCGCTGTGTTCGGCGTATTCTTTTGCGACCGAAGTAGAAAATACCCAGCCGCAAGAACGTGTTGATTTACCGACAGTTACCGTCCAAGGTGTCGGAAAACAGACTACTTCCAACTACACCATTCCCGCTTCCTCCGCCGCGACAGGCATCCGCCTGACCCAGCGCGAAACGCCGCAGTCCCTGTCTGTCGTAACGGCAAAACAAATCGACGACCAAGGCTTGGACAGCCTGCAGGACGTATTGAAACAAACACCGGGCGTGTTCCACAGCAAAATGGGCAACAACGTATCCGGCCACAGCGAGTTTATTTCACGCAGTCAGGCCGTTGACAGCATTTCCGTGGATGGCGCGCCTAAATTCCTTTACGACGGTAAAGCCATCCGTCGCGGCACCAACAATCTGGACAGCGCATTGTATGACCAAGTCGTCGTCGTGCGCGGTGCAAGCGGTTTGTCCAACGGCGGTATGGGCGAGCCGGGCGGTACGGTTGCTTTGGAACGTAAAAAACCGACTGCCAAGCCAGCCATCAGCGTGGAAGCCGGTGTCGGTTCGTGGAACCACTACCGCTTCGTCCTTGATGCCAATCAGCCTTTGAATGCAGACAATACCTTGCGCAGCCGCGCTATTTTGGTCAGCGACCACGGTGGCGATTACCTGCCGAACACTTCGCGCCACAATCACACTTTCTACGGTACTTTGTCTTACGATATCACGCCGCAAACCCACTGGCGCCTCGGTACGGAAATACACCGTTTCCGCAATACCGGCAGCTCTCCTTTCAGCTATCTGACCGTAGCGGGAGACCCTGAAAACAATCAACCTTTCGAACCGTTTGCAGCCTCACCGCGCAGCAATTCCTCTGCAAAATGGGCTTACGGTAAAGAAAACAGTGCGGAAATCTTTACCTCTGTCAATCATGCGTTTGAAAACGGTTGGACTCTGAACGGCAACTACAGCCATACTTACGGGAAAAGTGATGCGGTTGCCGGTATGGCTGGTCCTTTTGTAATTAATCCGGACTATTCCGCTCAATTCGTTGCCGAGCGCGATCAAGCCAAGTACACCGACCAAGATTTTTCTCTGAGTTTGGACGGCGATTACCCGCTTTTGGGACGCAAACATGAATTCAATGCCGGCATCAGCTATCAGTACAATAAGGAAACTCCTTCATATTACAAGAGAAATAAAGATGGGATTGTCCCTGATTTGCGCCTTTTTGACGGAAATTTCACAAAACCGGCCATACCTTACCTTCGCGACGGCTTTGCCCATATGAAAAACCTCTCTGTTTACGGTTCGACCCGTTTCAAACTGACCGACAGGCTGGCGTTGATAGGCGGCGGACGGTTTGTCGATTGGCAATACCGCTACAGTTCCAATCGCAACAATTTTGCCGACAGCAGGCATAAAAACAAGGTATTTATCCCCTATTTGGGCGCAAGTTATGATTTAAATGACAATCTGACAGCCTACACCTCCTATACCACCATATTCCGCCCGCAAGTGCGCAATTTGGACCGAAACGGCAAACCGCTCGAACCACAACGTGGCAAAACATATGAACTCGGCTTAAAAGCTTCGTGGTTTGAAGGCCGTTTGAACGCTTCTGCGGCGGCGTTTATCAATAAACGCGACCATTTGTCTAAAGAAATTTATGATCGTAAAAATCAACAGGTTTACTATGAATCTATTGACCGCACGACGACCAAAGGCGTGGAACTGTCTGTTGGCGGACGCCTGAGCGACAAATGGCTGCTTAATGCTTCCTATGCGTACTCCAAACTCAAAAATGATTCGGGCAATGTGGTCAACCCTTCTTATCCTGCCCACCTTTTCAAACTCTTTACTGCGTATGACGTTACCGACCGCCTAAACTTGGGTGCAAACGTCAACTGGCAAAGCGGCACAAACGCCTATGATGAATACCAGCCTTTCACCGTTGCCGGTAAAGAAGCGCTAACCCAACGCGCCTACGCTACGCTGGATTTGACTGCGCATTACAAAATCGGCAAATCCACCCGCATCGGTTTGGACTTTGAAAACGTGTTCAACAAACGCTACCGCCCCATGCCGGATATTCACGTTTACGGCACGCCGCGTAGTGTGACTGCAACGGTTAAACATACGTTCTAATTGAAAAGAAAAGTAGGACAGGTCGTCTGAAAACCTAAATTATCGGGTTTTCAGACGGCCTGAATTTTTTCTCATATTGTTTTGATGTCAAACCTGACTAAAACTTGCTCGGTATCTTGAGCAAAGAAATCAAATGACAGACACAAAAAAGACCGAAACATATCCAGTCTTTTTAATGGTTTCGCACTTACGCTTGGTAACCTTTCGCTTCGGCAAGCAGAGTCAGCAATTCTTCAGTCGTATCCCAACCGATGCAGGCATCCGTAATACTTTGACCGTAAACTTCAGGCTTGTCTTGGCGACCTTCAACCAAGTGGCTTTCCACCATCACGCCCATGATGTTTTCTTCACCGGCTTTCAGTTGCGCCGCAACATCGCGTGCTACATCCATTTGTTTGCGGAAATCTTTACGGCTGTTGGCATGGCTGCAGTCCACCATTAGTTTGCTGCTCACACCGGCTTTTTGAAGCTGCGCAACCGCGTCTTTAACGTGTTCCGCGCTGTAATTAGGCTCTTTACCGCCACGCAAAATCGCATGGCAGTCAGGGTTGCCGCTGGTGTGGACAATCGCGGAATGACCGGCTTTGGTGACAGACAAGAAGTGGTGCGGATGATTGGCGGCACCGATGGCGTCGATGGCGATTTTCAGATTGCCGTCCGTACCGTTTTTAAAACCGACAGGGCAGGAGAGGCCGCTGGCCAATTCGCGGTGTACCTGGCTTTCAGTCGTACGCGCACCAATCGCGCCCCAAGAAATCAGGTCGGCGTAGTATTGCGGCGTAATCATGTCCAAGAATTCAGTCGAAGCAGGCATGCCCATTTCGTTCAAAGTCAGCAACAACTGACGCGCTTGGCGCAGGCCGTAGTTGATGTCAAACGTACCGTCCAAGTGCGGATCGTTAATCAAGCCTTTCCAGCCAACGGTTGTACGCGGTTTTTCAAAATACACGCGCATTACAATCAGCAGCTCTTTCTCATATTTTTTGCGCAAGGGCAGTAATTTTTGCGCATATTCAACCGCCGCCTTAGTATCGTGAATCGAACATGGGCCGATGATGACCAGCAAACGGTTGTCGCGGCCATGAACCAAATCCGCAATTTCATGACGTGTTTTATAAACCAAATTGGCAACCTGAGGCGTAACAGGCAGCTCATACAAATGTGCGATTGGAGGGAGTAACTCTTTGACTTCTTTAATCTTAATATCGTCGGTAGGGTGGTGTTGGGACATGATGGACTCTCTTGTTTATTTTTGATACAGGTTACAGGTTTTAGCGGAATTAAACAAGGCTTAGTTTTTTGTTTTAGCAATTTTATTCTAAAATTTCTTTATTTTAATTATTTTATGGAATTTAAAATTAGTTTATTTATAAAAATTAATATTTAATGCTATTAAAAAATTCATTTATATAATAAAGGGCTTTGAGTTTTCATCAAAATACAGGCCGTCTGAAAAAGTTCAGACGGCCTTTCTTTAATTAAAACGGGATACAAAATCTCATCTCAATCTATGTTGCGAACAATTATTTTGCAGAATTGCTGACCTGTTTCATCCAGGCAAACAGTTCGTCCAAGTCATAATCGCCGCCGTGTCCGACATCCCAAGGCAGGGCGTAATCGACGGTGTAGCCGTTGTTTTGCAGCTTGGCGGCTAATATGGCGGAGACTGCCAACGAGGTGTCGCGGTCATTAGTGCCGACGCGGATGCGCCAGTTTTGTGGCAGGTTCGCGCCCGGTTTGCCGATGTAGTTAAGCGGGTTCATGATTTTGACGGTTTCTTCGTCCGCGATTTCGGCGTTGGCGGCGGTATTGTGTTGCATGGAGAACGCGGTGAAGTGGCGTTTGTCGACGGTATTGTTGCCGAAGAGCTGGTTTTCGCCCGCGCTCAAATCCACGCCGTCAAAGGCGGGCGGTGTTTTTTGCCGTCCGGCGGCTTTGGCGTAGGCATCGAAATCGACGGAGACGACTTTGCCTTTGCGGATGGTCAGCCAAGTGCGGTCGCTCAGGTATTTGCCTGCATCAAGCTGGGCTTGTGCGGATTTGGCAAGTAAACCGGCAATATGGTTTTTAAAGCTGCCGTTGCCTTGGGCGTCCAGTGTCAGGGGTTTGCCTTCGGGGGATTTTAGGTTCAGGCTGTTGAGGTATACTGGGTATAAGGGTTTGAGGAGGTCGGATAGTTTTTTCTCGTCATCGGTCAGCGTACCGGCAACCAGCTCGCGTTTGACGCGGTAGTCGAGCATGGAAATGTTCATTTTTTTGTAGTCGTTAACGCCGTTGAACTGCCATTCGTAAGCCATGTCGGCATGGTCCAAATCGGTAATCGGGCAGTAGGCGGATACGGCGAAAACTTTGTCGCTGCCGTCTGCCGCACCCAATGCTTTCAGATATTTTTCGTAATCTTTTTGGTCGGCTGTCGCGCCTAAGAGGGCGGACATCGCGCCGCCCGCGCTTGTGCCGTTGGAAATGATTTTTTCGGCATCGCCGGGCATGGCTTTGTCGTTGGCTTTCAGGTAGCGGACGGCGGCTTTCAAATCGACAATTGCGGCAGGTGCTTTGCCGGTAGGTTCTGTCCGGCCGCGTGCGCCAGGGGAGGCGACGACGTAGCCTTTGGAGAGGGCAACCAGGGCGGCGTTGGGCGATTTTTGGCCGTCTTCAGGCTCGCCGCGTTTGCCTTCTAAAGCGGGTTTACCGGGTTCGGCCGGCATATAGCCGCCGATTTGGTTGGGCAGGAAAATCGGTGCGGTTTCGGCGTTGAAACCGTCTATCTCGCCGCCGTTGTAATAGGCTTCGGGTACATAAATATTGATGATTTCGTAACGGGTATCGACAGGATTGCGGACGTACACCACGCCTTCGTAAGCGCGGAATTTGACGGCTTGACCGTTCACTTCGATGCTTTGTTCGGTGTATTTTTGTTTGGAGAAGTCTAGGTCGTAGGTGTCTGCGGTTTTGACGGAAGCGCAGGCGCTCAATCCCAGTGCGACAGAAACGGATAAGAGGGTTTTGTTCAGGGCATTCATCATCATACTTTTTGAAGAGGTGTGAACGGATATGATAACAAATACTAAGGCCGTCTGAAACGCTAAGTCGGGTTTCAGACGGCCTGATTTTTTTGTAACGTTATGCGGTGTTGTACGTTACGTTGTAAAGTAATATTGGCTTGGATTTTATCTATTTGATAAATATGAATTTAATAAGATATTATGCCTTAAAAAATCTATTGATTCGGTATCTGTAAAAGTTTGAATCTGTCTTGTAAATCAGTATGCAGGACAGACATTTTTGCTTTCTTCACAGATTGGTTCTACTTGTCAAAACGTTTTGCTCAATTCGACAAACATTTTGGTTTTGCCGTATTCGTAGAACTTGTCGTTGCTCCATGTTTTGTTGTGGGCAATGGTCAGGCGCGGGGTGATGCCTTTGAAATGGAGGGCGCGGTGCCATACGCTCAGGGAGGCGGAAGCTTCTTTGTCGCGGCGGTTTTGTTCGTTGCTGAAGAAGCTGGGGGCTTGGTAATGGCGTTGGGCGGCGCTGAGGCGTAGGACGGTGGAGAGGCCTTTGGGCCATTCTTGTCCCCATATGGTGCGCAGGGCGTAGCGGTTGAAGCTGTCGCTTTTGTCGTCGCGGTTGCGTTCGCGGTAGAGGTCGATACCGGCTACCCAGTATTGGCGCGCGTTGCGGTAGTACACGATGGAGTTGCTGAGCAGTTGGCTGGTGTTGTTGGAATGCTCGCGGCGGCCGTTTTTCAGACGGCCTGCTTCAAATGCGCTGAGGGTCTGCAACTTGGGTTGCCACCAATGGTTGTAGTGGAGGCGTACGCCGTTGGTGTAGGTGTAGGGGTCGTTGCCGTAGAAGCGGCGTTCGTGGAACGGGGTAATGCCGATATCGTTGCGTTGGTCGGCATAGCCGATGCCTGCCGAAAAGCGTGTGGTGAGGTCGTTGTAGTTGGTGTGTTTGGGATAGATTTTGCCGTAATGGTCTGCGCCTGCCGTGGCATAGAAGCCGCGTGGCAGCGACCATTTTTTTTCTGCACCGATTTGGTAATGGATGGCGGTGGCATCGATGGGTTCGGGGAATGTCCAGCCTCGGAAGCAGTCGTCGTCAGGATAGGCAAGGCGCACGGCGCGGCATTGTTCATCACTTAGGTGGTTGCCCAGACGGCGTTGGCCGGGGGCTTGGTTGATGTTTTGTTCGCGCGTGATGTTCAAGCCGGCGTTGAATTGCCATGAGTCGCGTTCGCGCAGGGCTTTGCGGTAGGTTTCGATGCGCTCTTGCAAGGCGGGCGGAAGGGACTCGGTTTGCAGTTTGTCGAACTGGTCGGCCGCGGCTTCGTTTTGTTTGTCTTCAAACAAGGCGGTCGCAAGCTGCCAGCGGACGGCGGAGGCATTGGGTTGCTCGGCGATAAAGCGGCGGTAATGGCCGATGGCTTCGGCGGCGCGTCCTTCGGATTGGGCAAGCAAACCTTTGGCATAGCGTGCCATGGCGCGGTCGTGTTCTGGCCATTGTTCGTAAATGGGCAAAACGGCTTTGATGCCGGGGATGTTGTGGGCGACGACGGCGGAATACATGGCGCGTGCCAGTAATTCGGTGTTGGCAAGCAGGGTATCGGCATCGACGTTGATGATTTTTTCAGACGGCCTATTTGTCTGCTCGGCAGGAATGTTGTGCGTTTCAGGTTGTTGGGGTTCGGCAGTGTTGACTTGAAGCTCGGGTTTTACGTCAGGCGGCACATCGGCGGCGTGAAGGGAAAGGGGAAGGATGGCGAGGAGGAGCAGACGTTTTTTCATGGCAATGTTTGGGATGTTATCGGTATAAGTGGACAGATTGTACAATGTTTTGAGTCGGAAATTTTACAAACCGAGTGCCATTATATCTGATAAAGACGACAAAAGACCATCTGAAACCCGATGGGATTTCAGACGGCCTTTATTTGCGAGTCGGATTTAGTTTTGGTCCAAGTCCAAATCGGCTTTGTATTCGATACGGCCTTGGCCTTTGTCTTCGATGGAAACATCCAGCTCTTGTTTGCCGCGTTTGAATTTCAGATCGGCATCGTCGTGTTTGATTTCAGACTCAACCACATGGAAACCTTTGCTGCGCGCGTGGGCGATCACTTTTTTGGCCAAGGAAGGAATGGAATTGCGTTGGCCGGAAAGTTCGGCTTCGTATTCAAATTCGCCGTTGCCTTGATGATCGGCTTTTATGGTGTGCGCGCCATCCGGACGGTAGATTTCGGAAGGCAGCGGGGAGGCGAATGCCGTGGCGGAGAAAAGAGCCAAAATGCCGGTGGCCAGTAACGATTTTGCTTTGGTCATCGGTTTTCCTTTCTGAAAAGGGTTTTGAGAACGACATCATCTTATCGGCAGGTATGAGGGGCGGCAAGCGGATAAACCTGATTTTACGCGCGGCTACATGATTTGTTTGGAGGGCGTTGGTTCTTTGCTTTGGGCTGGTGTTTGCTTGCAGAAAAATGCTGTCAGATAAGACTTAGCCGAGGGGGAACAATTCGCTGCCGTGCGCCTTCAGCCATTGTTCGGCTTGGTCAACATGCGGCGTGAGCGAGTGGGTCAGAGCCCAAAATGCAGGGCTGTGGTCGGGATGGCGCAGGTGGGCGAGTTCGTGCAGGCAGACGTAGTCGGCGACATATTCGGGCGCACCGATGAGCCGCCAGTTGAGGCGGATACCGGTGGTGTGGCGGCAAACGCCCCAGAAGGTTTTGGCGTTGGAAAGGGAAATGGCACTCGGGGTCAGGCGGGTGGTTCGGATATGGCCTTCGAGGCGCGGCAGCAGATACTCGTGCGCACGCTCGTGTAGGAAACGGCGCAAATGGGTGAGTTGGGCGGCGTTTTCTTTTTCGGGCAACAGGATTTCAGACGGCCTGATTTGGATGTGGTTTGCTGTGTGGACGGACAAGGCCGTCTGAACGCCTTGATACCAAATCCATTCGGGAAGCGAGTCGGTAGGTGTTTGTCGGGCCGGTGTTTTGTTTAGGGTACGGCGCAGGATGGCTTCGTTGTCGTTCAGCCATTGGGTAAAGGTGTGCTGGGTAACAAACGGAGGGATATTGATGCTGACGGTATCGGCGGAAACGGGGCGCAAGATGAGGTTTTTCTTGGCGCTGCGTTTGAGCTGGATATGAATGGTGAGGCCGTCTGAAAGGGTGTGGGTATGGAGGCGGGGCATGGTGTTTGAGTGAAAAGGGCGGGTATAGTGGCCCACCCGATGGAATGATTTATTTGGTTTGGGGCGCGAACGGGCCTTGTCCGGTAATCAGGGGCTGCTGGCTTTCAATCCATTGCTCGCATTGGGCCATGAGTTCGGCTTCATTGCCGTTATTGTGGGCAATGGGTTTGCCGATGATGACGCTGACCGTGCCCGGATATTTGAGGAAGGAGTTGCGCGGCCAAAACTCGCCGCTGTTGAGCGCGACGGGGACGATGTCCATCTCGAACATTTTTGCCATGCGCGCGCCGCCGAGCTTGTAGCGGCCTTTTTCGCCGGGCGGCAGGCGTGTGCCTTCGGGGAAAATGGTAATCCAATAGCCTTCGTTTTTACGCGCAAGGCCTTGTTCTAAAAGTTGTTTGTTGGCTTCGCGGCTGTTGCTGCGGTCGATGCCGATGGTTTTAACCAGCTTCAAGCCCCAGCCGAAGAAAGGGATTTTGAAGAGTTCGCGTTTGGCAACATAAACTTGCGGCGGAAAAATCTCTTGCAGGGCGAGGGTTTCCCAGCCGCTTTGGTGTTTGGCGCAGATGATGGAGGGGTGGTTTGGAATGTTTTCCGCGCCGCTTAAGGTGTAGTTCAAACCGATGATGTGCTTGAGCGACCAGTTGAGGATGCGCACCCAAATTTGCGCCATTTTGTGTGCGCCGCCTTGGAAAGGCAGGGCAAGCAGCATAAAGGGGAACAGCAAAATAATGCTGGAGGAAAGGATGAACCAGTAAATCAGGTTGCGGATAATCAGCATATCGGGGAAAAGTCTGTCGTTTGAAGGCCGTCTGAACGCCGTTGTCGGCAGTTTTCAGACGGCCTTGTCGGTTATAGGATGGCTTGCGCGGCTTCTTCGATTCGTGTGTTTTCACGCATGATGTATTGCGAGAAAGCGAGCAGGTTGTCGAAGACTTGGGTATGTTCGGGCAGTTCTTGTTCGTGTTTGGCCAGCGTTTTTTTGCCTTTGCCGGTCAGAACAAGTGCGGATTTGCCGCCTGCGGCATCAATGGCTTGCAGGTCACGCAGGCTGTCGCCAACCAGCCAAGTTTCGGCAGCATTGGCCTTGAAGCGTTCGATGATGTCGATAATCATGCCGGGCTTGGGTTTGCGGCATTCGCAGTTGTCGGCGGCAGTGTGCGGGCAAAACCAAATGCCGTCGATGGTGCCGCCTGCTTGAACGGCAAGGCGGTGCATTTTCGCGTGCATTTCGGTCAGGTCTTGCACGGTAAAGTATTTGCGGCCGATACCGGATTGGTTGGTGGCCACGGCGATGGTGTAGCCTGCCTGCGTTAAAAAGGCGATGGCATCCATGCTGCCTTCGATGGGAATCCATTCGTCAACGGATTTGACGAAGTCGTCGCGGTCTTGATTGATGACGCCGTCGCGGTCGAGGATGATGAGTTTCATGGTGTTCCTAAATATTGTTTTCAGACGGCCTTCAACATATTGAGAGTTTGGTCGATATGATGCGTTAAGGTGGGATTATAGGTTAATGCCTGCATAGGAGAGGTAATTTTGTGTTTTCCCTGTCGTTTGAGAGAAACTGCTTGGGTGATGGCTTGTACCAATGTTTCTGGGTTTTGACGTGAGAAAAAGAAGCCTGCATTTTCGTTCATAACTTCGGTACATGCCATATTGTCGGAGAAAACAACTCGGGTTCCGCACAAAATAGATTCTATGCCAACCAGTCCGAATGGTTCGTACAGTGATGCCATGATAGTGAAGTCAGCAGCTCGGTAAAGTTCAGGCATATTTTTGCAGAAACCAAGCTCAATGACGTTGTCCATTGGTCGAGGTAAGGGTGATCCGGCAACAGCCAGTTTGATGGGTAAATCGGTATGCTCAAAAAATTCTGCTAATAAATCCAAACCTTTTCGGGTGTGTCCGGTTGATGGAAATAGGAAAATAGTTTCGTCGTCTTTAAATCCGTATCTCGCACGAGTTGCAGGAATTTCTTCCGGTTTAGCGTAGAAGCGTGCAGTATCGGCAGGTGGATGGATAACATGGATTTTTTCAGAAGGTACCCCATAGAGGTTGATCAACTCGTGTTGCATTAAGTGTGAATGCGCCATGATCAATTTTGCCGTTGAGTAGTTGGTGCGGTTACGCCGAATGATGAGTCTATCAAGTAGGTTTGGGGTTTTACCCATGTTGTGCAGGTAACCTAAGTGTGTACCGCCGCAGACAAAGATATCAGCATAATCACTGGGATTGCAGGCAATAAGGGGGATATTCCTGTTTTGCCGGAGTTTGGCCAATTGCATACTGAAGAAAAAAGGACGCAACTTTTTTGGAATCTTTTTTTGATTGACGTGATGCGTATCAACTTGGCGGTATTCAGGAATCGTTGTATCGATTTGTGCAGCAAAGACGGTAGGTTTGATGCCGTGTGCGTTTAAACCACGGACCAGGTCGAAAGTGTAGCTTTCCATGCCGCCACCTGGACGGAAGCAGTTAATAGCAATGTCGATAGAATAGTTCGGCTTCATTATGTGGATTCTTTTGAATATTTTTCTGCTTTCAAACTGCTTTTCCATTTTTCAAATGCCGTCTGAAAAACGGGGGTCAGTTTGGCGAAGGTTTCCGGGGTGTTTTTGACGTGGTAGAAGCCGCCGAGCGAGGGTGTGTCGAGGGCGAGGACGTAGTCTTCCATAAATGCGCCGTAGCCGTCTTCTTCGTCGGTGTAGTAGAACTCGGTAAACCGTTGGCCGAGTTCGGTAAAGTCGTCCGCCGTCAATGCGCCGTCCATGTGTTTGAGCAGGAAGTGCCGTCCGCTGATTTTGCCCGAGGTCATGGCGGAGAAGTCGGCTGCGGTTTCGGGGGCGGTTTGCCAGACGGGGTTGACGAGGCCTGCCTGCGCCGCCCACTGCCAGTACATGCCGATATGGGTGGCGGCGTTTTCGGGCGGGATCTGGTCGGGGTAGTCTTCGTCGAGATGGAAGCGGATATTGTCGTACATGGACGGTGTTCGTTGGGGGAAAGGGGGTATTGTAGCGGAAAATAATGAATTAGGCCGTCTGAAAGAGGGTGTTTCAGACGGCCTTAAGGGAATTTAACCTTTAAATACGGGAACAAGTTCCATTTGGCTCAATATTTGGGCGGCAATGTTGATGATGCCGAAGAGGAAGACCCAAACCATCAGCCAGAATCCGCCGTAAACTTTGTAGTTTTTGCCGACGCCGAATTTATGGCGCGAGCGGTAGAGCAGCATGGCGGGGATGATGCCTGTCCAGATGGTGGCGGCCAAGCCGACGTAGCCGATGGCGGTAACGAAGCCGGTAGGGAAGAGCAGACAGGAAATCAAAGGCGGCAGGAAGGTTAGTGCGGCGGTTTTGGTACGGCCGGAGATGCTGTCGTTCCATTTGAAGATGTCGGCGATGTAGTCGAACAGGCCGAGCGTTACGCCGAGGAAGGACGTTGCAATCGCCATGTAGGAGAACAGGGTCAACACTTTGTCCATATTGCCGGTTTGGGCGAACTTGGACAGCGTTTCGATCAGGACGGAAACTTGACCCTCAGCGGCGATGACGGGTGCAAACTCGTTGCGCGGCAGGTTGCCTTGGATAGCGATTTGCCAGAGGACGTAAATCACCAAGGCAATCAGCGTCCCCGACCACAGGGATTTGGCCACTTTGGGTGCGTCGCCTTTAAAGTATTTGAGCAGGCTGGAGACGTTGCCGTGGAAGCCGAATGAGGCAAGGCAAACGGGCAGGGCGGTGGCGACATAAATCCAGTAGCTGGTGCCGGCAGGGGCTTGGGTGTCGAACAGGACAGGCATTTTGGCATCGGCAATCAGGCCGCCGGTTGCCCAAATAAAGGTCAATACCATGCCGCCGATGAGGATGCTGGTGAAGCGGTCAACCAAGCGTGCTGATGCCCAAACGCAAAAGGCGAGAATGCCGAAGAAGACGAGTTGGCCGACAGTGAGCGAGATTTCGCTGCCTACCGCGCTGCCGATGCCTTTGGCGGTCAGGTCGCCGCCGACGAAGATGTAGGCGTAGGTGAGCAGGTATAAAACGAAAGCGACGGCAACGCCGTTGATGACGTTCCAAACCGGGCCGAGCAGGTCTTTAACCATGGTGTCGAAGCTGGCGCCGTGTGGATAATGGGTGTTGACTTCCAAAATCATCAGGCCGCTGGAGAGCATGGAAAACCAGGTGTACAGCAACACGGCCAGCGAGCCGGTAAACCATACGCCGGAAGTGGCGGTCGGGTTGGCAAGCATGCCTGCGCCGATAACCGTACCGGCGATAATCATCGCGCCGCCGAATAGGGAAGGGGTTTTGGTTGACATTGTTTATCTTTCTTCTAGAAATGCGTGGCTGCCATTATGCCGTAAAGTGTAAGAAAAGGTAAAGCAAAGGCCGTCTGAAAACCCGATTGTCGTTTTCAGACGGCCTTTGATGTGTATAAACGCAACTGATTAAATCAATTTTCTTAGTTTCAATTCGTTTTTCAGATACGCGTAATAAACCGGCGCGACGATGATGCCGCCGATGCCGAAAATGCGTTCAAAGACGACCATCGCCACCAGCAATTCCCATGCGCTGGATTCGATTTCCGAGCCGATGATTTTGGCGTTGAGGAAATATTCGAGTTTATGGATGACAACGAGGAAAACCAACGAGGCAAGTGCGACGTAAAGCGATGCGCCGAGGCTCAAAATAATGATGATGGTGTTGGAAATCAGGTTGCCTGCCACCGGAATCAGCCCGACGATAAAGGCGACGATCAGAACGGTCATTTTAAACGGCAGGTCAACGCCGAACAGCGGTAAAACCAAGTAAAGGTACAGGCCGGTCAGGAAGGTGTCGATCAGCGAGATTTTGACTTGGGCGAGGAACACGCGTTCAAAGCTGGTTTCAAAATTGACGATGCGGTGCACCAATTCGGCTTTAAACAATGGCATTTTGCGGCGGTTTTTGCGCATTTTCAGGCGGTGGAAACTGAGCATGGCGCCAATGATGATGCCGATGAGGATGTACACGAAGGAAGTGATGCTGTTTTTACTGATACGGGTCAGCGCGGCGCGGTATTCTTCAATCAGCTTGATCGCTGAGGCTTTGATTTCGGCCATATTGTTGGGCAGCATATTGAGAATGGCCGCAGGCAGGTCTTGGCTGTTTTTGGTGTCTTCCAAAATCGCCGCCAGCTTGGCCAGCATAAAGCCGACATGGCCGCCGTGTATCAGGTGGTAAATGCCCAAAGACATCATCGTGATGATGCTGAACACGATGGCCAGCGTCAGCGTAGTGGAAATCAGGTTGATATTGTGCGCGTTGAGCGATTTATGCAGCCGCGTGTTGCGCGGCAAAACATGGCGGCGGAGTTTGAGGATCACGCCGTTGGTGCGCGTAATAAAGATATAGGTCAGGATAACCGACAGCAGCAGCGGCAGAAAATGGTAGTGCAAGACAATCAGCAAGGCCAAGCCCATCAGGATATAGGAAGCGTTGCGGAAAGTCGGGTTGTCGGTGTGCGAAGAGATTAAGGACATGTGAAGCCAAATAAGGTAAAAAGCAAAAAAACAGGTCAGGCCGTCTGAAAAACCATGTTCAGACGGCCTAACTTAATGACAGCGATTAATCGTGCAATGAGGCCGCGTGTACTGTGTTTTCCAACAAAGTGGCAATCGTCATCGGGCCGACGCCGCCGGGAACGGGCGTAATCATGGACGCGCGTTCTTTGGCGACATCAAACTCCACGTCGCCGCACAGGCTGCCGTCGTCCAAGCGGTTGATGCCCACATCGATAACGACTGCGCCGGGTTTGACCCATTCGCCTTTAACGAAATTCGGAATGCCTACGCCGACCACCAAAATATCTGCGGCCGCAACTTCATCGGCAAGGTTTTGCGTGGCACTGTGGCAGATGGTTACCGTCGCGCGGGATAGCAGCAATTCCAACGCTTGCGGGCGGCCGACAATATTGGACGCACCGACGACGACCGCTTTTTTGCCTTTCGGGTCGACGCCGTAGGCTTCCAACAAAGTCATCACGCCTTTGGGCGTGCAAGGGCGCATCAGCGGCATTTTGACGACCAGGCGGCCGACGTTGTAAGGGTGGAAGCCGTCCACATCTTTATGCGGCTCGATACGCTCCAAAACCGCTTGGCTGTCGATGTGTGCCGGCAGCGGCAGTTGCACCAAAATACTGTCGACGGCAGGGTCGCCGTTCAATTCATCCACCAGTTTCAGCAAATCGTCTTGCGTGGTTTCAGACGGCAGCTCATAAGAGCGCGATTCGATGCCGCTTTTTTGGCAGGCCAGTTTTTTATTGCGCACGTAAACCGCGCTGGCAGGGTCGTCGCCAACCAATACTACTGCCAAGCAAGGCGTGTGCAAACCTTTTTCCTGACGTGCTTTTACCGCCTGCGCGACCGCCTCGATGCGTTGCTGGGAGATTTTTTTTCCGTCTATAAGTTGTGCAGCCATGATTTTTCCTCCTAAATAGGGACAAATATTGCGTTTAAATTATCGCATTTTTCAGACGGCCTGACACAAAAGAGTGGCCCTGATTACGAAACATAAAAATAAATAACGATTAAAAATAATAAGATAATCAAAAAATGAAAAAATAAAGCAAAGTAGGTGTTGACCGGGTTGAAAAGGGTCTGTATAGTTCAGGTCTTCAGTCGGGGCGTAGCGCAGCCCGGTTAGCGCATCTGCTTTGGGAGCAGAGGGTCGTGAGTTCGAATCCCACCGCCCCGACCACAAAATTCTTCGCACGAATCGGCATGAGCGCCCGTAGCTCAACCGGATAGAGCACCGACCTTCTAAGTCGGGGGTTACAGGTTCGATTCCTGTCGGGCGTGCCAATTTTTACGGTGGCTGTAGCTCAGTTGGTAGAGCCCTGGATTGTGATTCCAGTTGTCGTGGGTTCGAGCCCCATCAGCCACCCCAGATGAAAGCCTGCATATTGTATGCAGGCTTTTTTCCGTTTATACCCGAATTTTACTTCAGATTTAATTGGGTTTCAAAAAAGTATTTGTCAAACCGTTTTATTATGGCATCGGCAAAATGGCGTTTGCCGTGATATCAAATATCAATGAATACGTAATCAAGCCCGAATATTGTACCGTTCGGTATCTTTTTATGGTGTTTCGCCGTTATCCTTTATAATACCCCGATTATTTTCTGTTTCATTCCCAAAGGAACCGCATCATGTCCGAATGGCCAGCTCCAGAATTTGAATCCAAAATCTGTCCGCCCGAAAAGCTGGCGGAGCGTTTGGCGGCATTGCCCCGTCCGCTGGTGTTTACCAACGGCTGTTTCGATATTCTCCATAGGGGCCATGTAACGTATTTGGCGCAGGCGCGATCGGCCGGTGCGGCTTTGGTGTTGGCGTTGAATACCGATGCGTCGGTGCGCCGTCAGGGCAAAGGTGACGACCGCCCGATTAATCCTTTGGAAAACCGCGCAGCAGTGGCAGCGGCATTGGAGAGCGTGGATTTGGTCACATGGTTTGATGACGACACGCCGGCCGCGTTGATTGAAATGGTCAAACCCGATGTATTGATTAAAGGCGGCGATTGGCCTGTGGATAAGATTGTCGGTGCGGCCGAGACGTTTGCGCGTGGCGGCAAAGTATTTTCGATTCCGTTTTTACACCAGACTTCGACCACCAAAACTTTGGCGAAAATCCGTGAAGCCGGAGGAGGCGAATGACGGATTTGAACAGCCGCCATTGGGCTTTGCTCGCCGCGCTTTCAGACGGCCTGCCGCAACACGTTTCCCAGTTGGCGCGTGTGGTCGGGATGAAGCCGCAACAATTAAACGGATTCTGGCAGCAGATGCCGGGCCATATCCGCGGTTTGCTGCGCCAGCACGATGGGCAATGGCGCTTGGTGCGTCCTTTGGCTGTGTTTTCCGAAGAATCTTTGCAACAAATGGCCGGAAAACAGGGTTTTCGTGCGCAGTTGAAACACGAATGTTCGTCCAGCAACGATGAAATCATGGCATTGGCGCGCCAGTCGGCAGATTTGGCGCATAAGGCCTTGTGTGTGGCGCATTTCCAAACCAAAGGACGCGGACGGCAAGGGCGGAGTTGGGTCAACCGACAGGGCGAATGTCTGATGTTCAGCTTGGGCTGGACGTTTGACAAGCCGCAATATGAGCTGGGTTCGCTGGCGTTGGTGGTGGCATTGGCTTGCCGCCGCGCGCTTGCCGATATCGGTTTGGACGTAAATATCAAGTGGCCGAACGATTTGGTCGTGGCCAACGATAAATTGGCCGGTATTTTGATTGAAACGGCGAGGGTAGAGAATAAGACTGTCGCCATCATCGGCATCGGCATCAATTTTGTATTACCGAAAGAAGTTGAAAACGCCACTTCCGTGCAGGCTTTGTTTCAGACGGCCTCTAAGCAGGGCGTAAGCGTCAAAACCTTGTTGAATGCGGTATTGGCGCAACTCGATGCGCTGTTGAGCGAATACGCGCAAAACGGATTCGCGTTATGTGTCGGCGAATACGATGCCGCCAACCGCGATACGGACAGCCCGGTGTTGCTGCTTCAGGAAGGACGCGTTGTCCACGAAGGCGTGGTCAAAGGCGTGGATGCGCAAGGCGCGTTGCGTTTGCTGACGGACAAAGGCGAGAAAACCATTGTCAGCGGCGAGATCAGCTTGCGTCCGGATAACCGCCCGGCACAACCTGCCGCCGCCAAACCGGAACGCTTTTTGCTGCTGGACGGAGGCAACAGTCAGTTGAAATGGGCGTGGGTGGAGAACGGCACATTTTCCGAAGTTGGCCGCGCACCGTATCGTGATTTGACCCAGCTGGGCGAAGAATGGCTACAATTTGCCGATGAAGATGTGAAGATTGTCGGTTGCGCCGTGTGCGGTTCGGTAAAAAAAGCGATGGTTGAAGAACAATTAACCCGACCGGTCGAATGGCTGTCTTCCATGCCGCAGGCTTTGGGTATCCGCAACCATTACCGCTGCCCTGAAGAACATGGCTCCGACCGTTGGTTTAATGCGCTGGGCAGCCGCCGCTTTACGCAAAACGCCTGCGTCGTCGTCAGCTGCGGTACCGCCATAACCACCGACGCGCTGACGGAAGACAATCATTATCTCGGCGGCACCATCATGCCCGGTTTCCACTTGATGAAAGAGGCGATGGCGCTCAAAACCGCCAACCTCAACCGCCCCATCGGCAAGGTATATCCGTTCCCAACCACAACGCCGAACGCCATTGCCAGCGGCATGATGGATGCCGTTTGCGGCGCGTTGATGATGATGCATGGCCGTCTGAAAGACAAAACGGGCGGGGGCAAACCGGTCGATATTATTATCACGGGCGGCGGCGCGGGCAGAGTCGTGCAGGCGCTGCCGGAGTCATTCGTTCATGACAATCAAGTGAAAATCGTCGATAATCTCGTGATTCACGGGCTCTTGCATTGGATTGCCCATCGCAACGGACAATAAAAAGGAAAACGCATCATGAAATGGCTGTTTGCGGTCTTGGTCGCACTCAACATCATTGTTTTTGGCAGCATGGTTGCCTATCGGACACAACATAAAACCGCCAAACCCGAATCTGCTTTGGAAGGCAGTACACACGAATTATTGCGCCCGTCTTCTTTGGATGTGCCTAAAGCCGAACCTCAGCAGGCATCGCAACCTGATTGGGTGGTGGTCGAATCAGACGGCCTGATTATGGCCGAACCTGAATCAGAAGAAGCGGAAGCCTTGCGTAAAAAGCAAGAAGCGCAGCAGTTGAAAGAGAAAAAAGAAAAAATGCGCCGCGAGAAAGAGGCGCAAGAGCGTCGCGCCGCTGAAGAAGAGATGGGCGCGGCCGGCGTGGAACGCTTGTGTACCAGCAGCGCCACCGTGGTGATGGATGAAGACGATTACCACCGCATCAAAGGCCTGTTGGGCAAATGGCCTCATGCGGCCAGCCGCAGTATCGAAAAACGCAACGGCGCATCCGCTGGCGAGACTTCTTCCAAAACCTTCCGCGTGGTCTTGCCTGCGGACGGCGACACTTCCGCCCAGCTTGATGCCTTGGGCAGCCGTGGCTTTAGCGGCAGCATTCACAACGGCGAAATCAGCGTTGACGTAACACGCAGCCGTTCTTCCGCCCAAGTTTTGATTTCACGCTTGTCCAGCGCAGGTTTCGGCGGCGCACGCATTGTCGAACAAGAAGACAGAAGCGCACCCGATACCGGTTTGAGCGTGGCGCGCATGACTGTGGTCTTCATGGCGGTTGACGAGCGCGATGCCCAAGACATCAGAAACATTGTCGGCCGTTATGGCAAGTTGAACATGAAAACCTGCCGATAATCAGGCCTATTCGGTTTCAGACGGCCTGATAAACCAAACGCCATAAAACACGAAACCCACTGTATCGGCAGTGGGTTTCGTGTTTTTCGGTTTTGAGTATCTGATATAAAGGGGAACAGGTATGTTTCGTATATGCGCACTCCGAGTATCAAGAGATAATGGGAAAGAGGGGGATAAAATCTGTCGTTTAATGGCTCGGATTAGGACGTCTTCCGAGTGGTTTTGATTATACGCTAATAATAATTATTATCAATGGCAAAATTGAAAAAATAAGGGATTTTGTTGTAATAGTTTGTTTTTTATGGAAATTAAATTTCGGTATTGGCTTTACCATGATTGAAAAGGCCGTCTGAATAAAGACGGCACTTTGTCTATTAGAATTTAGGCATTGAGCAGCCTTCTGGAACTGCTATGGTACATTGTGAGTATCCTGAAGTTTGGCAGGCTTTTAAGGCTTTATCCTCTACAAGACCGGGAGCTTCTGAACGAGGAAAAGACATCCATTTGCCATTTAACTTTCCTTTTGCAACAGCAAGACACCCATTTCTTACCCATGCTTTTACTTTACATGGCGCGTTTTTTCCATTTTGCTCACAGGCCTTAATTGCTCCTTTTTTTGCTACTTCAAGAGAGGGAGCATTTATGGCATCTGCGGAAATGCCTGTTTTAAGATTAATAGCCCATGCACCGTATCTTGAAGGAACATCGATATTGACAACGCTTGGTTGGCTCTGAGCTAAACCACTATTAGAGCCAACGTTATATAAAATTTGCCTGCCCGAGCTGTCGATAATACGACAGGTTCCAGTTGCAGGTTGGTATTCACCGCCACAGCCGTTGGCATAAACATTAAGACTTGCCAGTCCTAGCAATACAACAAGTAACTTTTTCATTTTAATTCCAATCTATTTATTATTTGAATCTTTATCAGCCTGCGCTGCATCAATCATACGATGATTTGTTATCTTCTCTACGCGGCTGACGTTGAACTAGGGTAAGGCAAACATTTCAACCCTATATTTCAGACGGCCTTTTGATTTGTTTCAATCACTCATAAACCCAAGCAATCAACATATCCAAAGCCATATAAAATACCGTATAATCAAGGCCAAATTAACTTTGCCTGTTTGTCGGGCCGTCTGAAAAATTATGCAACAAACCTACGCCGCCGTACAGCGAGATTTGCTCGAAGCCAACCATCTTTCCCCTGATTTGCTCGCCCAAAGCTTGAGCATTATCGGCGCCAACCATGTCGATTATGCCGACATCTATTGTCAGCGCACTGCCTATGAAAGTTGGCATTTGGAAGAAGGCATCGTCAAATCGGGCAGTTTCCAAATTGATCAGGGCGTGGGCGTGCGTGCCGTTTCGGGCGATAAAACCGCTTTTGCCTACGCCGACAGCCTGTGTATCGATTCGATCAACCGCTCTGCCAAAGCCGTACGCGTGATAGGTGCGGCCGGCGGCGAGGCCAGCGTCAAAGTGCCGACACCTGCCTACGGCAAGCCTGTCCACATGGCGATTGACCCTATTGCCAGCCTCGATTCCGCTGCTAAAGTCGCGCTGTTGAACAAAGTCGAAACGCTGGCCAAAGCCGCCGATCCGCGTATCGTGCAAGTGATGGCCGGTTTGACCTGCGAATACGACATGGTGTACATCGCCCGTTTGGACGGTAAACACGCTGCCGACATCCGCCCGATGGTGCGCATGAACGTAACTGTCATTGCCAAGCAGGGCGAACGTCGCGAACAGGGCAGCGCGGGCGGCGGCGGGCGTTATGATTTGGCGTATTTCGATGAAAACTTGGTGCATCGATTTGTTGATTCCGCCGTCAAACAAGCGCTGACCAATCTCGAATCCCGTCCTGCGCCTGCCGGCGAGATGACCGTCGTTTTGGGCAACGGCTGGCCGGGCGTGTTGTTGCACGAAGCGGTCGGACATGGTTTGGAAGGCGATTTCAACCGCAAAGAAACCAGTGTGTTCTCCGGCAGAATCGGCGAGCGCGTGGCTGCCAAAGGCGTGACCGTTGTGGACCAAGGCGATATTGCCGACAGACGCGGTTCGCTCAATATTGACGACGAAGGCAATGAAACCCGCCGCACGGTATTGATTGAAGACGGTATTTTGGTCGGCTATATGCAGGACGAAACCAACGCCCGCCTGATGGGTACGCAATCGACCGGCAACGGCCGCCGCGAAAGTTACGCTTCTGCGCCTATGCCGCGCATGACCAATACCTTTATGGAAAACGGCGGCTATGAGCCGGAAGAAATCATCGCGTCCATCGACAAGGGCATTTACGCCGTCAACTTCGGCGGAGGACAAGTGGACATTACCAGCGGCAAGTTCGTATTCAGCGCATCCGAAGCGTGGTGGGTCGAAGGCGGCAGGCTGCAATATCCTGTCAAAGGCGCGACCATCATCGGCAACGGCCCCGAAGTGCTGAAACATGTTTCGATGATAGGCAACGATACCGCGTTGGACAGCGGTGTCGGCGTGTGCGGCAAAGAAGGGCAGAGCGTCCCCGTCGGCGTGGGGCAGCCGACTTTGCGTATCGATGCCGGGCTGACCGTCGGCGGCAGCGCAATCTGACGCGGAATCCAGTACGATGCCGTCTGAAAGTTTTTTCAGACGGCATCGCCTTATTCTTTTTTATGATGTTTGATATTCCCAAGAATTCTTTAACATTATCTTACAAGTTCATTAAAATACCGCCTTTCGTTAAGCTGATTGTCTGATTCTGATGAACTGGCCTTATCTGATCGATGCCATACCCAAATTCGCCGATGCGGCAAAGCTGACGCTGGAATTGTCCATTTACGGCGTTGTTTTGTCGTTGCTGTTCGGCCTGCCCGTCGCCGTGGTAACGGCATACCGCATCCGCCCTTTCTACGCATTGGCACGCGCCTATATCGAACTGTCGCGCAATACGCCCCTGTTGATCCAGTTGTTTTTCCTGTATTACGGCCTGCCGAAAATGGGCATTAAATGGGACGGTTTCACCTGCGGCGTGATCGCACTGGTTTTCTTGGGCGCAAGCTATATGGCGGAAGCCATCCGCGCCGGTATTTTGGCCGTCCCCAAAGGGCAGATCGAAGCGGGCAAGGCCATCGGGTTGAGCCGCTTTCAAGTGTTCCGCTATGTCGAATTGCCTCAGGCATGGGCGGTCGCCGTTCCAGCCATCGGTGCAAACGTATTGTTTTTGATGAAAGAAACATCTATCGTCAGCGCGGTCGGTATTGCAGAATTGTTGTTCGTTACCAAAGACATCATCGGCATGGACTACAAAACCAACGAAGCCTTGTTCCTGCTGTTTGCCAGCTATCTGATTATTCTGCTGCCCGTGTCCTTATCGGCACGCTGGGCGGAAAAACGCGTTCGGAGTGCGAAATATGGTGCTTGACTGGCTGTTTGAAGGACAAAACGCGGCGCGTCTGGGCAAAGGGTTGCTGCTGACGGCACAAATTTCCCTGATTTCCGTCGCCCTGTCCTGCGTGTTCGGCACGCTGTTCGGACTCATGCTGCGCGCGGACAACCGCATCGTGCGCTTTATCGGCCGCTTCTATTTGGAAACGGTGCGCATCGTGCCGATTTTGGTGTGGCTGTTCGGCTTCTATTTCGGTTTCGCCATCTGGACGGGTATCCATATCGACGGCCTGTGGGTTTGCATTTGGGTATTCGTGCTGTGGGGCGTGGCGGAAATGGGCGATTTGGTGCGCGGCGCATTGGAATCCATCGAAAAACATCAGGTGGAATCCGGTTTGGCCATCGGTTTAAGCCGTTGGCAGGTGTTCCGCTTCATCGAACTGCCGCAAAGCGTGCGCCGCGTTTTGCCCGGTTCGATTAACTTATTCACGCGCATGATTAAAACCAGTTCGCTCGCCTCGCTTATCGGCGTGATTGAAGTGGTCAAAGTGGGACAGCAAATTATTGAAAACTCTCTGCTGACGCAGCCCAATGCCTCATTTTGGGTTTATGGCCTGATTTTTATGCTGTATTTTTTATGCTGTTGGCCGCTGTCGCTGTTGGCGGCAAAGCTGGAACAAAAATGGGAACACTGATATGGCTTTATTGAGTATCCGCAAGCTGCACAAACAATACGGCAGCGTAACCGCCATTCAATCCTTAGATTTGGACTTGGAAAAAGGCGAAGTGATTGTGTTATTGGGTCCGTCCGGCTGCGGCAAATCTACCCTCCTGCGCTGCGTCAACGGTTTGGAGCCGCACCAAGGCGGCAGCATCGTGATGGATGGTGTCGGCGAATTCGGCAAAGACGTTTCCTGGCAAACCGCCCGGCAAAAAGTCGGCATGGTCTTTCAAAGCTATGAATTGTTTGCCCATATGACCGTCATCGAAAACATCCTCTTAGGCCCGGTAAAAGTACAAAACCGCAACCGCGCCGAAGCGGAAGCACAAGCCGACAAACTGTTGGAACGCGTCGGTTTATCCGACCGCAAAAACGCCTATCCGCGCGAACTTTCCGGCGGCCAGAAACAGCGCATCGCCATTGTCCGCGCCCTGTGCCTAAATCCGGAAGTGATTTTGTTGGACGAAATCACCGCCGCACTCGACCCCGAAATGGTGCGCGAAGTCTTGGAAGTGGTTTTGGAACTCGCCTGCGAAGGGATGAGTATGCTGATTGTTACCCACGAAATGGGGTTTGCACGCAAAGTTGCCGACCGCATCGTCTTTATGGACAAAGGCGGCATCGTCGAATCGTCCGATCCCGAAACCTTCTTCTCCGCACCCAAAAGCGAGCGTGCCCGCCAATTTCTGGCAGGTATGGACTACTGATTTACCGCAAACCGTCCGCTCCCCCTTTCAGACGGCATTCTATCCCAAGCAAACATTCAAAAAGGAGATTCCCAATGAAACTGAACGCAAAATTCAAAGCGCTACTCGCTTCCGCCGCCATCGCCATCGGTCTGACCGCCTGCGGAGGCGGCTCCGGTGACCCCCAATCTTCACAAAGCAGCGGCGCGGCAACCGTTGCCGCCATCAAGGAAAAAGGCGTGATCCGCATCGGCGTATTCGGCGACAAGCCCCCGTTCGGCTATGTTGACGCAAACGGCAAAAACCAAGGCTTTGACGTTGAAATCGCCAAAGACCTGGCCAAAGACCTGCTCGGCAGCCCAGACAAAGTCGAGTTCGTCCTGACCGAGGCTGCAAACCGCGTTGAATACGTCCGTTCCGGCAAAGTCGACCTCATCCTGGCCAACTTCACCAAAACCCCCGAACGCGCCGAAGCTGTCGATTTTGCCGACCCCTACATGAAAGTGGCGTTGGGCGTGGTTTCCCCCAAAGGCAAACCGATTACCGACGTGGCGCAACTGAAAGACCAAACCCTGCTGGTCAACAAAGGCACCACCGCCGACGCCTTCTTCACCAAAAGCCATCCCGAAGTCAAACTGCTGAAATTCGACCAAAACACCGAAACCTTCGACGCGCTGAAAGACGGACGCGGCGCGGCACTTGCCCACGACAACGCCCTGCTGTGGGCGTGGGCGAAAGAAAACCCGGATTTTGAAGTCGCCATCGGTAATTTAGGCCCTGCCGAATTTATCGCACCCGCCGTCCAAAAAGGCAACGCCGATCTCTTGAACTGGGTCAACGGCGAAATCGCCGCCATGAAAAAAGACGGCCGTCTGAAAGCCGCCTATGAAAAAAACCTGTTGCCCGTGTATGGCGAAAAAGTCAAACCGGAAGCATTGTTGGCCGAATAAGTTTGTTTAACAAGAAAATCCGTATCCGCATTTGAAGGCGGATGCGGATTTTTTTCAGCCGCCGCAAATATCGCAAATTCAAAGTAAAATCAACTATATCATTGTTTTTTATTTATTCCGTTATTGCCGCTTGGAAGGGAATCCGCCCCGTTCGGTTTCGCTTATTTTTGAATTTCGGGCAACTTTCAAATCGTCATTCCAGAAAATCGCTTCAGCCTTATGTTTCCGGATGACCGCTTTCGCGGAATGACGGCGGAGCGTTTCTGTTATTCGGATAAATTCCTACGGTATCGAAATGGCGATAAGGTGTTTTTCTTTATTATATAATTCCAAAGCGAAAATGATATTTTTTGAACAAGCGTGCCGCAAAGCCGGAAAAAATGTTCGAGCCGCATCGGCGGCAGACGGGATAAAAAATGATGTTTGACGAATGGTTGGGCTTGTCAAAACTACCTAAAAATGAAGCAAGAATGCTGCTGAAATATGCTTCGGGATATACGCGCGTGCAGTTGTTGACACGGGGCGGGGAAGAAATTCCGGATGAAGTCCGGCAGCGGGCGGACAGGCTGGCGCAACGCCGTCTGAAAGGCGAGCCGATGGCCTATATTTTGGGTGTGCGTGAGTTTTACGGACGACGCTTTGCCGTCAATCCCCATGTACTGATTCCACGCCCTGAAACCGAGCATTTGGTGGAAGCCGTGCTCAAACGCTTGCCGCCGCAAGGCCGCGTGTGGGATTTGGGAACGGGCAGCGGCGCCATTGCCGTGACCGTCGCGCTTGAACGCGTTGATGCCGATGTTCGCGCATCCGACATCAGCACCGGTGCTTTGGATACCGCCCGTCAAAATGCGGCCGAATTGGGCGCAAAAGTCGAGTTTGCGCAGGGTTCGTGGTTTGATACCGACAGGCCGTCTGAAGGCAGATACGATGTGATTGTTTCCAATCCGCCGTATATAGAGGATGGCGATGAACATTTATCGCAAGGCGATTTGAGGTTTGAACCGCAAAACGCGTTGACCGACTTTTCAGACGGCCTTAGCCATATCCGCCACATTACCCAAGAAGCCCCCAAATACCTGAAAGCCAATGGCTGGCTGCTGTTTGAACATGGCTATGACCAAGGTGAAGCAGTGCGGAACATTATGTTGGAGAACGGTTTTGCCGAAGTGGCAACCGAACAGGATTTGGCTGGATTGGACAGGGTCACGCTAGGGCGTTTGCCTGCTTAGCGGGCATGGTTTGTCGGAATATAAAAAAGGGCGTGTCGATCACGCCCTTTTGGTTTTTTGGTTTAGCTGTTCAGACGGCCTGGTTTAATGCCAAGCAGCGACGAACTCCGCCCAGTGTTGTTTTTCTTCGGCTTGTGCGGCCAGATAATGTTTGATGCGTTTGATTTCGACTTCGTATTCATCGGCATCGAGCGCGCCGCTCATCATGCGAAAGCGTTGATACATGAGATAGGTATTGGCTGCATCGGTTTCGCAGTAGTCGCGGATGTCTTTCAGACGGCCTGCATGATAAGCGTCCCAAACCTTGCTGCCGTCCATGCCCAATTTGCCGGGGAAGCCGCAGAGTTTGGCCATATCGTCCAAAGGCACGCTGGCACGCGGTTGGTAGAGGGCGAGCAAATCCATCAGGTCGCAATGGCGGGTGTGGTAACGGCTGATGTAGTTGTTCCACTTAAAGTCGCGGCTGTCGCCAAAATCGCCGTCACCCATGTCCCAATAGCGGGCGGCGCTGATGCCGTGTATCAGGGCGCGGTAGTGGAGGACGGGCAGGTCGAAACCGCCGCCGTTCCAGCTGACGAGTTGCGGCGTATAGTTTTCGATGACCTCGAAAAACTTGGCAATCATGACTTCTTCGCTGTCCTCGGGATCGCCGATGGTGCTGACGCGGATTTTGTCTTGCCCCCAGCGCATACAGCAGGAGATGGCGACGACTTGGTGCAGATGGTGTTGCATAAAGTCGCTGCCGGTTTTGGCTCGGCGTTGCTGTTGGGCAAACAGGACGACTTCGTTGTCGGGCAAATCGGCAGGCAAATCGTAAAGCTGGCGGATGCCGTTTACGTCGGGAATGGTTTCGATGTCGAAGGCGAGTATCGGAGTCATGGCGTGATCGGGTTGGATAAGGGATGATGTCATTGTGGCATGACGGCGCAGATAAAAAAAGAGGCAATCCCCCACAGGATTGCCCCAATACCTCAAATCAGAGATTTACGCTTCACAAACAATACAGGCTTTCACCTGCGGCTTTACAGATGCAGCTCAACTCTGCATCGGTAAATTTTCATTCCGGGCATTGCACCGAAATCCTCTAAGATACCGCAATTTCTTGCAATATCAGAAAATGCTTACAAAAGTATCTAAAACCGGCGAGGCCGTCTGAACGTTTTGTAATTTGATGTAGTGAAATTTACGCGAATTTTTACAGTTTGCCAAGTATTTTTTTCTGAAGGCTTGTTTTGGTATAAATTTCAGGTGTTGTCATATTTTTGCAATTATATTTCATAATTGTTCAAAAGTTAGGTATTTATTTTATTTTTCTAAATTTTAATCTAATTTTATTTCATATTTTGAATGATTAAAATGTATTTTTTCAAATGAACTATTTTGCAATATATTGTTTTTAAAAGAAATTAAATTTAATATATAAATGAAAAAAGTTGTTTTTAAAGCATTTAAAGCGGAATATTATTTGATTGTTTGAACTCAAACATGAGTTTCGGTTTGATTCGATTAAAATGAAAAAGCGGCGAAAGAAAGATTGCGCCGCTTTTTGCATATTTAGGTTGTAATTTGATGTAGTCAATAAAAGCTGTTTTCGCCTTCGGGACGGGTTTTGAAGCGTTTGTGCATCCAGAAATATTGTTCTGGATGTTCGCGTACCCGCTCTTCAATGAAGTCGTTCATGCGCTGGGTGTCGGCTTCGACATTTTCGGTCGGGAAATTGTCCCAAGCCGGATAGAAGCGCAGGGTTACGGTATTGTCGGCTTCACGCGTGGGGATGGCGGGAATGATTTTGGCTTTGGTCATGCCGGCAATACGGCTGAGGCCGGTAATCGTGGCCGTCTGAATACCGAAGAAATTAACGAAAATGGAATCGTTGCGGCCGAAGTCTTGGTCGGGCAGATAAAGAAAGGGAGCATCGCTTTTGCGCAGGTGTTTGATGATGGCGCGCAGGCCTTCTGTGCGGCCGATCAGGAAAACATTGTTGTAGCGGTGGCGGCCTTTCAGGATTTGCTCGTCCAGGGTTTTGTTTTTTTGGTGCGAATACATACTGGTCAGCGGCACATCCTGATTGAGCGTGTAAACCGCCATTTCAAATGCGGTAAAGTGCGGATAGAGGATGATGACTTTTTCGCCGGCGGCGAGGGCTTCGTCAAGATGGTGTTTGTCTTGATAGCGTACCAACGAGCGCAGCTTGTCCGCAGGTGCGTACCAGTAGAGGCCGTATTCGAGCATCAGCTTTGCCATGTGTTGGAAGTGGCGTTTGAGCAGGGCAGTGCGCTGGCTGTCGTTCAGCTCGGGAAAGCATTTTTTGAGGTTGACCTCGCCGACTTTGCGGCGCGGTTTGACCGCGTAATAGGCGAGAATACCGATCGCGTCGGCAATCTTGTGCAACACGCAAAAAGGCAGCAGGCGGATGAGGTAGAGAAAAAGGAAGGCGGCTTTCATGAAGGCTCGCTGTATGTGGGCAAAGGGCTATTATAACCGAAAGGCCGTCTGAAAACGGGCTGGAACATTGAACTGCACCCCAAAAGTTGGACACAT
>NZ_KV821599.1:0-3370 GCF_001815685.1 Neisseria sp. HMSC056A03
TTGGCGATAATCTCGTAGGCCGTGCGCTCGATACCGTCTTTGCCTTGATATTTACGGCTTTGGATTTTGCCCTCTAAGTAAACTTGACTGCCTTTTGTTAGGTATTGACCGGCAATCTCTGCCAGTTTGCGGTACATGGTGATGTTGTGCCATTCGGTACGTTCTACGCGTTGGCCGTTGCGGTCGTTCCACGTTTCGCTGGTGGCAATGCTGAAGTTACAGACGGCCTCGCCGTTGGGCATATAGCGCACTTCAGGGTCACGGCCTAAGCGGCCAATTAAAATTACTTTGTTCAGCATTGTTTACCTTTCTCAAATTCCTGTTTCAATTTCTCGGCATACTCAAAGCACGCCTCTGCTTTTCGCTTGATTTGGTTGATTGCGTTTTCGTCACGGTACACTGTTATTGTCGTCAGTCGTTTTTCAAACGGCAGACGCTCAACCGCTTCGACCAAATTAGCTACATCGTCATAAGGCTTTAAAAGCTCTTCGGGCGTTGGGAAAATCCAAAAATCAATATCAGCCTTTTCACAATCGAAAAGCCACATGTATCCTTGCATTTGCCAGCCATATCCTGCCTTTTCTGCTTTGGCTTCAGCCTCTTCTCGGAAGAATGGATGTGTGCCGATGTCCCATGAGCATTTTGTATCAATAATTGATTTACGCTTGGGATCGTAAATATCACATTCGCCTGTAATCAAATCATTGACCCGCCGTTCGGTGTTTTTTTTGTACATCAAGCCACGAATCAAGCCGCTGCAACGGATTGCTTCATCTTCGAGTAATAACCCTTTTTCGGTTTCCTTACTGCCCGTGAAACTCTCGAAGCCAGAATATTCGTTTTTCAGGCGTTCAATAACGTAAGACTTGGCCGTCTGTGTTAATCCGTTGGCTTCTTTCTCTGCTCTGCTTTTTGGTTCGCCGATAATCTTGTGAATTGATGAACATCGGATTCTCATAATTTATCCAATTCCGCTTTCTGCTCTTCTGATAAGTCGTAACTATCTAAGACTGTCTGAATATCAATGTCGCCGGTACTGATGTTTTCTTTGAGTTGCTCAAACATTTCATCGGAAACGGCAAGTTTTGGTGTTTCTGCCGGTATGGGTTGGTTATCGATATATTCAAACTCTTCTGCCTCCACGTCTTTTACGATTGCCTGGTCGGCTAAAACCGCCTTTTGCATTTCGATTGACAGTGGGGCTTGTTGGGAAAGTAACAGCTTGATAACTGTTTTCTTCGCCATTGCCTCGAAGTTGTCAGCCCATACGCCAAAGCCGCGCTTATATGTTTGGCTGTATCGTTTGGCGTGTGCTTCCAATTCTTCCATCGTCATTGTTAGATTCGCCTCATAGCCATTCAAAAGCTGGAAATAGGCGATATAGCCGATGATTTGTCCGCTTGGCTTGCGTGGAATGAGAGATGTCAAGCGTTGGTAAACGTCTTCTTCTTCGTCTGTGTCGTAAACAGGGCAGGCGTTGATTCGTTTGAACTGTCCGCTTCGTTGTGCAAGCTGGATGAAGCCCTTATAACCAAGCTGAAACTGCGCTTCTGTAACGTTCTCTTTTCGGTTTTGAAAGGGGACAATGTACGCAAAGCCTAAGCTGTTATTGATGGGAAGATTCAGCGTTGCTGCCATACAGGCTGCGTTAAACACTGATTTTGGCGTTGCGTTTTGTAACAGACTGTTTGAGTTGACAATCTGCATGGCAGATGTTGCGAAACTTGCAAAGTTCTTGCCAATGAGTTCTTGCATTTTTCGTTTGGCTGCGTCGCTGTCGAAAAATTGTTTAATCGCCATTGCGTTTGTTTTTGCTGGATGTGTCATTTTTAATTTCCTAAGAGTTTATTGAAATACTTTTCAGCCGCTGCCTTTTCGGTTTTGAAGACCTGAACGTCTTGCAACTGCGCCCGCATGACGACGTTCAGGCCGCGCGGCAATCCCATAAAACCTTTTACTTTTGCCGACAGGCTGCCAGCTAATCCGTATGGTCGATGGTTCATTTCGGAAGCTCCTTGTATTTGCAATATCGCATTGATGGTTTACCAGTTTTCTTATCCACCTTCTCATTGCCATGCTTATCAACTCGAGGCTTGAGAATTGCTATATAAACAGGGCGTATAAAATCTTCCTGACCTTTGCAAAGTTCCACAAAATCCATAGCTATCTTTTCGGATGAAAAGTCGCCTGAAATTTGATAGCAGCCTGTATCTTTCGCAAAAGATTTTTCTTCATCTTTAATTTTTACGCCAAGTTTATTAAACGAATTTTCAAACTCTTTTTTCTTTGACTTACCAAATACTGCAAACATTATTTAACCTCCGCGTCTCCCATGACCTTTACTTCGTCTGACATGGTTTCATACTCTTGTTCAACCTGTGCTTCTTGGCTGATGGTTTCAGGCTCTTCCGGCTTCTCGGCTTTGCCGGAAAAGCTACAAGCCGCGATCGTGATGGCTGACACGGCTAAAACTGTTCTGATTGCGTATTTCATTTTTCCCTCTACTGCAAAAGTTGGTTGATGTCGAAGATTCCGTATTGCGCGGCAGTCAACACCGCGCGGCTGTGGTCGGTTTTGCGCTCAAGCCGTGAAACCATCTCGTTAAAGTGTCGTAAGAGAATCAGCCGGGCATTACCTAACATGATGTCAGGGTGCTTCGCTCCGGCGTTGCACGGCATTGCTTTGATTTTTGGGTTAAAGGGCAGGGAGATGACTTTTTGCATAAATTCGCGCCGTGCCTGCTTCGCTTCGTCTGTCAGGTATTGGGTTAATGCTTTCATGCCGCTTCCTTCCATTGGTTTGCCAGTTCGTCGATTTTGCTTACTCGCAAATCAGCGTGATTTGATTGAGTTGCCCAAATCAGCGCGTCTTTGATTTCTTCGTTTTCGTACTTGTTGCTACTCAATTCGAGAAATTCCGCGCCGTCTAACAAGCAAGTTCGCCATTCGCCATCATTCTGCGAGTATTCCAATTCATCACATTGGATAGCGCATTTGCGAAACTCGTAGGCTTCTTTGATGACGTGTTGCATGATTTGAGCGTGGAATAATTTGAAATTCTTCCTGTTTTCATCTTCTTGGCTTTCTTCGATCGCAATTTCTGCGTCTCGCAATTCTTCGCGCCTGTACATTTCGTCCATTCCCCAATCGGGGCGGCTTGTTTCGTAATAAGTCATTCCATTTTCCTTTTGTTGCGGTATCGGTAGAGGAAGGGGCTTGATGTTTCTCCGTGCCGTTGCCCTTGCTTGCCTGTGGTATTGCTAGGCAGTAAGCCTTGTGCCCTCGTTTTGGCATTGCTCACCCTATCTACCGATAATTTGACCTTGCTTATTTAAACAGCCGTTTCCAGCCGCTTAAATAAGCCACCTTTG
>NZ_KV821600.1:0-46947 GCF_001815685.1 Neisseria sp. HMSC056A03
AGCACCAGTTGCGCCGGTAGCGCCGGTAGCGCCACCACCGATTACGCTCAGGGTGTATTCGTTAGTGCCGTTTGAAGTCATTTTCAGACCTTCACCGGCGATCAGTTTCAGAGGGTTGCTTGCTGAATTTGGGTTGTATTTGAATGTGCCTTCAGCAGGTGAGCTACCGCTGCCATTGTGGCCTGAGAATACAAACGGATTCAGGTTTTCGATGCGGTTTGCTACGGCAAACAATTGAGAGCCGTTGATTGCATCGGTAGAAGTTGCATTGATACGACCTGCGGCAACGTTTTGGATTTGACGTTCGTTACCTGCAGAACCTACAGACAATACTGCGCCGTTGCCCAAGCCGCTGGTTGCGCCTGCGAAGCCGCTGTAAGTGTAGCTGCCAACAGTAGCAGTGTTAGTAGGTACGAATGCGCTGGTTGTAGAACCGTTACCCAGGGCTACGCTGTTTTCGATAGTAGATTTAGCTTCTGTACCCAAAGCCAGAGTGTTTTGGGCTGTTGCTTGAGCACCGTTACCCAGAGCAGTTGCAAACTTGCCGTTAGCTTGAGAGAGGCGACCCAATGCGATGGCTTGTTCTGAAGTAGCTTGGCTTTGTACGCCCAAAGCCACTGCGTATTTACCAGTTGCTTGAGCAGCAGGACCGAATGCAGAAGCAGAAATACCGTCGGCTACAGAACCGCGACCGATTGCTACGTCAGAACCTTGTTTGGCTTGAGCGTCGCCACCCAATGCTACCGCGCCGTTTGCCAGGGCTTGAGAACGTTGACCGATGGCAGTTGCTACGATACCGGTTGCTTGAGAGTCGGTACCAATCGCCATTGCAGAACCGGCATTATTTACTACGCCGTCGCCATCAGAACCAGTAGAAGTACCATTAGCTTTAGCGTTATAACCTACTGCAATGTCAGCAGTTTGAGAAGCACTTGATTTAAAACCTACTGCAATAGAGTTATTACCAACTGCTTGAGCAGCTTCAGCCGCAGTCATAGAACCACCGACCGCAACAGAGCTTACACCAGCAGCATTAGCTGATGCACCACCGGCAAAAGAGGCTGTACCGGTTGCTTTTGAGGCCGCTCCAACCGCAACTGCATTTGTACCTGTTGCGGTAGCTTCGGTTGAAATAGCAACAGAATCTTGGCCGGTCGCGCTACTACCACCCAATACCACCACCCCTGCTTGAGCAGCACTAGAAGCCATTAAGGCACCTGCCACTGCAACTACAGCAGCTACGGCTTTACGCTTGTCGGAAGCGGATTTTTTGCCGTGTGCATGGCTGATTTCAGAAACCGCAGTCCATGTCTGGGTCGAGTGGTTCCAAATAACTTTAAAGACTTTATTCATATCGATTTTCCTGTAAGGGGTTTGATTTCTTTTGGGACGTGTTGCTCGACCATAAACTGCTTGTCCATATATATGCCGCACTTCAGAGTCTCCCCTTTATGCGGTTTTACGTCGTAATCTCTCGTATGCAATTCCCGTGCCCAAAGTCTCCATTCGGCCGAATAACAGCTAAAAGCCTGTTTTATGGGATTTTATGCTGATACATTTTGGGAAGCTTGTGAAGTTTGGGAAACGATGTGCCGTTTTTTTTGTCAGCCTGTTTCTTAACAAGTCACTTTTTGTTAGCTTCTTTCAATGCATTCGGAATCCTGACTCAAATTTTATATGCTTTTGGTTTCGTAAATTGACTCTTCCGATAAAGTGTTATTTTTTCGACTTCAACGGTCATGCCGGTTAGATTTACTTGTTGCTTTTTAAACGCTTTTATAACAATATGATTTCACTTAATATTTTTAAACAGAAATAATTATTAAATATTATACGAATAGGATATTTTAGTGATAGATTTGGATGTCGGCTTTTATTTAGATAATTAATGAATTTTGTATTGAAAGTTGGTTTAAAACGTGTAAAAGCTTTGCATAGCCTGTTTTCAGACGGCCTTTAACGTTTTCTAACATATAAATGGTGAATAAATGATACGAATTTATGCGCTATTGAGCCGATAGATAAGATTAAAAAGGCAAGTGTAAAACTTGCCTTTACGTTTAGGATTTGTTTGTTCTCTATTGTAGAAAACTGTGTTGTTTTCAGGCGGCCTTACCAACGGAATGTTTGGGTCACGCCTGCGGAAGCGCCGTTGTTGCCGGCATAGCCGTAGCCACCGGTATGGCTGGAGGCGCAGGCTGTGAGTGTGGCGAGGGTAAGGATGAGGAGGATGTGTTTCATGTTTTTTCTCTGAGTGGGTTGGTTTTAGGCTTGTGTGGCGTTGTATTGCCTTATTTATCGGGCTGGCTGGGGCTTGGTTGCTTTGTCCTGATTTGCAGTTAGTCCGCTAAATTGTTTGATGATTGAAGAAGGCCGTCTGAAAACGGGTTTCATGATATTGAAACTTTGTTTTCAGACGGCCTTTATTTTATATCAGCTTATTAGTGGCGGAAATGGCGGATGCCGGTTACGACCATGGCGATGCCGTGTTCGTCCGCTGCGTCAAAGACTTCTTGGTCGCGCATGGAGCCTGCCGGATGGATGATGGCTTTGATGCCCTGCTCGGCAATGACGTCCACGCCATCGCGGAATGGGAAGAAGGCATCAGAGGCAGCGCATGCGCCGTTTAAGTCCAAACCTGCGTCCTGCGCTTTGCGGGCGGCGATGCGGGTGCTGTCCACACGGCTCATTTGGCCTGCGCCGATGCCGTAGGTTTGACCTCCTTTGCCGAAGACGATGGCGTTGGATTTGACGTATTTGGCGACGTTCCAGACGAACAGCAAATCGTTCCACTCCTGCTCGGTCGGTTGGCGTTTGGAGACGACTTTCAAATCGGCGCGGCTGATGCGGTGGATGTCGGGCGTTTGTACCAACAGTCCGCCGCCGACGCGTTTGAGTTCGAAGCGGTTCGCGCCTGCTTCAAGAGGCACTTCCAATACGCGCACGTTTTTCTTGGTGACAGCGATTTCGAGGGCTTCGGCGGTAAACTTCGGCGCCATCAGGACTTCCATAAACTGGTTGTCGGTAATTTGTTTGACGGTTTCGCCGTCCACTTCGCGGTTGAAGGCGATGATGCCGCCGAACGCGCTGGTGGTGTCGGTGGCGTAGGCGAGTTGGTAGGCGGTCAATGTATCGGCTGCAACGGCGACGCCGCACGGATTGGCGTGTTTCACGATCACGCAGGCTGGCGCGTCAAAGGATTTGACGGCTTCCCAGGCAGCATCGGCATCGGCGATGTTGTTGTACGACAATTCTTTGCCTTGCAGTTGTTTGTAGGCGGCGAGGCTGCCTGCGGCGGGGTACACATCGCGGTAGAACGCGGCGCGTTGGTGCGGGTTTTCGCCGTAGCGCATGTCTTGTACTTTAATCCAGCTTTGGTTGAACTGGCTGGGGAACTCGCCGATTTGGGGCGTGCCGCTCAAGACGTCGTCTGAAAGTGAGGTTAGATAGTTGGAAATCATGCCGTCGTATTGGGCGGTGTGGCTGAACGCTTTGCGCGACAGGTTGAAGCGGGTTTTGTCGCTCAACGCGCCACCGTTGGCTTCCATTTCGGCGGCGATGGCGGGGAAGTCGGCGGTGTCGGTAACGATGGCGACGTGTTTCCAGTTTTTCGCGGCGGAGCGCACCATGGTCGGGCCGCCGATGTCGATGTTTTCAATCGCGTCTTCCAGCGTGCAGTTTGGTTTGGCGATGGTGGCGGCGAAGGGATAAAGATTGACGCACACAAGGTCGATGTTGCCGATACCGTGCTCTTCCATCTTAGCGACGTGTTCGCCCAAATCGCGCCGACCCAAAATACCGCCGTGGATTTTCGGGTGCAGCGTTTTCACGCGGCCGTCGAGCATTTCGGGGAAGCCGGTATAGTCGGCAACTTCGATAACGGGAACGCCTGCATCAGCCAAGAGCTTTGCTGTACCGCCGGTAGAGAGGATTTCAACACCGAGCTTGGTCAGGGTTTGGGCAAATTCGACTGCGCCTGTCTTGTCGGATAGGCTGATCAGGGCGCGTTTGATGGAAGACATTTGGATTTCCTTTGTTGAAGGTTTAATCAGTATGGGATGAATTTTCAGGGCGGTATTATCCCCCAGTTTCGCATTTTTGGCAGTAGGTTTTTGCAAATATTGTTAACAATTTTATTGTAAAAGGCCGTCTGAAACTTGGTTTCAGACGGCCTTTTGCTTTTGCCTATTTAAATCCCATTTTCTTTGCTACCCATACTGCGCCTGCCATGCCTGTGCATAATGGCATGAGTAAGGCAACGGGGGCGTAGGTTAGCTCCAAAATAAAGGCTATGGCTGTCAGGGGCATTTTGAGGGAAACGCCGAGGAAAACGGCGGCGCCGACAACAGCCGCGCTTTCGGACGACATTTCTGGGAAAAAACTGTTCCACACGGCTGCGGAGGCAAAGGCGATGGTACTGCCGAGCATCATGGACGGGGTAATCAGGCCGCCGTATGCGCCGACGGCAAGCGCCATTAAGACGACCAACCATTTGACGGCGGTCAGCTCAAGGCTGTGTTGCCAGTCGGTCAATCCGCCAAAGGTCAGTTGATTGCCTGCTTTGCCATTGCCCAAAATTTCGGGAAACCAAATGGAAATTACGCCGATGAGTGCAAACATACAGACGGCCAAGGGAATGATTTTGACATTGTCGCGTTTAATGAGGGGGAACTTTTGGGCGGTACGCTGGAAAAAGACGGCGGTTGCGCCCAGTATTGGGCCGATGATGGAGGAAAACCAAAGTAATGATGTGTTGATGGAAAGGTTGGCAGGATGATATTGCTGTACGTCGCCCAAGCCGATGCGTGCGACGGCGGTGGCGATGACTGAAGTCAGCAATGCGGCGGCGACGGCTTGCTGCGTCCACAAGCCCAGCATGACTTCGAGGATGAAAAGTGTGGAGGCAAACGGCACGTTATACACAGCCGCCAAACCTGCACCCGAGGCGCAAGCAATGACCAGCCTTGCGTCGTCTTCGCTCAACCCGAAACGGTTGACGCCTACTGAAGCAAAAGCGGCGGTCATTTCGCGCGGCGCAACTTCGCGGCCGAGCGGCGAGCCAAGCCCGACGGTAATGATTTGCAACAGGGCATGGCTGACGGTTTCAAAAAACGGAAAACCGGCAAGCGGATTTTTAACCACGGCTTTGATACTCGGTTGCGGCCTGCCGTGGCGTTTGAGCAACCACCACCCCAAGCCGACCACCGCGCCACAAAAAACCATCACGCCGATACGCCGCGCAGGACTTGCCTGCGATACGCCCTCCCTGAAAGAAATGTATAGGCCGTCTGAACCATAACCATAAGCAAGATGTTGAATCGTATGCATGATTTCGGTTAATACAATGCCGACCATGCCGCCGATAATGCCGGTAATGATGAGGGCGGCCCAAAGTTTATGCGTTTCTTTCACGGGATTTGGCTTGAGGTAGTAATGGTTTGATAAAAGCGTTTTAAGGGAACTATTATCCGCCTAAGGGATAGTTTTTGGGGGTGACGTGGGTTTCGCCGTTATAAGGGAAAATATATTTCTGATTTTTATAATTTTTCTTTCCTGATACGCCGCTGAGTTTTGCAGCCAACGCCCATACGCCGGATACGGCAGGACGGCTTTTGTCAAAAGCGATTTTGGCTTCCAGGCTGGTATACCTGTCTTTGCAGTTTCGTTTTTCGCGCCCTTTATATTCATCGCAATTGCCGTAATATGCGCCGTTATCGTTACCGTTGATAATTAAGCTTTTACGGACACGGTTGCTATTATCGGTAAACAGGAAATTTTCTCCGGTTGTCGTTTCACCCTGACCTGTATAACCTGATTCGACAGTGTAGCCCCAGTTTTGCTCACCCATCTGGACAAACCGCCAATCCTTATTCTCCGGCACATCCCCCCATGCGCCAATTTCATCGCTTCCATGTTGTTTGATTGCCCACTTTCCGTCTGCTTTTTCCAAAACAAACAATTCCGCCAGGCCCGAAGAAGCATGCGCGTCCTGTTTTACTTTTTGTTGCATATCGTAGGCAAAACCTGTGTACAACACATAGCGCGTGGCTTTACCGTTGCGTGTTACGGTATGATCGGCAACGGGTTTCATGCAATACATAATATTGTCAGATGCTGTCTCACTGTCTTTCGGCGGCTTGGCGAGCTGGCATTTGTGCGCGGCAAGCGGTCGGTTGTAATACTTGGCAATGACGGCCTGTACGGCGGCTTTGTCGTTATCGGGTGCAGCCGACGCCAAAATAGGGCAGGCAAGCAAAAGCAGGGAGATGATGCGTTTCATAGAAATTTTCCCAAAATGTCTTATTGAAAAAAGATACTGCTTACTTCAGGCCGTCTGAAACTGTTTTCAGACGGCCTTTTTGTGTTTGCTGCTGACACGCGCCAACATACCGGCGACAAAAGTGGACGCAATAACGACGGTAATGCCCATCGCAGACATCGCACTTAAATGTTCACCCAAAATTAACACCGCCATGATAACGCCGATGACTGGCTCAAGCGAAATCAGCAGACCGGAGACGTTGGCAGGGACTGTGTTCATGCCTTTGTTCCACAACAGATAGGCAAGCCAGCTGCAACCGATCCCCATATACAAAATCGACAGCGTACCGCCCCATGACCAGTTGATTTGATAGCTGTCTGCCAACACCAGCGAAAACGGCAGGCACAACACCGCCGCCACGGCCATGGAAGCTGCGGTAAATGCGGGCGCACCGATACGGGCAATCATCTGCTGGCTCGGACGTATCACGCCTGCAAAACCCAATCCCGCAAGCAAAATCAACAGATAGCCGAACCAGTCAATCGTACCGCCCTCTTCTGCACCGCCCATTACCATCATGCCCACGCCTGCAAACGCCACCGCGCCGCAAATCCAGTGGTAAAGTTTGGCTTTGTCGTTGAAGAAGAAATGACCAACAAAGACCACCAGCAAAGGCTCCAACCCCACCATGGTAATCGCGCTGGCAGCGGATGTATATTTCAAACCGATAAACTGGAGCATCAAAACGACAACGTAGTTTACAAAGGAAATCCACAACAACGGCTTCCACTCGCTCCGCGGAATCCTACCCAAATGACGGCGGCACGACGGCAGCACCATCAACGCGGCAATCAACAGCCGCGCCTCAACCATCAGCGTCGGGTCGAGCATCTCGTAGGAATACTTGGCAGCGATAAACGAGCTGCCCCAGATTAACAATGCGAGTATTTGGTAAAGCATGGTTCAACTCATGGTAAAAAAATTAATCGTTTCTTCTCTGGTTTTCAGACGGCCTGAAGCCTTTTCAAGCTGTTTTTATTTTGATTGTGTCAGCAAATCCAAAAATATCTAACTAATGGATAAATGACATGGCCGGTTCTTTCATTATAGGCAGGCAGAAATGTCCGTCCTATCCTCCCTATTACAACAAACCATGCTGCTGCAGCTTTTTACGCAAGGTATTGCGGTTTAACCCCAAAATGGCCGCCGCTTTAGATTGGTTGCCGCCGCATTGTTCCATCACGCAAATCAGCATCGGCTTTTCGACTTGGTGCAACACCATATCGTACACGCCGCAAGGTTCCGTACCATCCAAGTCTTTGAAGTATTGTCGTAAGTTTTGTTCAATACATTGCGCAATGTCAGTCGTTGTTTGATTCATCGTCATGTCTTTCTTTGGATTTGTTTTTAAATGATGAGGCCGTCTGAAACCCTTCAGCCTTTCCGATAATGGCATACCCAACGGTCGGTTTTCTCTAAAAGCGTCTCAAGATAGGCGGCAAGGGTGTCGTATTGTGCCGCGGCGCTATCCAAGCGGTTGATTTCCCGGCATGTTTGTTCGCCGTCGGGCATTTCATCGATATACCAGCCGATGTGTTTGCGGGCGATGCGCACGCCGGCAATTTCGCCATAAAATTCATGCATGGCGCGGATGTGGTTCAAAATGGTGGCGTTGCATTCTGCCAAGCTCAAGGCCGGCGGCAAAACGCCGTGTTCGGCGTAATGTTTTAAATCACGGAAAAGCCACGGCCTGCCTTGTGCGCCGCGCCCTATCATGATGCCGTCGGCGGCGGTTTGCTTGAGGACGGAGGCGGCTTTTTGCGGCGAAGTGATATCGCCATTGACCCAAACGGGGATGCTCAGACGGCCTTTGGTTTCGGCAATCAGTTCGTAACGCGCTTCGCCTTTGTACATCTGCGTACGGGTGCGGCCGTGGATGGCAAGGGCTACAATGCCTGATTCTTCGGCAATTTTGGCGATGGTCGGCAAGTTTTGATGTTCGTCGTGCCAGCCCAAACGGGTTTTGAGGGTAACGGGTACGTCCACCGCGTTGACAACGGCTTCCAAGATTTCGGCAACCAAAGGCTCGTTTTGCATTAATGCGCTGCCTGCCTGCACATTGCAGACTTTTTTGGCCGGACAGCCCATGTTTATATCAATGACCTGCGCACCCAAGCCGACGTTATACCGCGCGGCTTCCGCCATCTGCTGCGGATCGCTGCCGGCAATCTGCACGGCTACAATTCCGCCCTCGCCTTCAAAATCGCTACGGCGCAAGGTCTTTTTGGTATGTCTCAGCGTTGGATCGCTAGTCAGCATTTCGCATACCGCCCACCCTGCGCCAAACTCGCGGCAAATCCGGCGGAACGGTTTGTCCGTAATGCCTGCCATGGGGGCAAGTGCGATGGGGTTGTCAATGAAATAGCCACCGATGTGCATGATGTGTGCGCCAAATTGAAAGGGCTGAAATTGTACAATTTTTAAGCAACTTTTCCAATCGTATTTACATGTTGCACAATGAAAAAGGCCGTCTGGAACTGAGTTTCAGACGGCCTTTTCAGCCACAATATTTAAATAAACAGCATAACAACCATCTGCACTGCGGCCTGAATCATGGCGATAATCGGCCAAATTAGTTTGGCCAGCAGGCCGGTAAACAACAGGATCAGGATAATCCATGTGCCGTATGGCTCAATTTTACGGAACTGCATGGACTGTTTGGCGTTAAGGAAGGTATCGATAAAAATACCGCCGTCCCAAGGTAAAATCGGAATCAGGCTGAATGCGACCCAAATCGAGTTTACCATCACGCCGTAACCGGCCATCTGCACCAACGGCGCTTGATAAGACTCAGGCACATACGCGGAAAATACGACGACAAAGCCCCAGAAGAATGCCAAAATCAGATTGGCAATCGGACCTGAAATCGACACCCAACGCCACGCACGGCGCGGATCGCGGAAATTGCGCGAATCGATGGGCATAGGACGCGCCCAGCCGAACAGAAAACTGCCTATCATCAGACACACCAGCGGCACGACAATCGTACCGACAGGATCGATATGCGGCAGCGGATTGAGGGTCAAACGCCCAAACTGCTCGCCGGTATGGTCACCCCAATACCGCGCCGTATAACCGCGTGCCACTTCGCGCACGGTAATGGCCAACAACACGGGCAATACTGCCAGCAGAAATACGCCTAAATCAAAATTTGCAAACATGGTTTTCCTTATCAAACATGCCGTCTGAAAACAGAAAATATCCTTTCAGACGGCCTGAGGCTTTAATCGTCTTCTTTTTTATTCGAACTGAAAAACTCTTTCAGCTCTTTCCAAGTAATGCCCTTACCTTGCGGATTCAATTTGAAGACTGGTTTGCCGTAATTGCTGTACACACTGTCGCCGATAATATTAATGGCCTTATGTGTGCCGTTGATTTGCATATACATGCGGGAAGCCAACATGCGGCCTTTGCGGTCGAGATAATAGTCGACAACAAGATTGTTACCGAATATCCGCTGGAAGCTAAGTGGCTGGTTATCACTTATGTTGACAGACATACTGAAAAATTCCCGCGCATTTTTATAATCTTCTTCTGTTGACCCTGGTTGAGGCGTTTTCTGTAATTTCGACAATTCTTCATCAAAAGCCTTAGCCATTGCCTTCATTACGACAGAATCATACTCCGGTTTCATGACATGACGTACACGATAGCGTGCATGGTTTGCCTTACCAAAGGCATCCATTTCTTTAAATACATATGCATCGGCAGGCATAGCCTTATTGGCACTCAAAAAAGCACGTACTCCCGCCTCTGCAATATGATCAAAAGGCATGTGTTTCGAATCACCGATTTCTTTCAAACTCACTTTTAAAGGTTCTTTAATCAAACGTTTGCCGATTTTCTCATCAGTGTACACATTAACAATGGCAGACACGCTGGCAGGCAGATCAACATAAATTTCCCATTTTTCCGCATCTAACTTCATAGGAAGTTTGATACTAAGTTTTTCATTGTGGTTGTTGATGACCAATTCAGGAATCATCTCAAATTGACGCGTTGACAAATCAACTGCCGACTCATAATTCAGATGAACCCCTTCCATGTAACTGGATATGGCAGGATATTTATCCAGATAATCAACGGCAACTTGTGCGATATTGCCGTCCGGCAAGGCATCAAGCATTGCATTGCGGAACTCAGCCTCTTCTCGTTCAGAAAACTCCTGCTCCAAAGCAGCGTCGTCTTCTTGAGCAACCTTCATAGAGGCTGCCGCCTCCCCCTCTTTGACTTTGGCATCCTTTGCTTTCTCTTCGGCTTTCTTTTCCACCTTTTCATCAGCCAATACAGCTTCAGCCAATGGGCTGATATATATTCGAGAGCTGCCTGTGATGTTAAAGCTGCGATCTTCTTTTAAAATACGGTCATTGGAAATCGACATTACCTCGTGTGCGGTTTTGTGATCTAAATTACTGCACGCGCTCAAACCAAATACCGCAGCAATGGCCAAACCAATTATCTTATTCATTTTGCCCAACCTTTTTGATTAAATGATTCCGTTAGTACAATTTAACACAAGGCAACGATTCCATAAAGGCTTCAAACGGCATGATTCATTGCTGCTCGCTATCATACCTAATTCAATCGCCCTATCTATTTCAAGCCCAAAGGCCGTCTGAAACTTCAAATCCAGTTTCAGACGGCCTTTGATTTCCTATTTAAAATGCCTTTGCTGTTTTACAGGCTGTAATACATTTCAAATTCCAGCGGATGAGGTGCCATACGGATACGGCGGACATCTTCTTCTTTGAAGGCGATGTAGCTGTCGATCCAGTCTTTGCTGAACACACCGCCGCGCAGGAGGAATTCGTGGTCGGCTTTGAGGGCTGCCAGTGCTTCTTCCAAAGAAGCGCAAACGGTTGGCACCAATGCATCTTCTTCCGGAGGCAGGTCGTACAGGTTTTTATCGGCTGGGTCGCCCGGATGGATTTTGTTTTGAATACCGTCCAAACCGGCCATCAGCAGGGCGGCAAATGCCAAGTATGGGTTGGCGGTCGGATCAGGGAAACGCGCTTCGATACGGCGTGCTTTGCTGCTGTTCACAGACGGAATGCGGATGGAAGCGGAACGGTTTTTGGCGGAGTATGCCAGCTTGGTCGGCGCTTCAAAGTGCGGCACGAGGCGTTTGTAGGAGTTGGTGGACGGATTGGTAATCGCGTTCAGGGCTTTGGCGTGTTTGATGATGCCGCCGATGTAATAAAGGGCGGTATCGGACAAACCGGCATAGCCGTCGCCTGAGAACAGGTTTTGACCGTCTTTCCAAATGGATTGGTGAACGTGCATACCGCTGCCGTTGTCGCCCATGATGGGTTTGGGCATGAAGGTGGCGGTTTTGCCGAAGTTGTGGGCAACGTTTTGGATGACGTATTTCATGTCTTGGGTTTGGTCGGCGCGTTTAACCAAGGTGGCGAAGCGCGTGCCGATTTCCATTTGGCTGCCGGTGCCAACTTCGGCGTGATGCACTTCCACTTCGATGCCGAGTTCTTCCAAAACATTGACCATGGCAGAACGCAGGTCTTGGCCACAGTCAATCGGTGCAACAGGTGCGTAACCGCCTTTGACGGTCGGACGGTGGCCGGTATTTTGACCGTCCATGTGCAGGCCGCTTGACCATGCGCCGCTTTCGGAAGTGATTTCGTAACGGGTTTTGTGCATGTCGGTTTCAAATTCTACGCCGTCAAAAACGAAGAATTCAGGCTCTGGACCGAAATAGGCAGTGTCGCCGATACCGGAAGATTTCAAATAGGCTTCGGCGCGGCGTGCGATAGAGCGGGGGTCGCGGTCATAGCCTTGGCCGTCGGCCGGATCGATAACGTCGCAGGTAAAGACAACGGTGGTATCGTCATAGAAAGGATCAATGAAGGCTGTAGACGCATCGGGACGCAACTGCATATCGGAAGCCTGAATACCTTTCCAACCGCCGATGGACGAACCGTCAAACGCTTGACCGTTTTCGAACCATTCTTCGGGATCGTCGAGGACGATGCGGGTGGGGATGGTAAAGTGGTGCTGCTTGCCTTTGGTATCGGTAAAGCGCAAATCTACGAAGCGGGCTTCGCTTTCTTCAATCAGTTTTACAGCGTCTTTGATGGACATCTTCAGCTCCTGAGGGAATAGGTTTAAGTTGTTATTCTACCACGGTAAGGCCGTCTGAAATACATCAGGGCACCCGTTTTTACGCAATGAAATATAGTTTCAGACGGCAAGATTGTCAACAATATGCTTCGGTTTGTCTGTTCCAAAGCAGAATGCCCGCCCTTTTGTCCGAATGCCGACAAAACAGATGCCGTCTGAAAGCAGTTCAGACGGCATCTGTTTTTGGTTTAAAAACGGTCAGCGAGGATAGCCGTTGCAGACAAATTTGTACATACTCTCTCCAACCGTACCGGGAATAACATAACTCCATTCGGCATAGGATGCTGTCTCAGAGCCGATAGAGTTTCCCGATTTGGAATACAACGTTATCGTCAAAATCCTAGAACGTTTACCACTGCAATCCATTTCTTCCAACCTTTTAGTTGTATTATAAAATTTTCCATCGCCAGTCTTTTTCGGCTTGGTATACCTTGTTTCAAACCATGCTCTATCGTCCGTACGGCTGTCTGCATCACCAAAGATAGCAAAAGCGTCATTACTGTCAATACTTACCAACACCCAATCCGCCGCCACCGCCGGCATTGCCAACCCTAATGCAAATACTGCTAAGCACAACATCTTTTTCATGTCTGCCCCTTTCGTCCTTGTCAACAAAATAAAGTTAAATTGTAAAAAATAAAGTTAAATTGTAAAAAAGAAATGACTTTTTTTCAAGAAACAAATATTCCATCATGCTACCTGACAACCGTTTCAGACGGCATCGTTTCCATCTGTACGCCGCCGTTATAAAATAGCTGTCCTATTTTTGGAACACGACCATGACTACCCTCCCCCGTTACGCCGTTTTCGGCAATCCCGTTGCACACAGTAAATCGCCGCAAATCCATCAGCAGTTTGCGCTGCAAGAAGGCGCAGCCATTGAATATGAGCGCATTTGTGCCGAAATCAGCGGCTTTGCCGAGGCTGTTGCGGCGTTTCGCGCCGAGGGTGGGCAAGGTGCGAATGTAACCGTTCCGTTCAAGCAGGAAGCTTTTGCACTGGCGGACGAACATTCCGAACGCGCTTTGGCTGCCGGCGCGGTCAATACGCTGGTGTGGTTGGAAGACGGCAGAATACGCGGCGACAACACCGACGGTATCGGTTTGGCCAACGACATCACGCAGGTTAAAAATATTGCCATCGAGGGCAAAACCATTTTGCTTTTGGGCGCGGGCGGCGCGGTGCGCGGCGTGATTCCGGTTTTGAAAGAACACCGCCCTGCCCGTATCGTCATTGCCAACCGTACTCATGCCAAAGCCGAGGAATTAGCACAGCTTTTCGACATTGAAGCCGTCCCGATAGAGGATTTGAACGGCAGTTTTGATATCATCATCAACGGCACGTCCGGCGGTTTGAGCGGTCAGCTTCCTGCCGTCAGCCCTGAAATTTTCCGCAACTGCCGCCTTGCCTACGATATGGTTTACGGCGAAGCGGCGCAGGCGTTTTTGAACTTTGCCCAAAGCAACGGCGCGGCCGAAGTTTCAGACGGCCTGGGTATGCTGGTCGGTCAGGCTGCCGCCTCCTACCATATTTGGCGCGGATTTACGCCCGATATCCGCCCTGTTATCGAATACATGAAAGCCCTGTAACCATGTTCCGCATCATCAAATGGCTGATTGCCCTGCCCATCGGTATCTTCATTTTCTTCAACGCTTATGTGTACGGCAACATCATTATCTACCGCGCCGTCGCGCCCAGCAAAACCGCCTTCATGTCCATGCGCATGAGCCAGTTTGCAAAAGAAGGCCGCGATGTCGAGCTGGATTACCGCTGGGTGCCTTACGACCAAATCTCAGTCAACCTCAAAAAAGCCCTGATTGCTTCCGAAGACGCCAACTTTGCCGAACACAGCGGCTTTGACTGGAACGGCATCAAATACGCCATGAAACGCAATAAGCAAAGCGGCGAAGTCAAAGCCGGCGGTTCGACCATCAGCCAGCAACTGGCGAAAAACCTGTTTCTCAACGAAAGCCGCAGCTATATCCGTAAAGGCGAAGAAGCGGCGATTACGGCGATGATGGAAGCAGTTACCGACAAAGACCGCATTTTTGAGCTGTATCTGAACTCAATCGAATGGCACTACGGCGTATTCGGCGCGGAAGCAGCGTCCCAGTATTTCTACAAGAAACCTGCCTCCGCCCTCACCCGCCAACAAGCCGCCAAGCTCACGGCACGCGTTCCGGCTCCGCTGTTTTACGCAGACCACCCTAAGAGCAAACGGATGCACAACAAAACCAATATCATCCTGCGCCGCATGGGTTCGGCAGAATTACCCGAAAGCGATATGGATTAATTAAAAAGGCCGTCTGAATATTTCAGACGGCCTTTGTTTTTAGGCTTTCTCTTCCGGCTCCGGTACATCAAACACTTGACGCAGGTAAGCGAGGAAGGTGTTGTTGGTGGTCATGGTTTTGCCCGGGGAGTCGGAGAGCTTGGCAACGGATTGGCCGTTACACTCGACAAGCTTCAAGACAATGTTCAAAGGCGTGTGTCCCAAGTCGTTGGTCAGGTTGGTACCGATACCGAAACTGGTTTTGAAACGGTCTTTGAAGTATTGGTGCAACGCCCATGAACGCTCAATATCAAGGCCGTCTGAAAAGGTCAGCATTTTGGTGCGGCTGTCGATTTTGAGTTTTTTGTAATGTTCGTAGGCTTTGTCGCCCCAAACATAAGGATCGCCGCTGTCGTGGCGCAGGCCGTCGAAGAGTTTGGCGAAGTAAAGATCGAAGTCACGCAAGAAGGCATCCATGCCGACTACGTCGGTCAGGGCAATGCCGAGGTCGCCGCGGTATTCGTGTACCCAGCTTTCCAGCGCGGCTTTTTGGAAATTGCGCAAACGTACGTCCAAGGCTTGGAAGGCTTGGAGGAACTCGTGCGCCATGGTGCCGATGGGTGTGATGCCGATTTTTTTGGCCAGATAAACGTTGCTGGTACCGCGCACGATATCGGGAGCGGCTTCTAATAAGGTGCGGATAACGTGTTCCTGCCATGCGAGGGTGTAGCGGCGGCGCGTGCCGAAATCGGAAATAAGGAACGGCGGATCATTCGGATTTTGTGTAGCTGCAATTTCTTTCAGCTGTTGCGCTTTGGCCTGCAAACGGCGCTCGCCTTCTTCAATGACGGCAGGCGTTTCCAAGCGGCGGAAATAGAGTTCGTTGACGATGGCAAGAATGAAAATCTCGAAGAACATCGCCTGTATCATCGGGCCTTCGATGCGGATATTCAGACGGCCTTGATCGTCAGGGCTGACTTGGACGAAGCGGCGTTGGAGTTGGAAAAGTTCGAGATAATCGACAAAGTCGCTTTTGATAAAGCGCAGGCTGCGCAGATAGTCGAGTTCGTCATGGGTAAAGCGCAGCTGGCACAGGGAGTCGAGTTCGCGTTCCAAGTCTTCTTGGATATCGGCCAGCGGATATACCATCTCTTTGTTGCGGCAACGGAATTCGTAGAGGCTGTGGGTTTGCGGGAATTGGTGCAACACGACTTGCAGCATGGTGAATTTGTACAGGTCGGTATCAAGCAGGGATTGGATAATGGGCTGATAAGCGGACATAAGTTTTCTCTGAGTAAACGTGGGCTTGATGAGGGTATCGATTTTAATAGGAAAGGCCGTCTGAAAGAAACCTTATTCAGACGGCCTTTATCTTATTTAATCCAACTGCGCTACGGAAACCGGCAAAGAACGGATGGCAGACAACATCGTGCTGGCATCTTTTTGCTGTTTGCGGAATGCGGCCATATTGGTTGGGGTCAATTTCGGCGTCGGCAAGGCGACGGTAGTCGGGTTGACCGGCTGACCGTTGACGCGTGCTTCGTAATGCAGGTGCGGACCGGTCGAACGGCCGGTTGTACCGACAAAACCAATCACTTCGCCGGCACGGACTCTGCCGTCGGCAGGGCTGAACGCGCTCATGTGGCCGTACAGGGTCTCCACACCGTTGGCATGGCGAATCATCACGGTGTTACCGTAGCCGCCTTTCCAACCTTTGAAAATCACTTCACCGTCGGCAGCGGCCTTAATCGGGGTGCCGGTCGGCGCGGCATAGTCGATACCGGTGTGCATACGGACGGTATGCAGGACCGGGTGGACACGGTAGCCAAACGGGGAAGAAATGCGCGTGTATGCAACAGGCTCGGTATTAAAGCCTGCTTTTTGTTGCAGGGACTTACCGTTTTGGTCGTAGTAGCTACCGCTTTCTTCGTCGCCTTTGCCTTGGCTGTAATAATAGGCTTGGTAGGTTTTGCCGTCTTTAACCACTTCAGCCGCCAAAATATCGCCGACCGCCATTTGCTGGCCGCGGAAATACATGCTGTTGTACAAAAGACGCACGGTATCGCCTTCGCCCAAGTCGCTCATATTGAACGAATCGGCAAAGATTTCTTTGAGCTGGATATACACTTCGGAAGGGATTTCGGCACGGAGCATATCACCGATGGCGGAAGTACGGATTTTCACGGAACGCAGGGTCGGCATGGTTTTCATGTCGATTTCGGCATTGGAGATGCGCCATTTGCCTTTGACTTTTTCCAAAGCGACCAAGTTGCGTTCCAATTCTTCATCGGTAAAGAATTGAACGTCGGTCACTTGGCCTGAAGAATCGATACGGATGTTGACGGATTGGTTGGTCCGCAGGTTTTTCATGTCGAGGTTGGCATTGTTTTTCGCCATGATTTGCTTGATGTCTTCTTGGTTGACACCCATGCGCGTCAAAACGTCTGCCAAAGAGTCGCCGGCTTGGACGGCTTCTTGCACCCAATAGCTGGATTGATAGGTATTGGTTTCCACATAAACGGCAGGCAGCTCTTCGGAAATACGCTCGACTTTGAAATCGGTATGTGCTGGTTGAGGGTCGGTAATGGCGTATGCGGTCATGATGCCTGAAGCCGGCAGCAGAAACGCTAAGAGGGTTGCTTTGAATCGAGTGGAATATTTGTTTTTAATCACGCGTTATCCTTAATGGGGCGGTCTGTTTTTTTAAAGTTTGCAGAATGCCGGCACATCCGGCCTGCTGCGACCGCCTGCTGGTTTAAACAGTTTTGGGGATAAAGGACTTTGAGTCTTTTTTCCGATCTGAAAATCAGGTTTTCATTCGGAATGAATGAGGTCGTGTTTGAGATTGACGTTATTATCAGGGCTATTGTGTTGATTTACACCCTGTTTTTCTGAAATTTACGCCACGCATTCTAGCATGACAGCTCATTTTTTCCAAACCGGCCGTCTGAACGGCTCTTTTTCAGGGCGTAAAGGCAAGGTTCCGAAATGCATCATTTGTCGCGTAAAATAACGCTTTTTCTATCTATTTGCGCTTATGAAGCTGACCCTCGCCCTCCCCTCGCTCAACCGCTTTGCCGACGAATCCGTTCCTGCGCTTGCCTTACCTGCTTTTAACCGTCTTTTGCGTTACGGCATATTACGCAAAGAAACACTCAGGCCGTCTGAATTTTACGGCCGCCATTTGTGGAGCGGCAGCCTCATTACCCAAGTGCAGCGTTTACGCCACACAAGCCAAAAACGCACAGCCGCTTTTGCCTCTCCGGTTTGGCAACAGATGGGCATGCACCATGTCAACATTATCAGCGGCGAGTTTATCGGCATCCAAAAAGAGGAGGCTCAACGGTTATGTGCGGATTTGTCGGCGTTTTATCAAGCTAAAGATTGGCAATTCGAGCCGCTTTGCGAAAGCATGTGGCTGCTCAGTATGCCGAAGATTGAAGATTGGGGCGCAGAATGTGTTTTGGATGTGTGCGGACAGCCGGAAATGGACGGTCAGGCGCACGGCAAGGATGCGGTGTCTTGGTTGGCCATGCAGACGGAAATCCAAATGTTTCTCCACACGCATCCGATTAACCAAGCGCGTGAACAACAAGGATTGCCGGAAATCAACGGTTTGTGGCTGTGGAATGACGTGGACGGTACACAGTCTGCGGATATCGTCGCTTCAGACAGCGCATGGGCGCGTTTTTCGGATACGCCCAAACTCGATGCGCCGTATGATTTGAAGGCTTGGTTTGAAATGATTCAAGAAACAGGCAACACGGTTTCAGACGGCCTTATCTTTTTGGACGACTTGGTTTCCACCTTACAGACAGGCGATGTTTGGGCATACAAAGATATTTTGGAAAGCTGGGAAACCCGTTGGTTTACGCCTTTATGGGACGCACTCGCATCAGGCCGTCTGAAAACCGTTTGCATTGCTACAGACGGCGAAAACGGAGGCACGCTGGAAATCGGCCGCCGTTCCAAATGGGCGTTTTGGCGCAAAGCTAAAACGTTTAACGGATCGTGGTAAGCGGTTTTAAGCCTCCAATTTGGCCGAAATTCTGTCCCATACATCCTGCAACGGAATCGCTTTCAACAAACGTGTCGGATCGTTGGTATCGATACTGTCGGGGTGAGGCAATTCGGCATAATCGCCGGCATAAATGACTTCGGCCTCTTCGGAATACGGACGCCATTTATCCACCCATGACGCGCCAAACAAAGCGATTTGCGGTTTATCCAAAGCTGCGGCGATGTGCATCGGTGCGGAATCGACACCGACAAACAGCTTGGCGCCCTCAATGGCCGCCGCCAATTCACGCAGACTCAAGCATCCGGACAGCACATATACTTTTCTGCCTTCAGGAATATTCAGACGGCCTATAATTTCCTGAAGCATGTATTGCTCGACAGTGTTGGGAGAAGCAGTCAATACGACATTCTGTCCGCTGTTGAGCAGAAGCTGTACGATAGCGGCGTTTTTGCCGTCTTCCCAACATTTGAAATGCCAACGCGCACCCGGGTGCAGCAACACATAATCTTCGCCGCTCCAACCCTGCTCACGCAATTTCTGCCGCATGCTTTCCCTTGCATCTTGTGCCACCCAAAGGCGTACCTTCGCATCGGCCACGTCTTCCGGCTGGATAAGCGGCGCGAGGATATTCAACTGGTTTTCAACGATATGATGGCTGGTATCAAGCTCATGGTTGATAAAATCATGACAGAAACGCCACCAGAAACCGTCGCGCTTGATGCAGTCCAAACCCACGCTGCAACGGGCGCACAGTTTGGCGATTATTGCCGCGCGCCATTGGTCGGACAGGTTGAAAGCCCAGTCATAATCGCGCGCCTTCAGCTTAGACAAAAGATTTTTCTCACACGCCAACTGCTTGAATACACCCAGCTTCTTCCAATTTCGATCAATGGTAAAAATCTGCGCAATCTGCGGATTATCGGCAATCAGCTGCCCCGTACCGGCATACACCAGCATATCGATTTCGCAATCGGGGAAACGGGTTTTCAGCGCATCGACCACCGGCGTGCTCAAAAGCACATCGCTATGATGGCGCAATTTGATGATCAGAATACGTTTGGGTTGGGCTAAAGACATACAAATACTTTCAGACGGCCTGTTGATTGGCTGCTATTGTAAAGCTGAAAACAGGTTTCATAAAATACAAAACAGGCCGTCTGAAACCTATCTTGCTGATTCATCGCTATAAAATCCGCACAAGCCATGCAATTTATATTACAATCCGCACCCCGTGGTTCGAAAACCTCCCACATTAAAAAACTAAGGAAACCTCATGTTCCGCAACAACGAAGAGCTGCAAGGCATCTCCCTTTTGGGCAACCAGAAAACCCAATACCCGAGCGAATACGCGCCTGAAATTTTGGAAGCGTTCGACAACAAACATCCCGACAACGACTATTTCGTCAAATTCGTCTGCCCCGAGTTCACCAGCCTCTGCCCGATGACCGGCCAGCCCGACTTTGCCACCATCTACATCCGCTACATCCCCCATATCAAAATGGTGGAAAGCAAATCCCTGAAACTCTATCTCTTCAGCTTCCGCAACCACGGCGACTTCCATGAAGACTGCGTCAACATCATCATGAAAGACCTCATCGCCCTGATGGATCCGAAATACATCGAAGTATTCGGCGAATTCACACCGCGCGGCGGCATCGCCATTCACCCGTTTGCCAACTACGGCAAAGCAGGCACAGAGTTTGAAGCTTTGGCACGCAAACGCCTGTTTGAGCACGATACACAATAATCCTATTCAGACGGCCTAACGCCCTTTTCATTGCAAGACTTTCTCTATTGCACAGTCTCGCAAGGCCTCATGCCGTCTGAAAAACTCCGAAAGATTTCCATGTACGAATTTACCGCCGCACAGCAGAAGAAAGCGCTCTTCTGGCTGGTGCTTTTCCATATTTTTATTATTGCCGCCAGCAACTATCTGGTGCAGTTCCCCTTTCAAACTTTCGGTATCTTTACCACTTGGGGCGCATTTTCCTTCCCCTTTATCTTCCTCGCTACCGACCTGACAGTGCGCATTTTCGGCGCGCCGTTGGCGAGGCGGATTATTTTTTGGGTTATGTTCCCCGCCCTGCTGCTCTCTTACGTCTTCTCCGTCCTCTTTCATGACGGCAACTGGACAGGCTGGGCATCTTTAACCGAATTTAACACCTTCGTCGGCCGTATCGCATTGGCCAGCTTTTCCGCCTATGCGCTTGGGCAAATCCTCGATATTTTCGTGTTCAACAGATTACGCCGTCTGAAATCATGGTGGATTGCCCCTACTGCTTCCACCGTTGTCGGCAATGCTTTGGACACGCTGGTGTTTTTCGCCGTTGCCTTTTATGCAAGCAACGATGAATTTATGGCGGCAAATTGGCAGGGCATCGCATTTGTCGATTATCTGTTCAAACTCGCCATCTGCACCCTCTTCTTCCTGCCTGCCTACGGCATCGTATTGAGCATCTTGACCAAAAAGCTGACTTCCTTAAACGTCCGTCAAGAAATGCCCGAATCAGTTTTAGCCAAATAAGCAGTAGATAAAAAACAAGGCCGTCTGAAACTTTAATCGTTCAGACGGCCTTTTATGTTTTAAACAATTAACCAGTCAATTGTTTGGTAATCAGTTTTTTCAGCAGTGGGAAGTTATTACTTGCACGCAATACCAAACCGCGCAGCAGTTTCGCTGGAGCAGTTTCATTGGTAAAGAGTTTCAGCAGCATATTGGTGCCGTGGTAAATCGGATGGGCATGCAACATATGCTTGGTGCTGTATTTTTCCAGCAGACTCTTCGCACCAATATCCTGACCGCGTTGCTCGGCTTCGAGAACCAATTTAGCCAAAAGATCGGCACTTGCCAGACCCAAGTTGAAACCGTGCGCCGTCACCGGATGCATACCGACTGCGGCATCGCCGATCAACGCGCTGCGTTTGCCGTAGAAACGTTGGGCAATCATACCGACCAAAGGATAATTGTGAATGGTGCTGACCAATTCCATATCACCCAAACGGCCTTTAAGTTGCTCTTTCACGCTGGCTGCCAACTCTTCCGGCGACATATTTTTAATCGTTTCGGCTTTATCGCTGTCCACCGTAATCACGGTATTGGTCAAGTGTTCTTCCAAAGGCAGTAACGCAATGGTGCGGCCGTAGTGGAAGCATTCATATGCGGTATGCAGGTTGGACAGAGTATGCTTCATGCGGCACACAAACATGGTGCGGCTGTAATCGTGCATATCTGAAGAAATGCCCAGTTGACGGCGCGTTTGCGAGAAGCGACTATCGGCGGCCAACAACAGACGGCCGGTCAATACTTCGCCACTTTCCAAAATAACTTGCGCCTCATTGTCGGAAGTTTTAACTTCTTTAACATTGGTGCCGGTCAGAATTTTCACGTTGTCCAATTTGGAAACGACTTCATAAGCGGCTTTACGGATGTTGTGATTGGAAATCAAATAGCCCAAGCAATCGGCAGGCTCGCCGCGCGCCTCAGTCGGTTGCGGGAAGTGGAGCTGGTAATCGGAATGACCGTTCAACACTTTGGCATCGCGCAAAGGATAAATTTCGTCTTTCGGAATCAAATCCCACATACCCAATCGCTGCATGATTTCGCGCGACAAGTGCGTCAGTGCGATTTCACGGCCGTCATACGGCGGATTTTGCAACACTTCTAAAGGACTTCTTTCAATCAGGGTTATGTTCAACCCGCTTCCGGCCAACTCTGCGGCAAAACTTAATCCGGCAGGGCCTGCGCCGACGACGAGAATATCACTGTGTAAGCTCATGGGAGGAATTCCTTGTATTCAACTGATACGGATTTTTTCAGACGGCCTTAAGTTTACTGTGTTTAGCTACATGAGGGTAAATCAAAGGCATTTGATAGATTATATAGAAAGCATTGATAGAATAAAACAAATGTTATCAATTGTAAGCGCGTTTTTACTTTGGCCTTAATATAAATCAAGCTTCACGACATACGGATTTTATCAAACGGACAAACATTCAGATAAACAAAAACCGCATTCCGAAAAGGGAATGCGGCTTTCAATCGTAAAACGATTATTCTTCAGAACCGGTGTAAGGACGGATGCTGACGGTTTTACGGTTCAGCGCGCCTTTGGTTTTGAATTCAACGTAACCGTCGACTTTAGCAAACAAAGTGTGGTCTTTGCCCATGCCTACGTTGTCACCTGCGTGGAATTTAGTACCGCGTTGACGAACGATGATGGAGCCTGCCGGAATCAGCTCGTTGCCGTAGGCTTTAACGCCCAAGCGTTTGGCTTCTGAATCGCGACCGTTGCGGGTGCTACCGCCTGCTTTTTTACTTGCCATTTGTAATACTCCTGAACTTACTTGAAATTAGGCGATTGCCACGATTTCGATTTGGGTGAAATTTTGGCGATGGCCTTGGCGTTTTTGGTAGTGTTTGCGACGACGCATTTTGAAAATGCGTACTTTCTCGCCACGACCATGAGCAACGACTTTGGCTGTTACTTTTGCGCCTTCGATAAAAGGTGCGCCTACTTTTACAGATTCGCCGTCAGCAATCATCAAAACTTCAGTCAGTTCGATTTGGCTGTCGAGTTCGGCTGGTATCTGTTCTACTTTCAATTTTTCGCCAACGGAAACTTTGTATTGTTTACCGCCGGTTTTTACGACCGCGTACATACTCAACTCCATGAGAATTAGGTTAACATTCCGCACACCATGTGCGAAACGAGCTATTCTATTTCTATTTGCCTGTTTTGTCAAAATTTATTTTATTTACAACTAAAAAGGCCGTCTGAAAGATATGTTGCATGCTTTTTAACTGATATAATCACGCGCTGGATTGCTGATATCTTTATGCAACATCACTACCCCGACCGAATGTACGGGTTTAAACAGATTCATTGGAGCCTCCGCTCCGTTTTATCAACAGAGAATGTTTTATGCTCGAAAACCTGCCTTACTTCCAACGCCACCTGCCCGATGACCTTGCCAAAGTGAACACGGTCATCAACCAAGCTGTTCAATCCGATGTCGCGCTGATTTCGCAAATCGGCACATACATCATCAGCGCGGGCGGTAAGCGACTGCGTCCGATTATTACCATTTTGGCAGGCAAAGCAGTCGGGCATGACGATGAAAAGCTGTATTCGCTGGCGGCGATGGTGGAATTCATCCACACCTCCACCCTCCTGCACGACGATGTCGTTGACGAAAGCGAATTGCGCCGCGGCCGTAAAACCGCAAACAACCTCTTCGGCAACGCGGCGGCCGTTTTGGTCGGCGACTTCCTCTATACACGCGCCTTCCAACTGATGGTTGGTTCGGGCAGCATGCGTATTTTGGAAGTGATGGCCGATGCGACCAACATCATCGCCGAAGGCGAAGTCATGCAGCTGATGAACATCGGCAATACGGATATTACCGAAGAGCAATACGTCCAAGTTATCCAATACAAAACAGCAAAATTGTTTGAAGCGGCCGCTCAAGTCGGCGCAATTTTGGGCAAAGCTTCCCCCGAACACGAGCAAGCCTTGAAAGACTACGGCATGTACGTCGGTACAGCTTTCCAAATCATTGACGATGTATTGGACTATTCAGGCGAAACCGAAGAAATCGGTAAAAACGTCGGCGACGATTTGGCAGAAGGCAAACCTACCCTGCCATTGATTTACCTGATGCGAAACGGCTCCGAGCAGGCCGCCAACGATGTGCGCCATGCTTTGGAAAATGCCGACCGCAGCTATTTTGAAAAAATCCACGATTATGTCGTCAACTCCGACGCTTTGCCGTATTCGATTTCCGAAGCGAAAAAAGCCGTCGACAAAGCCATCGCTTCATTGGACGTATTGCCTGACAGCGAAGTCAAAGAAGCCATGATCCAACTGGCAAAAGAATCTTTGGCCCGAGTATCTTAATCCGATGAATTTCAGCTTTGTCCCTTTGTTTCTGGTTACGCTGATTTTTTTGGGCGTCGTCAGCAACAACAACTCGATTACGATTTCGGCGGCGGTATTGCTGCTCATGCAGCAGACGGCCTTGTCGCAATATCTTCCCTTGGTGGAAAAACACGGTTTGCATCTGGGCATCATCCTGCTGACCATCGGCGTATTGAGCCCGCTGGTTTCCGGTAAAATCCAGATTCCGCCGGTTTCCGAGTTTATCAATTTTAAAATGATTGCCGCCGTCCTTATCGGTATTTTGGTTGCCTGGCTTGCCGGACGCGGCGTTCCATTGATGAGCGAACAGCCTGTTTTGGTAACCGGATTATTAATCGGCACGGTCATCGGCGTTGCCTTTGTCGGCGGCATTCCGGTCGGCCCTTTGATTGCCGCAGGCTTATTGTCTTTTTTTGCCGGAAAGGTTTAAAATCCCCTCCTTTACCGCCTCGCCATAGTTCAACGGATAGAACGTATGCCTCCTAAGCGTAAAATACAGGTTCGATTCCTGTTGGCGAGGCCACAGTTTCAATAAAAGCCTTTCATATTCTGAAAGGCTTTTTTTATTATCAATAATAAAGGCCGTCTGAAACTTTTCAGACGGCCTTTTCATTTCGCCAAACCGTTAGCCCGGACGACCATCCGAACGCGGACGGATCAGCCAAGGAATATATTTCCATGCGTACAACAGCAAAGAGGCGGCAAACAAAGCGGCGGAGCAGCGGATACTGTGCGTATATGCCGTACCGCTCACAAAGGTAGCCAAAACACGGACAACCGTTGCGGCTATCATCAACCAAAAGGCGACAGGAACCACTTTAGGCGGCGGATAAATGGAGTTGCCGGTATGGCCAAGCGCGGTTCGCGCCATCATGCCCAAAGTCAGCACGCCGATACCGCCAACGCCGATAAGGTGCACACCCAAATTCAGGAAACTTGGAATCCAATAAGAAATGCCGACAGCAATCAAGCCCAAACCTGTAAACAGATAGCCGGCAAACAAAATCCAAAGCATAGGTTCTTTCAGTACGGCTTTATACCACCAGCGGTACACCTGCACGGTAAAAATCACACCGGCAGCCAGAGCAAACAACGCGGCCAATCCCGGCAAAATGTTATGCGCCATCAGCATGGCGGTCAGCATAGGCAGCCAAAGCGATGCGTGCGCCACCCATTGAGGGCTGGGGATTTGCGGCACGTTCAGGCGTTTGGACGTAAAGAACGAGATAATCCGCATACCGATCAAACCGATAAACCCGGCCACCATAATCAAACCGGATTGCAAACCGGTCATCAGCGCAATGGCATCAAACGGCTGCACTTTCAGATGGAAGGCGAAATGGGTGCCGCCCAAAACAAAAATAGCGAACACGGCAACATAGTTGCGCTTGTTTTGAGAACGGATTACCGGCAAAGCCATGCATACCGCGCCATACCAGAAAAAGATCGTACCGAATATGCCGCTTGCCGTTACACCCCAACCGGGGATAAACATACAAATGCGGGCCAACAGCCAAAATGCTGTCAAACCGGCCAACGCCTTACCGCGTGTCGGCGGCTGGCCTGTCCAAGTCGCCACGGCCGTCAATAAAAATGCAATGACAACCAATCCGGCATAGCCCCAAATCATTTCATGGGCATGCCAATAAAAACCCGGCAACTCAGGCGTACCCTGAAAGCCGAAGCCCCAAAGCAGTATAGACAATGCGCCATACAAAGCCGCCAACGAATAAAACGGGCGGAAGGCCATTGCCCAAACCGGGTGTTTGAACAAATCGGTCATGGTAGTTCCTTCAATTTTTATATCATCATAAAACAGCAACAGAGGCCGTCTGAAACTTTTCAGACGGCCATCGATTCCTTTCCCTGTTACACATTCTCAGGCAAAGGCAAAAAAGGTTCAATCGCAGGGAAAAGCTCGCGCTCCTCAAAGCGCGCATGATCGCGCAAAGTAACAGCAAACTCCTTATTCCATGATTCATTCATATATTCAGGATGCGCCATCATCGCGCGCAATTTGGCATGATCGCCTTCAAAACGCTGCCGCAACGCAGGGTCAATTTTATCCCAATACGGCGCAAACATGGTTTCCTCTTCCAAAAAATGTGGCTCAAGCTCAATAAAATGAGGATCCAGCTCCGCCTGATGGCTTTGATCGGGCGTACGCAGGAGACGGACGCACAACGACAGCGAGCCATGATGTTCGCGGGAAAGTTCTATTAAGGCAGGATGGCGTTTCAAGGGCTTCATAAGTTCGTTATAATGGTAACAGTTTGTCAAACTGGATTAATTCAAATGTTTCAGATATTATGAAACCCAATCCCACATAAAGTCAAACAGCCCCTCTCCAAGCACTACGCTTTTGACATATAATAAAAATATCTAAAGAGCCAGCCATGTATCTGACCCAACATACCGATTACGGATTGCGCGTATTGGTTTATACCGCCATCAACGACGACACCCTCGTCAATATCGGCACCATTGCCGAGACTTACAATATTTCCAAAAGCCATTTGATGAAAGTGGTTACCTCATTAGTCAAAGGCGGTTTTCTGGTCAGCGTACGCGGCAAAGGCGGCGGTTTGCGCTTGGCAGACAATCCTGAAAACATCAATATCGGTGCAGTGGTACGCCATCTTGAGCCGATGCAGGTCGTCGAATGCATGGGCGACAACAACGAATGCCTCATCACCCCTTCCTGCCGACTGACCGGTATCATCACCGGCGCCATCAAAGCTTTTTTCAGTCACTTAGATCAATACTCACTGCAAGATCTGCTGGACAAGCCAACTTACGACATACTTTATACACCGCGCATCCCGATCAACGAAATACGCGGAACGGCCGACTAAATCTTCAGGCCGTCTGAAAACAATCCAGCCATACTAAAATGGTATTACTGAAATAATAAAAAATGCCGTCTGAAATGGAGATTTTCAGACGGCATTGGTTTACAAAACACTCTACAGCTTAAATAGCTGACTTTCATTCGATAGGTTAATTTTTATGCTAAATATATCGAATATAAGACAACAGAAAAACCTAAAATAAGAATAATCATAGCAACCGTAAAATTTATTCTTAATATTTTCAAATAAAATTTATTGGAGATTTTTTGTATTCCAAACAGTATCTTGAAAAATTTTAATTGCATACTTCTATGAGTAAATAGATATTCAAAAAAACCTATATCCATCCCTTCTGATTTTAATATTTTATATAGCATTACTAGATTAATGATAACTGCAATAAAATACAAAAATGCTAAAAAAAACTGAAAATAAGGAAATAACTCCACCAAACTACTCCTTCTTTTTTAAAAAGGATTTTTCCTAAAAAACATATTAGACGACATAACCGAATTGCTATACTCGACATTATATTCCAACCCTTCACAAACTAATAAATACAAAAATGCCCGAAGCCAAAAGCCTCGGGCATTTTTAATATTTGGTGGGTCCGGTGGGTTTCGAACCCACGACCAAGGGATTATGAGTCCCCTGCTCTAACCCCTGAGCTACAGACCCGTCAAGAGTAGAAGCGGATTATAGCATAACTTGTTGCTTGTTCAAGATGCCGGGCAAATGTTTCAGACGGCCTGTCGGTTTTCTATCCGGGCATTATGCCGATACGCCCAATGCTTCCCAAACTTTCAAAGCGTCCGATGTTGCCTTGACATCGTGAACACGGATGATTTGCGCGCCTCGGGCGACAGTGGCCAAAGCGGCTGCGACGCTGCCGTGTATGCGTTTGGCGGCATCTTGTTCGCCTGTCAGCTCGCCAATCATACCTTTTCGCGATACGCCGATCAGGAGTGGGAATCCGGTTGCGTCCATCAATTCAGGCAAATGTTGTATCAGGGTAATGTTGTGTTGCAGGTTTTTGCCGAAACCGAATCCGGGGTCTAGCGTGATGCGTTCAGGGGCAATGCCTGCTTGAACGCATTCTGCCGCGCGTGCTTTTAAATAACGCGCGACTTCTTCGACAACATCTTGGTATTGCGGATTAAGCTGCATGGTTTTGGGCAAACCCTGCATGTGCATGAGACACACGCCTGTCGTCGGCTGTTGCGCCAGCAAGGCGACTGCGCCGTCATCACTCAATGCGGCAATATCGTTGATAATATCCACGCCGCCTTGCGCCAAGGCTTTTTCCATGATCGCCGTGTGGCGCGTATCCAAGCTGACGGGAACATTCCACTTGGCCACTTCCGCCAAAACCGGCTGCACTCTGGCCCATTCTTCTTCGAGAGAAACATCATCATCCGAACCCGGACGGTTAGATTCGCCGCCGATATCGAGAATATCCGCACCGTCTTTCAGCAGTTGCTCGGCATGTGCCAATGCTATTTGGACATTTTGCGAATAGGTGCCGCCATCGGAAAATGAATCGGGGGTCAGATTGACGATGCCCATGATTTTCGGTTTGTCTAAGGCGATTTCAAATCGGCCTGCCTGCCAAATGTGCGTGTTCATAATGCTTCCATTGATGAAATAATAGGATAGAGGCCGTCTAAAACTTTTCAGACGGTCTTTAGGTTTTGACTTTAAAACAGTAAATTACATTCCGCCGTAATTCGGTCCGCTCGCGCCCTCAGGACAAATCCAAGTGATGTTTTGTGTCGGGTCTTTGATGTCGCACGTTTTGCAGTGAACACAGTTGGCGGCGTTGATTTGCAGGCGCGGATTGCCGTTTTCTTCGACGATTTCATATACGCCGGCCGGACAATAGCGGGTTTCGGGCGAGGCGTATTCTTTGTAGTTTACATCTATCATGACCTGCGGATTTTTCAGCACCAAATGGTCGGGCTGGTTTTCTTCGTGCGCAAGGTTGGCAAGGAAAACGCTGCTCAAACGGTCGAAGGTCAAAACGCCGTCGGGCTTCGGATAGTCAATCGGCTTGCATTCAGCGGCTTTTTTGAGCTGCTCGTTGTCTTTGCCGTGATGTTTCAAAGTCCACGGGGCTTTGCCTCTGAAAATCATCTGGTCGATACCGGTATAGACGGAGCCGAGGTAAACGCCCCATTTGAATGACGGACGGACATTGCGCGCGGCGTAAAGCTCTTGATACAGCCAACTTTGTTCAAAGCGTTGCTGATAATCGGTGGCCTCTTTGCCGCTGTCGAAGCTTTCCACTTCTTCGAGGTTTTCTAACAAAGGAAATACGGCTTCTGCGGCAAGCATGGCGGATTTCATGGCCGTATGGATGCCTTTGATGCGCGGCATATTCAGGAAACCTGCAGCATCGCCGACCAAAACGCCGCCCTTGAACGAGAGTTTCGGCAGGCTTTGCAAACCGCCTTCAATCAGCGAACGCGCACCATAAGCGATACGGCGGCCGCCTTCAAAGGGTTTGCGGATTTCAGGATGGGTTTTGAAACGTTGGAACTCTTCAAACGGCGACAGATAAGGGTTTTGATAATCCAAACCGACCACAAAGCCGACAGCGACTTTGTTCTCGTCAAAGTGATAAATAAACGAGCCGCCGTAGGTTTTGCTGTCCAACGGCCAGCCTGCGCTGTGCATAACCAAACCGGGCTGATGTTTTTCAGACGGCACTTCCCAAATTTCTTTAATGCCCAAGCCGTAAGTTTGCGGCTCGCTGTTTTGGTCGAGCTTGAATTGTTCAATGACTTGCTTGGAAAGTGAGCCGCGACAGCCTTCGGCAAATATGGTTTGCTGCGCCCAAAGCTCCATGCCTAGCTGGAATGAATCGGTCGGTTTGCCGTCTTTACCCACGCCCATATTGCCGGTCGCAATGCCTTTGACCGAACCGTCTTCGTGATAAAGCACTTCGGCAGCGGCAAAGCCCGGATAAATTTCCACGCCTAAATTTTCCGCCTGCTCTGCCAACCAGCGGACAACTTCGCCCAAGCTGGCAATGTAGTTCGCATGGTTGTCGAAATTAGGGGTAATCGGCAGGTTGAACGCTTTTTTCTTGGTCAGGAACACAACCCTGTCTTTCGTCACTGTGCGTGTCAGCGGCGCGCCTTTTTCTTTCCAATCAGGAATCAGCTCATCCAAAGAAATCGGATCGATAATGGCACCGGCAAGCGAGTGCGCACCGGCCTCCGAACCCTTCTCCACCACGCAAACGCTGATTTCGCGTCCATTCTTTTCGGCAAGCTGCTTGAGTTTGATGGCGGCGGACAAACCCGATGGGCCTGCGCCGACAATCACGACATCGTATTGCATACTGTCGCGTTCGATGGTTTCTGTCATGGCTGTTCCTGTATTGTCATTATTGAATTTAATCCGCTAATTATACAGCCTGGACATATAGTTACCAAATACAACAAAAGGCCGTCTGAAACTTTACTCAAATTTCAGACGGCCTTTATTGTGTTCAAAAGGATTATTGCGCCTTGGTTTCCGTTACAAAACCGATTTTACTGATACCGGCTTCGCGTGCCGCTTGCAGGGCTTGGTTGACGTAATCGTATTCAACCGCTTTATCCGCCGCAATCGCCACAATCACATCTTCATTTTTCGCTTTGGCCTCTTTCAGCTTGGCAGTTACCGTTGCCAAATCCACTTTGGTATCCGAATCGCCGCCAACGACATAAGCACCACTGGCATCAATACTCAAACGCAAAGGATCTTTAGGCTGCTGCTTATCCTCTTTCGCCGCTTTTTCCGAAGCAGTCGGCAACTCCAAAGGAATCGAGTGGGTCAGCACCGGCATAGTAATCATAAATACAATCAGCAACACCAGCATTACGTCCACCAAAGGCGTAACGTTGATATCTGACATCGGCGCATCATCGCCGGAATTCATTGATCCGAAAGCCATGATTTAATCCTTTTGGTTCAGAAGGCGGACATGCAGGTCATGTGCAAATGCATCCATATCTTGCGCGATGGTTTTTGTACCGCGATTGAGGAAGTTGTACGCCAATACGGCCGGAATCGCCACAAACAGGCCGACAGCAGTCGATACCAAAGCTTCGCCAATCGGACCGGCTACCGCAGCAATGCTCATTTGACCGCTTTCGCTGATGCCGATCAGGGCATGGTAAATACCCCAAACCGTACCCAACAGGCCGATAAACGGAGCGGTTGCACCGATAGAGGCCAAAGCGGTCATACCGTAGTCGAACTGGCGCATGGTTTGGGTCAAACTGTTACGGATGTGAACGACCAAGTATTCGTTCAAAGGCAATTCGTCAATCAGCGATTTGCTCGTCGTTTGACGGTAATTTTGGTACGCGCGCAGAGATTCATCTGCAACACGGCTCATCGGTGCTTCTACCGCTTTGGCTTTTTGTACAGCATCAGCCAGCGTAAACGCATTCAGCATCAACTCTTTTACCTGTGCATTGCCTTTTTTCGCTTTGCGGTATTTGATGCAGCGAATCACAATGACGCTCCAAGTTACTACGCTCATCAACAACATCAGGACAAATACACCAATCAGTACCACATCACCTGATTTGAAAACTAAACTTAAATCCATAATTTTTCCAAGTTAAAAATAAAATTAAAATTTCTATCGGGTCATTTAAAATTATTTCCCAACAGCATATATTTTCTAATCAATCAGCTTAGGCCTAGATACTTATTCGAGCGTGAATTTGACAGGTACTTTAAATTCAGTCCAAACGCTTGCATTACAGCTACCATCTTTAACGGCTTTACGCGCTGCATTATCCAGACGACTATAACCACTTGATTTATTCACACTGATTGAATCCACTTTACCGCCGGGACCAACCAAGACTTTCAAAACAACCAAGCCCTCTTCACCATTTTCAGTGGATAGTGAAGGATACGGAGGTCTTGGAATATGGCAGGTTCCTTTTGCAGGATTGCCTTTACTGCTGCCGGCACCTGTACCGCTGCCACCACCTCCACCACCGGTACCGGAACCATGTTCGCCTTTCGCACCGCCGCTGCCGGATCCGCTGCCTTCGCCACGGCCGCTACCTGTACCTTTCGTACCGCCGCCGTTGCCTTTTCCTTCTCCGCCCAAGGCTTTGCCTTCGCCGTTGCCTTTACCGTTTTCCGCAGTATTCGGTCCGGTTTTGCTGCCTGAGTATTCAGATGCTTTGGGAGATGGTTTAGGTTCTGCCTTCGGCTCTGGTTTTGGTTCAGGTTTTGGCTCGGGCTTCGGCTCTGGTTTGGGTTCCGGCTTAGGCTCGGGTTTTGGTTCAGGTTTCTCGATAGGTTTCGGTTTTTCCTTTTGCTGTACGATATCCGCTTTTTCTTTTTTCGTTACCACAGGTTTGATAACAGGTTTGGGCGGCTCGACAGGCTTAGGTTTGGGTTTCGGCTCAGGTTTCGGTTGTTCGGGGGTAGGCTCGGGGGCGGCAGGTGCGCCTTCACCTTCAGGGCTGCCGTCGCCACCGCCAAAATCACCCAAATCGACAAATTCAATATTCGCCATTTCGACAGGAGGCGGTTTGTGCGCATGCCATAAAAGTGCAACCAAGCCGACGTGAATCAACGCAACGGAAGTCACGACGGCTGGAGTTAAAATTCGTTTTTTATCCATAATTCCGTTATGTTAATAGCAACAATTCCCGTTTGCAAGTCGTTTTACAGTCAAAATAAGCATTAATGCTTATATAGAAAGTTATAGACCTGCTGTTTTAAAGGCTGCATATCATAATATGATATTAGCTCTCATTACTAATATTATCAAACAAGCGGTCGTCTGAAAAGATAAACGGTATTGTAAAAGCCATCGCCTCTTACAATCTTTATGCCATCCGCACATCAGACCGATATTGAAACCTCATCAGACCGATAAAAATTCAAATAGTTTCAAACCATCTGTATTTTTTATCCATAAAACATCAGGCCGTCTGAAAACATTCTTTCAGACGGCCTGACTCAAACAAAATTATTTTTTCCGCTTCGCCCTTGGGTGCGCTTCATCATAAACACGCGCCAAATGGTCGAAATCCAGCTTTGTATAAACTTGCGTAGCGGAAAGATTGCTGTGTCCCAACAATTCCTGCACGGCACGGATATCGCCCGATGCCTGCAAAAGATGGGTTGCATAGCTGTGGCGCATCATGTGCGGTGAAATATGGCTGGCACTGCCCACGCGCACCGCCCACGCCTGCAGGCGTTTTTGGATTTGACGTTGCCCCAGTCTGCCGCCGTTCTTATTGGTAAACAAGGCCTGTTCGCCCTCTTTGGCAATACGCACTGCCAAATAATCGCGCAATGCCGCAATGCTTTTAGCCACTAAAGGCACTTGCCGTTGCTTGCCGCCTTTACCCTTCACACTGACCCAGCCTTCGTCCAAGACGATACCGTCCAGATTCAAACCTTGTATCTCGCTCAGGCGCAAACCGCTGCCATACATCAATTCAAACATGGCCTTATCGCGCACGTCCAATTCGTCATCAACAGGCGCATGGTCGAGAATATGGTTTAAAGGTTCTTGCGGCAGCGCTTTGGGCAGGCGTTCGGGCAGGCGCGGCGCTTTCATATTAAATGTCGGGTCGCTTTCCATGACTTCTATCTGCACCAGCCAACTGCAATACTGCCGCCACACCGACAATTTCCGCGCCAAGCTGCTTTCGCTCAAGCCCTTTTGCGACAATTTTTTCAATACCGCTACAAAATCACGACGCGTCGGCAGGCCGTTTTCAAGATTATCGGGCAACAGGCGCATCAACTCACTCAAATCGCGCCGATAAGCAGAAACGGTATGCTCCGACTTGCCTTGTTGCAGCAAGGTTTTCAGATAGCGTTCAAGATGAAGCGCAAAATGGTTTGATTCCGCCATTTCAGACGGCCTCCAATGCCGTTTTCAATGCCAAAGGCAAACGGCAGACACGTTGCTTGCCATAATCGAAACACACCATGCCTGTCTGCACTTTCGCCAGCACAAGGCCGTCTGAAATCCTGCGGATACGGTACAGCAAAGAAAAGCCCACTCCAGCCATGCCCGCCGCCCCCATTTCTACCGACAGCTCATCGCCATGATGACCTTGCGCCAAATACTGTACCGCCGCATCCGCCATAATCAGGCCCGCCCCTCCGGCATCCATTTCGCTCCAACCCAACGCCGTAAGCCAACGCATCCGCACTTCATGGCACAAACGCAACACCGCATCGTTCGCCAGATGGCCGCCATAGTTCACATCGCCCACCTGCACCGTCAAGGCCGTCTGAAACAAAGGCTTATCACACTCAGCCACCGAAATCCTATCCATTTTGCACACCCGTTTTCAATACTATGCCATTATAAGCCGAGACCCTGTTCGTTAATATATAAAAACAATGTAACAGCTTGTAGTCTTTCATTTCAAAAAACATTATAATTTATCGGATAAATTTACCCTTCACTACCTCAGGAGCTCCTCATGGCACTCGTATCCATGCGCCAATTATTGGACCATGCAGCCGAAAACAGCTACGGTCTGCCCGCATTCAACGTTAATAACCTCGAACAGATGCGCGCCATCATGGAGGCGGCCGACCAAGTCAATGCCCCCGTTATCGTTCAAGCATCCGCAGGCGCACGCAAATACGCAGGTGCCCCATTCCTGCGCCATCTGATTTTGGCAGCAGTCGAAGAATTCCCGCACATCCCTGTGGTAATGCACCAAGACCACGGCGCATCTCCTGATGTGTGCCAACGCTCCATCCAACTGGGCTTCTCCTCTGTAATGATGGACGGCTCGCTGATGGAAGACGGCAAAACCCCTTCTTCTTACGAATACAACGTCAACGCCACCCGTACCGTAGTTAACTTCTCCCACGCTTGCGGCGTGTCCGTTGAAGGCGAAATCGGCGTATTGGGCAACCTGGAAACCGGTGAAGCCGGTGAGGAAGATGGCGTAGGCGCAGTGGGCAAACTTTCCCACGACCAAATGCTGACCAGCGTTGAAGATGCCGTACGTTTCGTTAAAGATACCGGCGTTGACGCATTGGCTATTGCCGTCGGCACCAGCCACGGCGCATACAAATTTACCCGTCCGCCCACAGGCGATGTATTGCGTATCGACCGCATCAAAGAAATCCACCAAGCCCTGCCGAACACCCACATCGTGATGCACGGCTCCAGCTCCGTTCCGCAAGAATGGCTGAAAGTCATCAACGAACACGGCGGCAAAATCGGTGAAACCTACGGCGTACCGGTTGAAGAAATCGTCGAAGGCATCAAACACGGCGTGCGCAAAGTCAACATCGATACCGACTTGCGCCTCGCCTCTACCGGTGCCATCCGCCGCTTCATGGCAGAAAACCCATCCGAATTCGACCCGCGCAAATACTTGAGCAAAACCGTCGAAGCCATGAAACAAATCTGTCTTGACCGCTACCTCGCATTCGGTTGCGAAGGCCAAGCCGGCAAAATCAAACCGATTTCTTTGGAAAAAATGGCAACCAAATACGCCAAAGGCGAATTGAACCAAATCATTAAATAATCCGTATATCGGATTCACACTAAGGCCGTCTGAAAACTTGAAAATAAGGTTTCAGACGGCCTTAGCTTTGGGGAAATTTATAGTAAAATCTTCCACCGACCACACATCAAAACACATCGAAAGCAAACATGAAACTCGCCGTTATTTTGCCGGCCTATTGCGCCGAAGCTTATTTGCCCGAATGTTTGGATTCGGTATTGAATCAAACATTCCGCGACTTTTTCGTCATCGCCATCAACGATGCTTCAACAGACAAAACCGGCGAAATCCTCGAGGCTTACGCAGCTAAAGATTCACGTTTGCAGGTTTTCCATCTTCCGGAAAACAGGGGGTGAGCCGTTTGCCTGCCAATTTGCCATGGATATGCTCAAAGACGTAGAGGTCGAATATGTGGCACGAATGGATGCGGACGATATTTGCGCCTTGGATCGTTTTGAAAAACAGATTCAGTTTTTAGACAGCCATCTCGAAATTGATATTGTCGGCAGCCAAGCCACCATCTTTTTCGATGACCAAACCGGAAGAGAACCCGTTTTAAGCGACCTTCCCCTGCTCGACAAAGACATTAAAGCCTTTCTCTCCTTTGCCGCTCAAAACATGTTCAACCCCACCACCATGTGGCGGCACGACAGCATTAAAAACCTTGAGATAAACTACACCGCGACAGAAACCGCGCCCGATTTCCATATGTGGGTGCAATGCGCCCTACATGGCAAAACCTTTGCCAACCTGCCCGAGTCTTTGTTGTCATACAGGATACACACAACTCAAGAAAGCAAAAAAGAGACAAAATCAACAGATCCGTCCAATACACCATGGAATTGTGGTTCAGCCACCTTTTCCCTGAATTAAACCCAGTAGAAGTCACCCTCTTAAGCCGAATCTTGCATGAAAAGCAACTGCGTTTAACCACTGAAGAGCTGAAAACCATTTTTGCCGCTTATGACAGAATCAGCAAAGACCGCAGCATTTCCTTGTTTGGCGAAGACCGCAATACAATGTTCGGCATGATAGACAATTTCTTCAATCTCTTAAAAAGCCGGTTGAAATTCACTTAAATCATAAAAGGCCGTCTGAAACCAAGGTTTCAGACGGCCTTTATCTATTTCAATTTCAATCTAAATCAGAACAAGCCGTGAATCACGCCTTCTGCGTCCACATCGATTTTTTCGGCAGCCGGAACTTTCGGCAGACCCGGCATTTTCATCATATTGCCACACAACGCAACGATGAAACCAGCACCAGAAGAAACGGTAATGCCGCGCACGGTAATGCGGAAGCCTTCAGGGCAGCCCAAGAGTTTGGCGTTGTCGCTCAAAGAATATTGGGTTTTCGCCATGCAGACCGGCATTTTGTCCAAGCCCAGTTTTTCCAGTGAAGTGATTTCGGCAGACGCTTCCGCGCTGAAATCGACATCTTCCGCGCCGTACACTTTTTGGGCAATCGCACGGATTTTGTCTTTAATGCTCAACTCGACATCGTAGGCAAAGCTGAAGTTATTCGGTTGGTTTTCGATGGCATTGACGACTTTGTGCGCCAAATCTGCACCACCCGCGCCACCTTTGCCCCATACTTCGGTCAGGGAAACTTCAACGCCGTGTTCCGCACAAGCTTTTTCAATCATGGCCAACTCGGCATCGGAGTCGGACACGAAGCGGTTGATGGCAACCACCACAGGCAGGCCGAATACGTTTTTCAGGTTGGAAATGTGTTTCAGCAGATTAGGCAGGCCTTTTGCCAAAGCGTCGAGGTTTTCTTCGCCAAGGTTGGCACGTTCCACGCCGCCGTTGTATTTCAAAGCGCGGACAGTGGCCACGACAACAGCCGCATCAGGTTTCAAATCCGCCAAACGGCATTTGATGTCGCAGAATTTTTCCGCACCCAAATCCGCGCCGAAGCCTGCTTCGGTTACGGCATAATCGGCAAGGTGTTTCGCCAAACGGGTGGCAGTTACAGAGTTACAGCCGTGGGCGATGTTGGCGAACGGACCGCCGTGTACAAATGCCGGAGTGCCTTCGATGGTTTGTACCAAATTAGGTTTAATCGCATCTTTGAGCAATGCCGCCATCGCGCCATTCGCTTTCAAATCTTTGGCATAAACAGGGCTGCCGTCTTTGGCGTAGGCGACAAGGATGTTGCCCAAACGCTCTTTCAAATCGCTGATGTCTTTGGCAAGACAGAATACCGCCATCACTTCGGAAGCAACGGTAATGTCGAAACCGTCAGGACGCATCACGCCGTCAACAGGTTTGCCCATGCCGTCGATGATGTTGCGCAACTGACGGTCATTCATATCAACCACGCGACGCCACAGTACGCGTTTTGGATCGATGTTCAACTCGTTGCCTTGGTAGATATGGTTGTCGAGCATGGCGGCAAGCAAGTTATTCGCCGCACCAATGGCGTGAAAGTCGCCGGTAAAGTGCAGGTTGATGTCTTCCATCGGCAAAACTTGGGCATAGCCGCCGCCCGCCGCGCCGCCTTTGACGCCGAACACAGGCCCCAAAGAAGGTTCGCGCAGGGCGATAACGGCGTCTTTGCCGATATGGCGCAACGCGTCCGCCAAACCAATGGTTACAGTGGTTTTACCCTCACCCGCAGGAGTCGGATTAATGGCGGTAACCAAAATCAGACGGCCTTGTTTTTGAGGCAGCTTGAATGCTTCGGCAGGATTGATTTTGGCTTTGTAATGACCATAGGGCTCAATGTTGTCAACGTTCAAACCCAGCTTGGCGGCAATTTCACCAATCGGGCGCATGGTGGAAGACTGGGCAATTTCAGCATCGGTTTTGAAGCTCATGATTTTCCTTTATTGAGAGAGGGAAAGGCCGTCTGAAACAATACAATTAAAGACAGCTGGAAGAAAAAGAATATTAGTTCTATTATAGCGTTTTCCAAAGACAAACCGCAGTGAAAATTTCGATATTTCATCAACAAGCGGATTCATATTGTCAACAATTTAAAACAAAGGAATAAAACATGAGCAGCAACGCATGGCTGTTTTGGGCATTGGCATCGGCAGGCTTCGCCTCATTGACCGCCATTTTCGCCAAAATGGGTTTACAGGGCATAGATTCGGATTTCGCCACCTTTATCCGCACCTTGGTCATCCTCGCCGCTTTGGTATTGTTTTTAACCTACACCGGCAAATGGCAGGGCGTGAACGGCTTTACCGGCCGTAACTGGACATTCCTCATCCTATCCGGCCTCGCCACCGGCGCCTCTTGGCTCGCCTACTTCAAAGCCCTGCAACTGGGCAACGCCTCGCAAGTCGCACCCGTCGACAAATTCAGCCTGGTCTTGGTCGCCCTGATGGCCGTTGTTTTCTTAGACGAACGCCCAAGCACGCAGGAGTGGATAGGCTTAGGCTTGGTAACCGCAGGCGTATTGACTTTGGCTTTGAAACGATAAAGATTGGGACATCAAAAAAGGCCGTCTGAAAAATTTCAGACGGCCTTCGCTTCAAACAATCAGCTCAAAATTAATTTGAACCGACTTTGATTTTTTGCCACAAGTTGACAGACAGTTTTTTCGCATCTGCGCTCATTTGAGGCATGACGAAACCGTCTTTCATATCTTGCTCGTTCGGGAAAATAGAACGTGTGTTCACCAACTCGGCAGGCATTTTTTCGCGTGCAGGTTTGCTGGCCGGCGCGAAGGTTACGGCGATACCGTTTTTCGCAGCCACTTCGGGATCCAGCGTGTAGTTGATGTACTTGTGGGCATTGACGACGTTTTTCGCATCGGCCGGAATCAGCCAAGATTCAATCCAGAAGCCCATGCCTTTCGGAGTCAACACTTCGATGCCGACATTGTTTTTCACTTCTTCAGAACGCGCTTTGGCCAAGTTCAAGTCGCCGCCGTTACCTGCCGCCAAGCAGATGTCGCCGCGCGCCAATTCGTCAATGATGGAAGGGCTGAAACGTTTCACGTCAGGACGGATGGTTTTCAAAACTTCCGCCGCCGCTTTCAAATCTTCAGGATTCGAGCCTTTAGGATCTTTACCCAAGTAGTTCAACAAGATTGGGAACATTTCGCTAGGGGTATCCCACAAAGCGATGCCGCAAGATTTTAGCTTGTTGGTGTATTCAGGTTTGAACAGCAAATCCCAGCCGTTTTCAGGCAGCTTGCCGCCCAAAAGCTCTTTACCCTTCGCCGTAATCGCCAAAGTGTTCACGCCGGAGAAGTAAGGCACGGCGTATTGATTGCCCGGGTCGGCGGTTTCCAACATCTTCAGCAATTCAGGGTCGATGTTTTTATAGTTCGGAATCAGATCCTTATTGATTTTTTGGTATGCACCTGCCTCAATTTGGCGCGGCAGGAAGGCAATACCGGGCACAACCAAGTCATAGCCGGATTTGCCGGTCAGCATTTTGGCTTCCAGCGTTTCGTTGTTTTCATACAAATCGTAAGTCAGCTTCAAATTGTTGGCTTTTTTGAAGTCTTCGACTGTACTTTCGTCAACGTAGTTTGACCAGTTGTAAATATTCAAAGTATCGGTAGCGGCTGTCTCGGCATTGGCAGCAGGCGCGCTGCCTGCTTGAGGTTGCTCGGCTTTTTTCTCGCCACCGCCGCACGCGGCCAAAGACAATGCGGCCAATACGGCTAATACAGATTTTTTCATACGGGTAGATTCCTGATGAAAGAGTGGTTAATGTCAATAAATAAGAAACCCTGCACCCCATAAACACCCCGGCGCAGAGTTAGGCTATTGTAATGGAAACGTAAGCAAACGAAAAGCAATATCCATCTGATTTTTATTGAAATAAGGCAAAGCAACATCATCTTTTTCCCAAAAGCGTTGCACCGGCTGTCGTTTTTGGGCAAAATACGGCTGATTTGCGCGCGTTTATAGAGAAAAAGCTTGCACACAAGGAAATCTGTCTTTAAAATTGCGCGTTTACAGAATTTATTTTTCAGGAGATATTCAATATGGCAAACAGCGCACAAGCCCGCAAACGTGCCCGCCAGTCGGTTAAACAACGCGCCCACAACGCCAGCCTGCGTACTGCATTCCGTACCGCTGTGAAAAAAGTGTTGAAAGCAGTTGAAGCCGGCGACAAAGCTGCTGCTCAAGCAGTTTACCAAGAATCCGTTAAAGTCATCGACCGTATCGCTGACAAAGGCGTATTCCACAAAAACAAAGCAGCCCGTCATAAAAGCCGTCTGTCTGCTAAAGTAAAAGCTTTGGCTTAATACTGACGCAGATGTCGGAAATCCTGACAACCAAAGCAGGATAATCGAGCTGATACGATGCCCCTGAGGTCTTGCCTTTCAGGGGCATTGCCGTATCCACAGTCCAAACCGACTAAATAAAACCATTTACCCTTTCATCAGGCCGTCTGAAAAACAACGGAAACTCTCATGAACAAGATGTTGAAACATTCCCTAAGTATCGGATTCATTGCCGCCGCCCCACTGGCCGCCGCCAATACCGCCCTACACTGCACCACCATCCAAGACAATGCCACCCGTTTGGCGTGTTACGACAACATCTACTCGGCGCAACTCCCCCCTCAATCCCCACTGCCACAAGCGCAAACCGAAACCGCCAAAACACCGGTTGACCTCGAACAAAGCATCCGCAAGAGCATTGAGAAAAAAGAAGCGGCCATCGTATTCGACAACCCTACCCATCCGAATATTTCAGACGACGTATTAAGCGAAACTGCCGACAGCTACACGCCTTTAAGCCTGATGTACGATTTGGATAAAAACGACACACGCGGCCTGTTGAGCGTACGCGAGCACAACCCTATGTACCTCATGCCCGTTTGGTACAACAGCAGCCCCAACTACCACCCGGAATCCCCCAGTCGCGGCGTAACCACGCAGGAAAAATTCAGCGAGCAGAAACGCCTCGAAACCAAAATGCAAGTTTCCTTCAAAAGCAAGATTGCCGAAGATTTATTCAAAACCCGTGCCGACGTATGGTTTGGCTACACCCAAAAATCCGACTGGCAAATCTTTAACCAAGGCCGCAAATCAGCACCGTTTCGCAATACCGACTACGAGCCTGAAATCTTCATTACCCAACCCGTTAAAGCAGACCTGCCTTTCGGCGGCAAACTGCGTATGGTCGGCGCAGGTTTTGTTCACCAATCCAACGGTCAAAGCCGCCCGGAATCGCGATCATGGAACCGCGTTTATGCCATGGCCGGCATGGAATGGGGCAAGCTGACCGTTATGCCTAGAGTTTGGATGCGCGCCTTCGATCAAAAAGGAGATGACGACGACAATCCGGACATCAACAAATACATGGGCTACGGCGACTTGAAAGTCCAATACCGCCTCAATGACAAACAAAATGTTTATTCCGTCCTGCGTTACAACCCGAAAAGCGGACGCGGTGCCGTTGAAGCTGCTTATACCTTCCCACTTAAAGGCAAACTCAAAGGCGTTGTCCGCGGTTTCCACGGCTACGGCGAAAGCCTGATTGACTACAACCACAAACAAAACGGCATCGGCTTCGGCCTGATGTTCAACGACTGGGACGGAATCTGATTCCCCCATATTGTTTCAGACGGCCTTTGCAATCAAGGCGGCCGTCTGAAACAATAAAACAAAACAAGCCATTCGTTTAAAATACTCGTTTCCTAGCGCCCAAACGCGTATAATGCAAAGTTTGGGCAAAACTTGCCGGAATGAAACAAAGATGACAGAAGCCGCAGCCGAAAGCGGAAAAATCGCCAAGGCTTTAAAGAAATACCTGATTACAGGCGTACTGGTTTGGTTGCCGATTGCCGTAACCATCTGGGCGATGACCTACATCATATCCGCCGCCGACAGACTGATCAGCCTATTGCCGGAAAGCTGGCAACCCCAGCATTTCTGGGGGTTCAACATACCCGGTTTGGGCATTGTTGCCGCCACCGTTGTCTTGTTCGTTACCGGCGTATTTGCCGCCAACGTTTTAGGCAGACGGATTCTCGGCGCATGGGACAGCCTTTTGGGACGCATTCCCGTCGTCAAATCCATCTACTCCAGTGTTAAAAAAGTTTCCGAATCCCTGCTCTCCGACAGCAGCCGCTCGTTCAAAACCCCCGTACTGGTTCCCTTTCCGCAACCGGGCATTTGGACGATAGCCTTTGTTTCCGGCCATATCCCCGCCAAACTCAAAGGCAGCCTGCCGCAAGATGACGACTATATTTCCGTTTACGTCCCAACCACGCCCAACCCGACCGGCGGCTATTACATCATGGTTAAAAAAAGCGATGTTCGCGAGCTGGACATGAGCGTGGATCAGGCATTGAAATATGTAATTTCACTGGGCATGGTGATGCCGGACGACTTACCGGTTAAAGCCCTACCCGCCCAAAAGCCGTCAGAAGACGGTGATACCGAACACAACAATTAAGGTCTTCTTTTTTCAGACGGCCTTTCCTTCTTTTTCAAATTGAACAATATAAAAAGGTGATTTTATGCGTACCAATTATTGCGGCCTTATCAGCGAGCAATACTTAGACCAAACCGTTACCGTCAAAGGCTGGGTACACCGCCGACGCGACCACGGCGGTGTGATTTTTATCGACCTGCGCGACCGCGAAGGCATCGTTCAAGTCGTTATCGACCCTGATACTCCGGAAGCATTTGCCGCTGCCGACTCTTCCCGCAACGAATACGTTTTGAGCATTACCGGCCGCGTACGCAACCGTCCAGAAGGTACAACCAATGACAAAATGATTTCCGGCAAAATCGAAATCCTTGCCAAAGAAATCGAAGTCTTGAACGCTGCCGCTACGCCTCCGTTCCAAATTGACGATGAAAACATCAGCGAAAACGTTCGCCTGACCAACCGCGTTATCGACTTGCGCCGTCCTACCATGCAACGCAACCTGCGTCTGCGTTACCAAGTGGCTATGGGCGTTCGCCGCTACTTGGACGCACAAGGCTTCATCGATATCGAAACGCCGATGCTGACCCGCTCCACTCCGGAAGGCGCGCGTGACTACCTCGTACCAAGCCGCGTTCATCCGGGCGAATTCTTCGCGCTGCCGCAATCACCTCAATTGTTTAAACAACTGTTAATGGTGGCGGGTTTCGACCGTTACTACCAAATCACCAAGTGCTTCCGTGACGAAGACTTGCGCGCCGACCGCCAGCCCGAATTCACCCAAATCGACTTGGAAACCTCGTTCTTGAACGAGGATGAAATCATGGACATCACCGAAGGCATGGCAAAACAAGTCTTCCAAGACGCGCTGGGCGTGGACTTGGGCGATTTCCCGCGTATGCCTTACGCCGAAGCCATGTTCTACTACGGCTCCGACAAACCCGATATGCGCATCAACCTGAAATTCACCGAGCTGACCGACCTGATGAAAACGGAAGAATTCAAAGTCTTCCGTGGCGCAGCCGACATGAAAGGCGGCCGCGTGGTTGCCCTGCGCGTACCGAACGGCGCGAAATTCAGCCGCAAAGAAATCGACGAATATACCAAATTTGTCGGCATCTACGGCGCGAAAGGTTTGGCATACATCAAAGTGAACGATGTCAGCAACCTTTCCAACGGCGAAGACAGCGGTCTGCAATCTCCAATCGTGAAATTCCTGTCTGAAAACGCCCTGAAAGAAATCATTGAACGTACCGGCGCACAAAACGGCGACATCATCTTCTTCGGCGCAGACAAAGCCAAAGTCGTGAACGAAGCCATCGGCGCGCTGCGTATCAAAGTCGGTTTGGAACACGGCGCGGAAAACGGCTACTTCGTGGACGAATGGAAACCTTTGTGGGTCGTCGATTTCCCGATGTTCGAATACGACGAAGAAGCCGACCGCTACGTTGCCGTACACCATCCGTTTACCGCGCCTAAAGAAGGTCACGAAGATCTGATGGTTTCCGACCCGGCAAACTGCCTGGCACGCGCCTACGATATGGTGTTGAACGGCTGGGAAATCGGCGGCGGTTCCATCCGTATCCACCGTGCCGACGTACAGGAAAAAGTGTTCGCCGCACTGAAAATCAGCCCCGAAGAGCAACAGGAAAAATTCGGCTTCCTCTTGGACAACCTGAAATTCGGCGCGCCTCCGCACGGCGGTTTGGCATTCGGCCTTGACCGTCTGGTTACGCTAATGACCGGCGCCGAGTCCATCCGCGACGTGATTGCCTTCCCGAAAACCCAACGCGCCCAATGCCTGTTGACCAACGCGCCAAATGCGGTGGACGACAAACAGTTGCGCGAATTGAGCTTGCGCCTGCGTCAGAAAGCAGTTGAAACAAAAGAAGCATAATTTACCGGCTTAACCTTTAAAATATCAAGGCCGTCTGAAAAATTTGAAATTTCTTTCAAATTTTTCAGACGGCCTTTCTACATTTTGGTCGTTTATATATATAATCAACCGCAAACTGTTTTATTTTAAACGTTTACTTTAATGACGTTAGAGTGTGAAAATTAACCGTTTGTAATAAAAACAAACAAATAGTCTTCGCAAGCAATATCATAGCTGTTATACAATAAAGGAACCTGACAATGTTTCTGATACTGACGGGGCTGATACTGACTTTTTTTGTTTCTTTGTTTATTATTACTTCAATTATTCATAAAAAACAGTTTGCCTACAACACATACCAAGACTATAACTATCCCTCCCTCCCCTCTACCGCGCATGCTACCCTCAAGGGTGGCAACCTGACTTTGCCCGCCACTATCCGCGGGCAAGATACCGTTATTGCCAAAATCCGCATCAAATACACTTGGGCAGGATTGCTGGTATTGCCTTTTGTGGAAACCATTTCATCTAAAGGCAAATGGAAGCAATATTTCGAATACGGCGCAAAAGGCGTGCGCTATATCAATCTGAGCGACACCTTCTCCGACAGCGACAAAACCATCCGCCTGGAAGGCAAATACCTAACTTTGCCCGACCAAGAAATCGAACTCTCTGTTTATCCGCGTGAAAACCTAGACGGCAAAAAAATCCTTGTCCTCGCGCCTCATGCTGACGATGCCGAATTAAGCGCATACGGTTTGTACGAAAAACACGCCGCCAATTCAATGATCTGCACCTTAACTGCCAGCGAAGGCGGCAGCTTCCACTATGGTAATCTTTACAGCACATGCGACTTCGACACCCAGGCACAATATCTGCAAAAAGGCCGGATGCGCGTTTGGAACAGCCTGACCGTTCCCCTTTTGGCCGGCGTGCCGTCTGAAAACATCCTGCAACTGGGCTACTTCGACAGCACATTGACCGCCATGCGCCAAAATCCGGAAAAAGAGATTAAATCGACCAAAATCGATACAACCGATGTCGATATTTTCCGCAGTGCCAATACCTCCCCATTGGCGAAACATCTCAAGCCCGGCTCGACTTGGAACAGCTTGGTGGACAACCTTGGCTATCTGATAGAAACGTTCCAGCCGGATATTATCGTGACGCCGTCTCCCAATATTGATGTGCATCCCGACCACCAACATACTGCTCTGGCCGCCATCGAAGCCCTGCGTAAAATCGATTACCGCCGCGGCAATCTGTTTTTGCACACCATACATTATCTGAGCGACGACTTCCCTATTGGCAAAGTAGGGTCTTCCCTCAGCCTGCCGCCGCCCTCCGAGCAACCGTTCTACTTCCAAAGCATCCATTCCCATCCTTTGGACAAAGAGGAACAAAACCGCAAACTTCTCGCCCTTGATGCCATGAACGACATCCGCCCCAATTCAGACGGCTATATGCGTTGGAGTACCATGATATTCAAAGGCTTAAACAAACTGCGGCACCACGTCCTCCATCTCGACAAAGACTTGGTCAACCGCTTTGTCCGCAGCAACGAATTCTTCTATACCGTCCCCATCAGCGACTTGTACCAAGAAGAGACGCTGAAACAAATCACCTATCAGGGCAAAGCCCAATAAACTAGAAAGGCCGTCTGAAAAGATGTTTCAGACGG
>NZ_KV821600.1:47047-88605 GCF_001815685.1 Neisseria sp. HMSC056A03
CCGTCTGAAAAGATGTTTCAGACGGCCTTTATCACACCAAATCAAAACAATAAAATCACCGCATTACAAACGAAAAACACCAAGCCCAAATCCAAAAGCGACAACCCAAGTTATAATAAAACCCTTCCCACACGTCCCACATCATCATGCCGATTTACTTCATCGCCGATTTGCACCTGAGCGAATCCCATCCTCAGCTGACCGCACTCTTCCAAAAATTTATCCAAGAAAAAGCCGTTCACGCCCAAGCCGTATACATTCTTGGCGACCTTTTCGATTTTTGGATCGGCGATGACGAAAACAGCCCTTTGGTTCAAACCATCAAACAAACCATCCTCAGCCTAACCAAGCGTGGCGTCGCCTGCTATTTCATCCATGGCAACCGCGACTTCCTCATCGGCAAAACCTTCGCCCGCGATACCGGCATGACTTTACTGCCCGAGTACGCCGTTATCGACCTGTTCGGCACACCCACCCTACTCTGTCACGGCGACACCCTCTGCACCGACGACCATTCTTATCAAAAATTCCGCCGTACCGTCCATCAAAAATGGCTGCAACGCCTGTTCCTACTCCTGCCGCTCACACTCCGACTGAACATCGCCACCAAAATCCGCAAGCAGAGCAAACAGGACAAACAACACAAAACCGCCGACATCATGGACGTCAATCCAGCCTTTACCCACGAAACCGTCCAACGCTTCCACACGCCCCTGCTCATCCACGGTCATACCCACCGCGAAAACATTCATCGCAACGCCGATTACACCCGCATTGTACTCGGCGACTGGCGCGATAATTACGCCTCCATTCTCGAAGTCGATGCCGAGGGCTACCGTTTTATCGCCTTATAAAACATCAGACCGTCTGAAAACCGGTTTCCCGATTGTTCAGACGGCCTGACTGACAAACACCCTCAAACGATTTACGCAAACCAACCGCGTATCCGCTCCAAACCACCAAAGCGCACACACGCATCCGCATTCGCTTCGGTTTTCGGTTTTGCCCGATAAGCAATGCCGAACCCCGCCTCCCGTATCATCGGAATATCGTTCGCACCATCACCCATCGCCACCACCTGCCACGAAGCCAAACCCAGACGCTCACGGTATTCACGCAACAAATCCGTCTTAGCCTGCGCATCGATAATCCGCCCTTTCAGACGGCCTGTCAGCTTGCCGTTTTCCACTTCCAACACATTCGCAAAATGGAAATCCAAGCCCAAACGCCGTTGCAGGCGTTCCGTAAAGAACGTAAACCCGCCCGACACCAGCATAAACTTCACATCATTCCGTTTGCACTCTGCCAACAAAAATTCCGCACCCGGCGAAAGCTGCAACACATTCTCGTACACCTCTTCCAACACGCGCTCGTCCAAACCGGCCAGCAAAGCCACACGCTTACGCAAAGACTGCTCAAAGTCCAGCTCGCCACGCATCGACTGCTCCGTAATCGCTGCCACCTCATCCTTCAGCCCAACACCGGCCGCAATCTCATCCACACACTCAATCGTAATCAGCGTCGAATCCATATCGCTGACAATCAGTCCCAAATCAGCAAAAGCCACATCCGGCAACACCGCACCATCTATCTGCTGCGCAATCAACGCCGCACGCATCTCGTCCGTCAATTCAAAATCATCATCAACCGGCACACGCAACACCGACTTCCCTGATGGCGCAGACACCAAACCGCCAAACGCCGACCAGTCGCACGCGCCCAAATCCCCATGCTGCAACACCAAAACTTTCTTCATCTCATTCTCCTCATACCCCAAAACCTTTACAAACCACATTCAGCTTAAAACAACAAAACCGTATTTTGCAAAGGCCTTAAAAAACCAAAACAGCATTATAGCCGAACAACCCCGGCAATTTTCAGACGGCCTGTAAACAATTCAACTAGAGCTACCAATACCAATCCCTGCATCAACTAAACAAGTCATGACTCAAAAATTTGATTTAGGACAAGCTGTTTAAAAAACTTTGCAAGCAACAGATAACTTGTTGTTGCTTTTTCTTACAGTTTCGATATAGTTCTTTATGGTTAGTTTGGTACTACCCTTTGTATCTAGCTTTCATTGCATTACCACCTCCATTCGTTGCCAACGGCTCCCTTTCCGGCGGCAACCTTTTTTTGATCCGATGGTTTGACAATATCAAAATTGAATCAAATAAAATGATTCGGGGATTTATATTTAATTTTTAAAACAAAACGGCTTATAAAAAATAACGACTCAATTTAAACAGATATTGCCACCAATATTTAAAAACAAACAGACCTTTCTTTATCAAGGACCTCATCAAATGCATCATTCTAAGAAACTATTCAAACTGAGCACACTTGCTCTCTGCCTTGCCGCATTGCCCCAAGCCGCACAAGCTGCCGAAGAGGTACAACAGGCTGAAGTGGAACAAGTTACCATAGTGGGTAAAAACAAAAGCCTGCGCACTGAAAGTCAAAACAGCTACACAGTATCCGCCCTGCGCTCAACCACAGGGCTGGTGCTCTCTCCGCGGGAAATTCCCCAATCTGTCAGCGTCATTACTAAAAAACAAATTGAAGACCAGGGCATTACCGACTTAGAAGGTGCGTTGCAAAACGCTACGGGCATCAATGTTTTCAAAAGCGGCGGACGCACGCATTTCATGTCGCGCGGCTATTTTATCGAACAGTTTGAAGAAGACGGCATTGCCACGCAACTCGGCTCTCCCGGCGGATTCGGCTTAGGCGGCCCGGCCGGCGACCCGACCAGTGCAACCGATATGGCAATGTACGACCACATTGAAGTGGTGCGCGGTGCGGCAGGTTTGACACAGGCAAACAACGAACCCGGCGGCACGGTAAACGCCGTCCGCAAAAAGCCGACTGCAAAACGCCAGCTTTCCGCCGATTTGATGGCAAACTCATGGGGCAAAGTAAACAGCGTCTTTGATGCATCCGGCACCTTAAGCCAAGAGCACGGCCTGCGCGGACGCTTTGTCGGCTCGGTTGGCAGCAACAAAACCTTCAAAGACCAATCCGGCGGCCGCGACGTCCTTCTGTATGGCGTGATGGACAAAGACATCGGCGACAACAGCAAACTTACCTGGGGCGCAAGCCATCTCAACCAAACCGAAACACCCAATCCGGACGGCCTGCCTATGCGAGCAGACGGCAAAGAGTGGAAACGCAGCCGCTATCTGGGTGCGGATTGGAACGAAGCCCGCCTGAAAAAATACAATCTTTTTACCGAGTTTGAACATTATTTCAACGACAACTGGAAACTGAGCAGCAAGTTGGACTGGCGTAAAAACACCAGTTCAAAAGAATATTACACGCTGGGCGGCACAGGTAACGGCATCGGTACAGACGGCCTGGGGACCACATACAGCTTCGACCGTTACGATGCAGGCAACCGCCAGTTCACTTTCCAAAACAACCTGACCGGCCGCATCTTTGCTTTCGGCCAAAATCACGATCTCTTCTTCATGCACAGCTATTCCAAAGAGAACGTGAACTCCAGCAACCGCTGGTTTGATGACAGCAGTACCTATGACGCAGATGCCTTTAACGGCAGCGAGAAAGCCAAACCCGATTGGGATTCTGCCACAGCCAAAGCCCGTGGCGGTGACGGCCGTTATACTACCCATGCCTTTGGTTTGGGCGCGCGCATCAATCCTACCGACAAACTGCACATCATCGCAGGCGGACGCTATACCAGCTGGAAACGCTACTTCTATTGGGATCGCGACCTCAAAGACGGGATAGCAGGTTCATCAGACTCGCTCAAACGCAACCGCTTCGTTCCTTATGCCGGCATCACTTACGACATCACGCCTAAACAAAGCGTTTATGCCGCCTATACGTCCATCTTCAAACAAACGATGAACCGCGACTACAACGACAACCTGCTGCCTCCGATTATGGGACGTAACTACGAACTCGGCTGGAAAGGCGAATGGAACGAAGGCCGTCTGAATACTTCCGTCGCCCTCTACCGCACCGACAAAGACAACAACAACCAACGCGTCAATGCCAAACCGCACGCCTACTGGGAACCGCTCAACCAAAGCAGCCGCGGCTTGGACGCCGAAATCTCTGGCAGCCTGACCGACCGTTGGCAAGTTTACGCAGGCTACACCTTCAACCGCAGCACCAACCGCAACAGCGTTACCGGCAATGTTGAATCTCGCCGAAAAGGCTACAACTTCAGCAGCCATACGCCGAAACATATGTTCCGCCTCTACACCAGCTATATCCTGCCGATTGATGACGGCAAATGGACGGTCGGGTTGGGGGTAAAGAGCAGCAGCAAAACCGCCAATTCCTACGGTTCCATCAAGCAAGGCGGCTACACCATTTGGAACACCAACGTCCAATACCGCCCGAGCAAAAACCTGCAACTGGGGCTGGCAGTCAACAACCTGACCGACAAACGCTACTACGAAAACCAATACAGCCGTGCCGCCAACAGCGGCAACTTCTACGGCGAACCACGCAATGCCGTGTTCAGCCTGAAATGGAAGATGTAGTCCGTCTGTGGTAGCAAAATTAAAAAAACAATAACTAAATCATATTCGGCAATCTACCCAACCTGCCCTGACAGACAGGAAGCAATTGCCGTTGTTGTAAACGTAAGGGATCGTCTGAAAACTGCCGTTTGAGTTTTCAGACGACCCTTTTTCCCATAAAAACCTCTTAACCCCCACCTAAAGGAGCTGTAATGAACCATCCGATTCGTTATGCCTACCTGCTTGCCGCCGTCCCGCTGCAACTTTCTGCCCAAACCACCGAACAGGCGGAACATGTTGACCTGCCCACCGTTAACGTAACCGGACAAAGCCGTACTGCTTCGCGCGACAGTTATACCGTGCCGGTCATGTCCACCGCCACCGGCCTGCCGATCTCCCCAAAAGACACGCCGCAATCCGTCAGCGTCATTACGCGCAAACAAATGGACGATTCGGGCGCGACCACGCTGGAAGAAGCGTTGAAAACCACCACAGGACTGAATATTTACAAACAGGGTTTCCAAACTCGCTTTCAATCCAGAGGCTTCGACATCGCGCAGATCAGCGAAGACGGTGTCAATTCGACTGTCTGTACCATGTGCGGCAATAATCCGCACGATGCCAAACAACTGACCGATACCGCACTTTACGACCGCATCGAAGTCGTGCGCGGAGCAACAGGTCTGCGTAAAGCGCAAAGCGAGCCGGGCGGCAGCATCAATGCCATCCGAAAACGCCCGACCGCTGCGCCGCTGCTTGAATTTGATGCAACTGCCGACCGCTTCGGCACGCTGCGCTCTTCCGCCGATGTATCGGGATTCCTCAGCCGCGACAATGGCTTGCGCGGGCGCGCGGTTGCCGTACTTGAAAAAAACAAAAGCTGGCGTAAAAACAGCGACGGCAATAAAGGGATTATTTACGGCGTTATCGACAAGCAAGTCGGGGAAAACGATATGCTGACGTTGAGTGCGATGTACCACCGTGAAAAAGATGTACCTTCCCTGTTCGGACTGCCCGCCAATCCCGACGGCAGCGACCTACGATTGCCGCGCGACAGCTATTTGGGTGCGAACTGGAATCGTGCTGATTACAAAAAAGCCAATATGTTCGCCGAATGGAAGCACTATTTCGGCGATCGTTGGAATCTGACCACTTCCGTTGATTACCGCCGCAACAAATCCGTTACCGAATATGGTTACGTCCCGCAGCGGCAAAATATTTCGCCCGCAGGCACATTGAGTGACGGTTATACTGGCAGAAGCGACCGCAACAACAGTCAATGGACTGTGCAAAGCGATTTAGAAGGAAAATTTGATTGGTTCGGCCGCGAACATGAGTTTTACGCGGGCTATGAATACACCAAAGAAAAATTCGATAATATGTGGCGAGGCACACCCTTGAAAGATGGCAACTATCCTGTTTTTTCTTGGACGGGTGATGAAATTGCCAAACCTGATTGGAACACGACCCGCAATCTCGAAATTCGTAAAACCGTTCCCGACACCCACACGGCGACCATAGCCACCCGCCTGAACATTGCCGACAAATGGCACATCCTGCTCGGCACGAGTTACAGCCGCTGGCGGCAGTCACAACATCTGTCATGGATGAAAACCCCCGACAGCCACTATAAAAAAGGCCGTTTCATCCCCTACGCAGGCATTACCTACGACATCACCCCGCAACAAAACCTATATGCAAGTTACACCAGCATTTTCAAATACTCGGGCGATTATTACGACATCAATGACAAGCTCTTGCCGCCTGTAATGGGCAACAGCTACGAAATCGGCTGGAAAGGCGCGTGGAACAACAACAGGCTGAACACCACCCTCGCCTTGTTTCAAACCGAAAAACACAACCAACCCACAGATACATGGTTGGGTAAAGACCCCGCAACGGGCAATATCCGTCCTTGGGTACGCGGCGACCGCGCCATCTACACGCCTGTACGCATGGAAAGCCGCGGTATTGATGCCGAAATTGCCGGCAACATCACCGACGACTGGCAGATTTTTGCGGGCTATACCTTCAACAAAAGGCGTTATACCTCCACTGCTGCCGCCAAAACCGCAGAGCGCAACGGTCGCGGGGTCGATTTCAGCCAGCACACGCCCCAACATATCTTCCGCCTCAATACCATGTACCGCCTGCCCGGTGCGGCGCACAAATGGACGGTGGGCGGAGGTGTGAACGTCCAAAGCAAATCCAGCCCGATTATAGTGAACGGAGAGAAACAATATTTGGGCGGTTACGCCGTTTGGCATGCAACCGTACAATACGAACCCTCCAAACACACCAAGCTCAGCCTGAAAGTCGACAACCTGACCGACAAACGCTATTACGAAAGCTATGCCCACCGCGCTACCTACCAAGGACATTTCTACGGACAGCCGCGCAATGTAACCTTGAACTTCAAGTGGAAGATGTAGCCGTTGTATGAAGCGAGGTCGTCTGAAAACACAATCCGGCTTTCAGACGACCTCTTACCCCTGCCGTCATACCCGTTCATACCGACATGACGGCATCGGTATTTTCATTTGAACATCTGCAAACAGTCGTCTAAAACCCATCAGGAAACAAAAGCGTCGGATAGCGTGTCTGATACCGTTATCCCGCCGATGCAGATTTTCAGACGACCTCCCGTTATTTGTACCAACACACCATCCATGAACATCCTCAAAAAATTCTTTTACCTTGCCCGCCCTTTTTGGTCGGGGACACACGGTCGCCTCCAATGGCTGATGCTCGCCGTTTTGATAGGGTTTACCCTATTCTCTATTACCATCAGCGTTTGGATTGCCGCGTGGGACAAACGCTTCTACGACGCGCTGGCCGCGTTTGACGGCGCATCCATGCATTCGCTCATTGTCGAATACCTCGGCTATATGGCGATGGTTATCGGCTGCATCGTCTGCGGCAACTGGCTGCAAAAACGCCTCATCTTCCGCTGGCGCACCCACCTGACCGAACAATTCCAGCAAAACTGGCTCGAAGGCCACAAACACTACCGCCTGCGCCTGATCGGCGAACCCGACAACCCCGACCAGCGCATCGCCGAAGACATCTACCTCCTCGCCGACAAAAGCATCGGACTGTTCCTCTCCTTCATCAATAATATTGCCAAATTTAGCGCGTTCGTCGCCGTATTGTGGACGCTCTCCGGCGTACAGACTTTCAACATCGGCGGATACAGCATTACCGTTTACGGCTATCTTGTTTGGGTTGCACTGATTTATTCCATCTTCAGCACCATCATTGCCCATCTTGTCGGCCGCAAACTGAAAAACCTCAATATCGACCGCCAGCATCGCGAAGCCGACTACCGCGCAGCCCTTTTACGCGTACGCGATCATGCCGAACAAATCGCCTTCTACAACGGCTGCGATGCCGAAACAGGCCGTCTGAAACAACGCTACCTCCGCATCCGCGACAACTGGCGACGGCTGACTAACTGCGAATTCCGCCAAGAAACCTTCTGGGTGACCTATGTCCGCATCAGTATCTTCATCCCCATCCTCGCCACCCTGCCCATGTACCTCGCCAAAACCATGACCTTCGGCGACATGATGCAGACCCGCACATCGTTTGCCCGCGTTCAAGACAGCTTCGGCTGGTTTACTGACGCATACCGCCGCCTGATTGAATGGGCGGCAGTCATCGAACGGCTTTCCGGTTTTCAAACGGCCTTGGAACAAGTCGAACAGGAAGGCAGAAGCCCAGCCTACGAACCCGCCCCGACTTTAAACAACCGCCACCACAGCGGCACCCTCGCTCTGCAAAACCTCACCGTCCACACCCAAACCGGCAGCCCCCTGCTTACCGACATCAACCTCGAAGCCCACGCCCCCGAATGGGTATTACTCGAAGGCAGAAGCGGCATCGGCAAATCCACCCTGCTGCGCGCCCTCGCAGGCTTGTGGCCGTATTACCAAGGCAACTTCGCCCTCGAAGGTAGCCGCCTGTTCTTCCCGCAACGCCCTTACCTACCTGCGGACACATTGCGTCAAACTGTCAGCTATCCCTATACGGCCTGCCAAGACGACCATTTGATTCAAACCATTTTGGAACAAGTAGGCTTAAGCAGCCCCACGGGTCGGTTGCGCACATTGATGAACGATTTGGACACTTCACACGAATGGCACGGCATCCTTTCCGGCGGAGAGCAGCAACGCCTCAGCCTCGCTCGCGCACTGCTGCACAAACCGCAAATCCTGTTCCTAGATGAAGCCACCAACCAGCTCGATGATGAATCCGCCCTGATGTTGATGCAGACCCTCAAGCAACATTTGCCCGATACTTTGGTCATCGGCATCAGCCACCAACCCAAGATTCAAGCACTGTTTGATAGCTTTCTGAATTTGAATGAAAAAATTATTTAAATGTTAAAATGTGCAAAGCACTTGCTTTCAATCCCAACAAGAGATATAGTACCAAGTAACTAGTTCTTATTGATGAGAGCTACTCCTTGGATACTTGCCTCCGGTTCTCCAACCCGGGGGCATTTTTTTGCGTTTTTATTTTATATTTGTATGAATAGAATAAAGACGGAATATACAAGGTTTTAAAAACATGAGGCCTATAATCTTTATAAGAGATTGACTATAAATAAAAAACACTAATCTCAAAGCCATAGTCAAACGTTTTCCCAAACTTCCAGGCCGTCTGAAATCCTCTCTCCAATATCGTTAATCCCATATTTCAGACGGCCTGTTTAACCCTCTATTGCAAAGCTTGGAACAAGCACCGCTGACCGACGGCAATTAATTACTATATAATCAAATGCATTGTTACCCCACAAAGGAGCCACACCATGACCACAAAAATTAAAATTGGTATCGTCGGTGCAACCGGTTACACAGGCGTTGAATTGTTACGCCTGCTCAGCAATCATCCTAACGCAGAAGTTACTGCCGTCACCAGCCGAAGCGAAGCCGGTCTTGCGGTTGCCGACTACTTCCCCAGCCTGCGCGGCATTTACGACCTTACATTCCAAACGCCCGAGGATGCCGGCCTTGACCGCTGCGACCTCGTGTTCTTCGCTACACCCAACGGCGTAGCCATGAAAGAAGCACCGGCCCTTGTGGAAAAAGGCATACGCGTGATTGACCTATCTGCCGACTTCCGCATCCGCGACATCCCCACATGGGAAAAATGGTACAAAATGACCCATGCCGCGCCGCAACTCGTTTCCCAAGCAGTGTACGGTTTGTGCGAACTTTACAAAGATGACATCGCCAAAGCCATGCTGGTGGCCAATCCGGGCTGCTACCCTACCTGCGTTTCCCTGCCCTTATTGCCGCTGCTTCAGGTTGGCCGTCTGAAGGCCAACGCGCCTTTAATTGCCGACTGTAAATCCGGTGTTTCCGGTGCAGGCCGAAAAGCCAGCACCCACGCCCTATTGTGCGAAGCTGGCGACAACTTCAAAGCCTACGGCGTCGGCGGCCACCGCCATTTGCCTGAAATCCGACAAACCCTGTCCGGACTGCAAGACCATGTTTCAGACGGCCTGATTTTCGTGCCACACCTTGTTCCGATGATACGCGGCATGCACGCCACCCTGTATCTGCACCTGCAAGAACATACTGATCCTGAAGCCTTGCTGCGCGAATACTACCGCGACAGTCCTTTTGTCGATATTTTGCCTTCAGGTTCGACCCCTGAAACCCGCAGCGTGCGCGGCGCCAACCTCTGCCGTATCAGCGTTCAAAAAGCGCCCGATCAAGACGATGTGTGGATTATTCTTTCCGTCATCGACAACTTGGTTAAAGGCGCAGCCGGTCAAGCCGTACAGAATATGAACATCATGTTCGGCCTACCCGAAACCACCGGCCTGACTAATGCACCATTGATGCCTTAAGCCATCATTATTGAAAACACAAGGCCGTCTGAAACTTTGATCGTTCAGACGGCCTTTATCGATTCATTCACAAACATTACTCATACACCACGCCGGCAAGCATTTCTTCTTCATTCAAGTTGCCGTACTGTTGCTCCCAATCGTGGGTAGCCTCCACCATATCGCATTCTTTGGCAAAAGCCAGCAGCCTGCCGTCCATCTGATCCAGACTCAAGCTGCCCAAGCGTTCGCATTCCGAAGCCGTCAGATTACCTTCTGCCTCATGCGCCTCCGAAGATCCGAAAGGAAGAGCAAAAAAACCCAGTACCAACGCCAGCAGCACCCAAAAAGTATTTTTACGCGAACGAGTCATTTCACACCTCTCATCATAATCATATAGCAGGTTTAAATCAGAAAAGCTAAACCAAATAAAATTAAACTAAGAAAAATCGAACAGAAAATTGAAAATATCGATTTATCTAAGACAAAACGAATGATACTAAGAAAAAATAGAATGTGCAATACTTTTTCTTAGATGAAGTAATTTTTTTCTTACAATTTTATAAAAACTAAGGTAAAATACACTTAAATCGTCCAAACCATATAAAAAACATACCTCCATAAAGGCATAAACATGGATACCTTTAAAGACCGCCTGGCTTTCTTATGGAAAGATGAAGCCCGCCAAGCCAAAATTGCCGCCGACATCGATATGACCATCGCCGGATTCAGCCGTATCTGGAACGAAGGCGGCCTGCCGAAATCGGAAACGCTAAAAAAAATCAAACAACTTAAAGGCTGCAGCATAGACTGGCTTTTGACAGGCGAAGGTTCTCCCTTCCCCGATTCCGAAGCCCCAAAAGCCACGGCAACCGACACACTGGGCAACCCTGTCGATATAGACGAATTTGTCTTCGTACCGCGTTACGACATCCAAGCCGCGGCCGGACACGGTCAGCTCGTCGGCGATGAGCAACCCATGTTCGCCATGGCGTTCCGACGCTATTGGATTGAAAATTATGTAACGCGCGACATCAAAAAACTTTCCGTTATCTCAGTCAAAGGCGACTCGATGGAAGGCGTGCTGAATGATGGCGACACCATCCTCATCAACCACGGCCAAACCACGCCGCGCGACGGCCTCTATGTTTTGCGCCTCAACGAAAACCTTTTGGTCAAACGCCTGCAACTGATACCCGGCGGCATCGTCAACGTCATTTCTGCCAACGAAGCCTACCCTACTTTTGAAATCGACTTGAAAAACCCAACCGACGACGTTGCCATCATCGGCCGTGTCGAATGGTTTGGCAGAAGTATCTAAATCTGACATACTGATGCTTGAAATTTCTGCCATGCCCTCCATGTAAGCTGGCAGACCCTGTCTGCACAAACTTGCCTTGACTAACGGTTTGCGCGACAATAGTAAAAATATTCATATAAAAGGAATCACATCATGTCAGACGAAAGCCCTATTATCTTTACTGACAGCTGCTGCACCAAAGTTGCCGACTTGATTGCCGAAGAGAACAATCCTGATTTAAAATTGCGCGTATTCGTCAACGGTGGCGGTTGCTCCGGCTTCCAATATGGTTTTACCTTTGATGAAATCAAAAACGACGACGATTTTGAAATCCAGAAAAACGGCCTGACGTTCTTGGTTGACCCGATGAGCTACCAATATCTGGTTGGTGCGGAAATCGACTACACTGAAAGCCTGCAAGGTTCTCAATTCGTCATCCGCAATCCGAATGCAGAGACAACTTGCGGTTGCGGTTCATCCTTCTCCGTATAAACAGTCCGTTTTTGCCACAAAAAACAGGCCATCTGTATCTTCAGACGGCCTTTTGTGTGAATTTATTTTAAACAATTTTAGATTTACCTTATAATAATATCGGGCGTGAATATTTACTCTGCAATAGACATAACATTGGACATGCATATTTCCATATAAATAAAAAATTATTGTCCAGCCGATTAACGACACAAAGGCAAACCGTACTTGGTCTGCCTGAGACTGCAGCCTCTGTTCTGGCTCGTATCATAAGCCAAGACAGCTCAAACACAATAACAAAAACTTAGGCCAAACCCATTTGGTTGACGCAGTCAAAATACTCATGGGATATCAATGAGCAAACAAGAAAAATTTTTCGACGTATACGTTTCCTATCCGCCGAACACGGATAGGGAGCGCATCCATGCCTGCCTGTATGACAACCTGCCTGAAAACGAAGTTGAGAGCCTGATTCAAGCCTTGGCCGAACGTCCGCAAGCCATTGTGGCCGAGAAATGCACCCAAGACGAGCGAGAAAATGCGCAGCATTACTTCGGCTATTTGGGTTTGGACGTGATCGTCCGTCAGGCTATGGAATTGGAAGCGGTTGAAGAAGAAGCCGTATTGGCAGTCAACACTCCCGACCCTATCCAATGCCCCGTCTGCATGACGATTATTGACGAACTAGATTCACAGGAATGTAAAACCTGCCACTTTGATTTGACAGAAAAAAATGAGCTTGCCATCCAGCGCAAGCGCATTGAATGGCAGGAAAGAATCTCTTTCGAGCATAAAAAACAAACCGAAATTGCCCACAAGCTCAAATATGAACGTGAGCAGGAAGAGAAAAAACTGCGCAAAAAAATCCGTGCCGAATTGGAATCCCAATTACGCAAAGAGTTAGGCCAAAATCCTGAGCTGGCCGCACTTGCAGCGAGGAAGAAAACACGGTTTCTGCTTACAATGGCTATCGTATTCGCCGTTTTGAGCCTGCTTGCACTCGGCTATATCGCTGCAAAATTCTTCTAAACTGATTTCAAAACTTAAGGCCGTCTGAAAAACAGATTTTCAGACGGCCTTTTATTTCCTTATTGATTGAACCATTTCAATCAAGCCTCTTGCACATCAACATCCACCGACCATCTGATTTTGCCGTCGCGGTTTTGCTGCAACACCTGCACCCACAAACTCACGGCGCGGTGCAAATCCTGTCGGGACGAGGATTCGAGGAAGATTTGCGCGCGTTCGCGTTCGGCGAGGCGCACCATCAGCATGGGGGCGGCACCGAACTGGGAGACGCTTTCGGGCAAAAGCGGGGCGAGAGTTTCTTTGGCGGCGTTGAGAAATTCCATCGCATCGGCAACACGCGGCGCGTCGGCTCGGACGGCGGTCTGGAAACCGAAGGGCGGCATGGCGAACATTTGCCGCTCGTTCAATTCGTTTTCGGCAAACATGGCGTAGTCCTGCGCTTTGACGGCGGCGAAGACGGGATGTTCGGGCAGTTGGGTCTGTATCAACACCTTGCCGGGTTTGTCGGCGCGTCCCGCCCTGCCGGATACTTGCATCAGCTCGGCGAACAGCCTTTCTGGCGCGCGAAAGTCCGCGCTGTACAGGCTGCCGTCGGCGTTCAACACGATAACGAGGTTGAGCCGCGCGAAATCATGGCCTTTGGCGAGCATCTGCGTGCCGACCAAAATATCGATTTCGTTGTCGGCGATGCGGCGGTACAAATCCGCCCAGTCGTTTTTGTGCGCCGTGCTGTCCCTGTCGACGCGGACGACGGCGGCCTTGGGCAGGAAGGCGCGCAGGGTTTCTTCGACGCGCTGCGTGCCGTGGCCGACGGCGGTCAGGTCTTGGTTGCCGCAGTCGGGGCATTTGAACGGAATGGGTTCGCGGTGGTCGCAGTGGTGGCAGCGCAGTTGGCGGGCGCGTTGGTGCAGCACCATTTTGGAGGAGCAGTTCGGGCAGCCGAAGGTATGGCCGCAGTCACCGCAAAACAGCGCGGGCGCGAAGCCGCGCCGGTTGAGGTACACCAGCGACATGCCGCCCGCTTCAAAGTTCTGTTTTAAAAGCTGCAAGGCTTGCGGCGAGAAGCCGTTGTCGAGTTTCAGACGGCCTACGTTGAGGATGTCCACTTGCGGCAGTTGTGCGGCGGTATGGGCGCGTTCGGTCAGTTGCAGCAGGCGGTACGCGCCGCTTTGCGCCTTGTGCCAGCTCTCCAAGCTGGGCGTGGCGCTGCCCAACACGACGGGACAGCCGCTCTGCTTCGCCCGCCACACCGCCAAATCGCGGGCGTGGTAGCGCAATTCGTTGTCCTGTTTGAACGAACCGTCGTGCTCCTCATCGACCACAATCAGCCCGACATCATCCATCGGCGTGAACACCGCCAGCCGCGTGCCGATCACCAGCTTCGCCTGTCCCAACATCGCGCGCAGATAATCCTGCGTGCGCCTGCCTGCCGCCATCTGGCTGTGCAACACGGCGGTCGGCACGTCGGCAAAACGGTTTTCCACCCGCTTCAAAAGCTGCGGCGTGAGGTTGATTTCGGGCAACAGAAACAACACCTGCCGCCCCTGCGCCAACACTTTCGCCATCGCATCAAAATACACCTCGGTCTTGCCGCTGCCGGTGATGCCGTACAGCAGAAACGGTTGGAAGCTGCCGAAGGCCGTCTGAATTTCATCGGAAGCCTGTTGCTGGTCGGCGTTGAGCTGAAATTCAGACGACCTTAAGATAGGCTTCGCCGCTTCCGTCGTTTCAATCCAACCCTGTTCCGCCCAATCTTCGATTAATTTCGCCGCCTGCGCGTTCACCTGCTTCAACGCCGCCATCGTCATCCCGCCCGACAGCAGCGCGTCCCACAAAGCCGCTTTTTTGTTGAACCGCGCCGGCGGCGGCGTTTGCGCCCTGCCCGCTTCGTTCAGCGCGTAAAACAACGGCGGCTGCGGCATTTCCACCGCGCGCGTTTCCTTCAAACCCTGCGGCAGCGCGGCAAACACCGCCTGCCCGGTCGGATAGTGGTAATAACGCGACGTAAATGCCAACAAATCACGCCAGCTTTGAGGCAACGGCTTTTCTTCCATAAAGGCCGTCTGAACGCTCAAAATCCGCGCCGTATCCATATCGGGCGCAATATCCGCTTCCCACACAATCCCGACAACGGTTTTATTGCGGAAAGGCACAAGCACCCGCGCACCCAGCGGCAGCGGCTCGGAATGGGAATAAGTCAAAAGGCCGTCTGAAAGCGGCACGTTTACGGCGATGCGGTGATAGAACATACAAACAATCAAATTATTTTTTCGTATTTTAACAGCCGAAAGCTATTTTCAGACGATAATTTGAGCCTGAGTACAATGCAGACATGACAGAGGTTTGATACAATGCCTTACTTTCAACACACGCAAGTCTCTCGCATGAAAACCAAGTTAATCAAAATCTTAACGCCATTTGCCGTCCTTCCTTTGTTGGCATGCGGTCAACCTGCCGTATCCAACGCCAACGCGGCGCCTGCTCCGGCCGCCAAAGCGGAAGCGCCTGCCGACAAATCCGTTGCCGCTTCTTTGAAAGCGCGTTTGGAAAAAGTCTATGCCGCCCAAGATTTGAAAGTTTTGAGCGTCAATGAAACACCGATTAAAGGCATTTACGAAGTTGTCGTCAGCGGCAAACAAATCATCTATACCGATGCCAAAGGCGACTATATGCTCGTTGGCGACCTCATCAACGTCAACACGCGCCAAAGCATGACTGAAGAACGCGCCGCCGATTTGAACAAAATCGACTTTGCTTCCCTGCCTTTGGACAAAGCCATCAAAGAAGTTCGCGGCAACGGCAAACTGAAAGTCGCTGTTTTCTCCGATCCGGACTGCCCGTACTGCAAACGCTTGGAGCATGAATTTGAAAAAATGACCGACATCACGATTTATACCTTCATGATGCCGATTCCAAGCCTGCACCCTGATGCCGCGCGCAAAGCCGAGCTGTTGTGGTGCCAACCTAATCCGACCCAGGCATGGATCGACTGGATGCGCAAAGGCAAGCTCCCAAGCGGCAAAGCAAACTGCGAAAACCCTGTTGCTGAAACCACTTCATTGGGCGAACAATTCGGCTTCAACGGCACACCAACCGTGGTCTTCCCTAACGGCCGCAGCCAAAGCGGTTACAGCCCTATGCCCCACCTCAAAGAAATCATCGAGAAAAACCAGTAATACAGGGTTTAATCTCCATAAAGGACGCTTTACGCGTCCTTTTTTCATGTCGCCCGCCATCAACTGCCTTCAGACGGCCTCAAAACAGACAAATATAAAAAAGGACGTGTCCAACACGTCCTTTTTCCCTTTACCTTACAGGTAGAATTTTTCAATCACTTTCAGGTTTTCATCCAATTTGTACACCAGCGGCTGACCGGTTGGGATTTCCAAGCCCATGATGTCTTCGTCGGAAATGCCCTCGATGTGTTTGGCCAAAGCACGCAGGGAGTTACCGTGTGCCGCAACCAATACACGTTTGCCGCTCAAGATGGCCGGAGCGATTTGGTCTTCCCAGAAAGGCAGGACGCGCTCGAGGGTAACTTTGAGGTTTTCGCCATCAGGTACGACATCGCTAGGCAGGTTGGCATAGCGGCGGTCGTTGTGGGCGGAGTGAGGGTCTTTAGGATCGAGCAGCGGAGGCAGGGTGTCGTAGCTGCGGCGCCAGATGTGGACTTGCTCGTCACCGTATTTTTCTGCGGTTTGTTTTTTATCCATACCTTGCAGCTGGCCGTAGTGGCGCTCGTTCAAGCGCCATGATTTGATTTGTGGAACAAACAGTTGGTCGGATTCTTCCAAAACGATGTTACAGGTTTTGATGGCACGGGTCAGAACGGAGGTAAAAGCGATGTCGAACTCATAGCCCTTCTCTTTCAGCTTTTTACCTGCTGCCGCGGCTTCTGCCAAACCTTGCTCGCTCAGCTTGACGTCGCGCCAGCCGGTGAAAAGGTTTTTCGCGTTCCATTCGCTTTGTCCGTGACGGATGAATACTAATTCCATGATAGTTTGCTCCAATGAAGTTTGGGAAAGGGTATTTATATCACACTTTGCCGCCACGCTGATAACACCGGCGGTTTCTTTTGATATGTTGCAAGTTTGCTTTTAGTCTTCAGACGGCCTTGTCGGAAGGTAAACGTCAAAACGCGTGCTTTTGCCTGTGTATTGATAAGCAGGTTTGCGCCCGTCGAGAAATTCGCCCAAGCGCGGGCGTTTGACGACAATGCGCTTTTTGGCGGTATTTAACGCTGCATCCAACAAATCGGCTTCATCTTGAGCTGCGCCGACCAAGTCGTGAAAGTAAGCCATTTCTTTTTTCACGGCGGCGGTTTTGCGACGCTCCGGATACATCGGGTCGAGATACACGATATCGGGTCTGCCGTTTTGCGTTGCCAATTCCTGCATTAAATCAACGGCATTGCCGAAGTGCAAAGTAATGCGTTGGGCAATCTCCCGTGTCTCTTTACTTTGCCCTGCCCTGTTGAGGCCGTCTGAAAGTAGACAGGCAACGGCGGAATTTTGTTCAAAAGTGTGTACATTCAAACCCAACGAGGCAAGCACAAAACTGTCACGGCCCAGTCCGCCGGTAGCGTCCCAGACAGTCGGTTGCGTAGTGTGGTTAACGGCTTTGGCAATCAACTCGCCTCCACCTTTAGTACGCCGATAATGGGCGGCACCGCCATCAAAATCAACGCGGACACGGCCTTTTTCACCGGCGCGGCACAAGCTGATTCCGCTTTCGTCAGCGATAAGGAAACTGCCTTCTTCAGGCTGCCGGTCGATAACGGTCAGCCCGAAAGGCGCGGCAAGGCTGCGAAGTTCGGCAGATGCGGTTTCGTCAAAATAAATCTTGTGCATAAGGCTTATGTTTCAGACGGCCTTGAAAACTCAGGCCGTCTGAACGTTTTAATTGATGTCCAAGCGTTCCATGCGGTAGCGCATAGAACGGAAGCTGATGCCCAAAAGTTTGGCGGCTTGGGTGCGGTTGTAACGGGTTTGCTGCAAAGCCTGCTCGATGATGCTACGTTCCACTTGATCGAGGTAATCCTGTATCTGCATGGTACGCGGATCAAACGGCGGAATGGGGCTGTGATTGAGTGTAGTTTCGCGTGCGTCAGGTTCGGCAATATCGTCAAAAGAGAAGCCGCTGCGTTCAGCCTTAACCTGTGGGGCATTTTGAATCTGCAAGTCGTCCACTTGTATCACTTGGCCGACCGTCAACGCAACGGCGCGTTCGAGGATGTTTTCCAACTCGCGGAAGTTGCCGGGATAGCTGTAATGCAACAGGGCTTCTTGGGCTTTCGGGCTGAGTTTGTAGGTTTGATTGCCGTGACGGTGTTTGTACAGCAAATACAAAATCAGCGCGCCTAAGTCTTCGCGCATTTCGCGCAAAGGCGGCATGTGCAGGGTGACTACGTTGAGGCGGTAATACAAGTCCTGACGGAATGCGCCGCTTTCAACCAAGGCTTCGAGGTTTTTATGGGTTGCACAAATAATGCGCACATCCACAGGGGTTTCCCGCGCATCGCCGATACGGCGCACGGCTTTTTCTTGAATGGCGCGCAGGAGTTTGACCTGCATGGCAAGCGGCAGATCGGCAACTTCGTCAAGGAACAAAGTGCCGCCGTCAGCGTGTTGGAAAAAACCTAAACGGTCTTGATCCGCGCCGGTAAAGCTGCCTTTTTTGTAACCGAAAAATTCGCTTTCCATCAGGTTTTCAGGAATGGCACCGCAGTTGACGGCAATAAACGGTTTGTCGGCACGGTCGGACAGTTCGTGAATCGTGCGCGCCGCCTGCTCTTTACCCGTACCGGACTCGCCGGAGATATAAACGGGAACAAGGCTGTGGGCCAATCTGCGAATCAGGTGGCGCACTTCGACCATTTGCGGCGAGGTGCCCAACAGGCGAGGCATATCGTCCTCGCCTTCCAATATAGGTGCGTCTTGTTGCAGAGCAGGATTGATGTTACTGGCCAAAAAACGCTCTTTTAAGGAATTGAGTCCTTCCGGAACAGTCAAAGGTCGGTTAAATTCACTCTGTACGCTCTTAGGAGGCGTAACAACAGGCTTGGCCGGCTGAGGTTCGGGTTTATACAGGGCGGCAGAAACTGGCGCAGGCTGCGATTTGACTTTTTCAGACGGCGTGGGTTCGGCAGTATTGTCTGAAACCGATACTGCCGATTTAACCAATGATCGCAACTGCGACAGCGTAATCGGTTTTTGCAGATAATCAAACGCCCCTGCTTTCAAGGCTTCAACGGCTTGGTCGGCATTGCCGAAGGCCGTAATCACGGCGACGGGTGTGTCGAGCATCAACTCGTCGATGTATTGGACAACCTCGAGGCCGGAGCCGTCGGGCATACGCATATCGGTCAGCACCAGCGAATAATCGTTGTTGCCCAGCTTGTCTTTGGCTTCTTCAACACCAGCCGCAGTATCGACGCGCAGACCCATTTTCATCAGGGTCATTTCCATCAGGTCGCGGATGTCTGCCTCGTCATCAACAACCAAAACCGGCTCTTGCAATTTATTCATCCCGCGCCTGCTCCTTCGGTAAAATCAATTCAAACCCGTTCATTTCAGGGTGATAATGCAGCTGCCCCATATTGGCGTGTGCCAACTCGCGTGCGACGTAAAGCCCCAAACCGGTGCCTTGTTTTTCGGTAGTGTAAAACGGCTCGAACAAATGATTTCGTACATCAGGCGGCACGCCTTTGCCGTTGTCCGCCACTACGATGGAAATATGCATCCTGCCGCTAGGGCGGATAAGGACGGTAATGGCGTTTTCGTCCTGACGGCTGTGTCGCCACGCATTGTTGCACAAGTTCCACATCACTTGCTGCAAGTGCATAGGATCGACCAATACGGTCAGATTGTTGCCGTCCATATTCATGCGCAGACAGCCGATGGCATCGGGATTGTTCAAGGTAAATTCCTGCTTGAACTCCAACCAGAATTTCATCAGATTAATCGGCTGGCGGCTGATGTTGTCTCGTTTGTTAAACAGGGATACGTCTTCCAACATCTTGTCGATGCGTTGGATATTGCTGTCGATGATGTTGTAGAGCTTGGCCTTGAGCGCGTCTGCCTCATTGCCCTCTTGCAACAAATCGCTGGCATGACGGATGGCGGACATCGGGTTGCGGATTTCGTGGGCAAGGTTGGCAGTCAACTGTCCGAGCGAAGTCAGCTTGGTGGACATGGCCTCCGCAGCCACTTCACGCAATGAGCGGACGTACAACATCAGCAGCTCGGTTTGCTCCTGAATCAGCGGAACGGCACGGACGTGCATGGCGTGTTGGAAAATATGGATATCGGTTTCAAAAGGTTTGTCGGGTTGACGCTGCCAGCGTGCGACCAGTTCGCCAAACACGATTTCCTGCTGATCGATAATCAAACTGGGGAAATAGATTTTTGCCTGCTTGTTAAACAGCCACACGCGTTGGGTCGCATCAATCACCACAACCGCTTCCTGAACGCGGTTCAAAACCAAATGGTTCAAGCCGCTGATACGGCGGTATGCCAGTTGATGGCGGCTGGCGGACTCTGTAGCCTGCTCCAAATAACGGGCGGCAAACGATGTCAACATTGCCACCAGATAGCCTGCGCCGATCAGCATCAAAGAATTCGCCATTGATTTCGCGTCCCAATTAAACGAATCGAAACGCATACTGCCGTCTAAAAACAGGTTCAAAATAAACAACATTGCCGTATAACCTGCATACAGCATGGGATAATGGCCATAACTGAGCAGACACGACGTAGCAACAAACGGCAAAACCAAAATCCCGAAACCGGAAGCCGTACCGCCGGAGATATACACCAAAACCATCATCATGGTGATGTCGACCACGGCGCTGGCATTGGGCAAATCCAAAGACTGCCACTGCCAGCCCGGACGGAACACGGAGAGCATAATCAGGAAGAAATACAGCGTTACCCAGATATAAAACGCAACGTCCGGCAACGAAACGCCAATCAGGTTGCCGCCTGTGTAGCTGCTGAACGCGTGCAAAACCAAAAGCGGTAAGACGATGGCTATTCGGGCAATGTTGATTACACCGGGAATCCGCTCCCTCAGATTACCCAGTTCTTGAAGATTGGCTCTGTTCATAAGTGAACCTTTTTTATTATCATGCAATGTCGTATAAATTTAATTTATTTAGATATATTTGTTCTTGTTTCAGGACAAACTTTTCAGATGGCCTGAGATTTCCAATACCTTGCCTTTTTTACCGCGTTTGCCGTCAATATCGGCAATACGCAGTTTTTCCTGATATTCTGCACCGCGTCGGCCGACCGATACAACGGTAAACTCAGGAGAGGTCGTCACCATAATGTATTCCAAAGATGCGCCGTCGGTCAGCGACATCAACTGCAAACCGCGCCCTTTGGGCATGACTTTGAGTTCGCCGATGGAAAACGCCAAGAGACGGTGGTCGCTGCTGGCCAGTACGATTTTGCAGTCAGGATTGATGAGCGAAGAGGCATAGACGGTAATCGGCGGCAGAACGGTTTCGCCGCTGTCCACAGTCATCACCACTTTGCCTGCTTTCACACGCCCGACCATATCGCCCAGTTTGGCGATGAAGCCGTAGCCGCCGCTGCCTGAAAGCAGGTAATGCTGCTCAGGCTGACCGGTGAGCATAGCGACGGGTTTTGCTCCGTTTTGTAGCTCGATTAAGGATGAAACCGGCACGCCGTCGCCACGTCCACCAGGGATTTCAGCGGCATCGAGGGTGTAAGTTCTGCCCAATGAGTCGAGAATGACAACGGGTAAAACGGTGCGGCCTTCAAGGGTTTGTTTGAGGCGGTCGCCTTCTTTGAACGCGGTCTGGCTCAAGTCGAGGTTGTGCCCGGCACGGCTGCGTATCCAGCCTTTTTCCGACAGAATCAGCGTGATGGGTTCGTCGGCGGTAGTCTGCGTCAACACGGCGCGTCCGGCCTCTTCCACCAGCGTGCGGCGCGCGTCGCCGAACTGCTTCATGTCCGCCTGCATCTCTTTGATAATCAGCTTGCGCTTTTCGTTTTCGTCGCCTAAAAGAATATTCAGACGGCCTTGTTCTTCGCGCAATTCGTTCAATTCTTTTTCGAGTTTGAAACCTTCCAAACGTGCCAACTGACGCAGGCGGATTTCCAAAATGTCTTCGGCTTGGATTTCGGTCAGCCCGAACGCCGCCATCAAATCGGTTTTAGGGTCGTCTGATTCGCGGATGACTTTAATCACTTCGTCGATGTGCAGAAAGACTTTCAGACGGCCTTCAAGGATATGCAGCCGTTTTTCCACTTGGTTCAAACGGAATTTCAGACGACGTGTTACGGTAACGACGCGGAAATCCAGCCATTCCTGCAAAATCGTTTTCAGGTTTTTCTGCGCGGGGCGGTTGTCCAGCCCCATCATCACCAAGTTCATGGACACATTGCCTTCCAGCGAAGTCTGCGCCATCAGCGTGTTGATGAAGGTATCCGTATCGATGCGGCTGGATTTCGGTTCGAACACAAGGCGCACGGGATGTTCGCCGTCGGACTCGTCGCGCACGCGGTCGATTAAATCCAGCATCAGCTTTTTGGTATTAAGCTGGTCTTGGTTGAGCTGCTTTTTACCCGCTTTCGGTTTCGGGTTGGTTTGTTCTTCGATTTCAGCAAGGATTTTGGCGGAATTGGCGTTCGGCGGCAGCTCGGTCACAATCACGCGCCATTGCCCGCGCGCCAGTTTCTCGATTTCGTAACGCGCACGCACGCGCACGCTGCCTTTGCCGGTTTCGTAAATCCGGCGCAATTCGTCCGCCGGCGTGATGATTTGACCGCCGCCGGCAAAATCGGGAGCAGGGATGTATTGCATCAGCTCGGCGGTTTCCAGCGTCGGTTTCTTCAACAGCGCAATCGCCGCCTGCGTGACTTCGTTCAAATTGTGCGACGGAATTTCGGTTGCCATGCCCACCGCGATGCCCGACGCGCCGTTGAGCAACACCATAGGCAGGCGGGCGGGCAGATGCAGCGGCTCGTCAAACGCGCCGTCGTAGTTCGGCACAAAATCCACCGTCCCCTGATTGATTTCGGACAACAGCAATTCCGCAATCGGCGTCAGCCGCGCTTCGGTGTAACGCATCGCCGCCGCCCCGTCGCCGTCGCGCGAACCGAAGTTGCCGATGCCGTCGATTAAGGGATAGCGCAAGGTAAAATCCTGCGCCATGCGCACCATCGCCTCATAGGCGGAACTGTCGCCGTGCGGGTGGTATTTACCCAAAATCTCGCCGACCACGCGAGCCGACTTCACCGGCTTCGCCCCCGCCGTCAAACCCATATCGCGCATGGCAAACAGAATACGTCGTTGTACAGGCTTTTGGCCGTCTGAAACTTCAGGCAATGCGCGGCCTTTAACCACGCTCATGGCGTATTCGAGATAGGCACGTTCGGCGTATTGACCTAACAGCAGGTAGTCTTCGCCGATAGGAGATGGGCTTGGAGCGGAAATGTGTTCTGTCATCAGGATGGTAAAACGAAATAAATTAAAGAGGGATATTGTAAAGCAAAATCGGTAGTCATAGCCAATTTGAGTGATGAACGGTAGTGCGGCGACAATAAGGCTTACCGAATCAGGTCAGCAAATGGAATCCGTTTCGACAAAAAAGGCCGTCTGAAACCATTTCATGTTTCAGACGGCCTTTTCATTTTGGTTTTAAATCAAAACTTCGTTATTCTGTAGTAGCCGGTTTAGCCGCAGTTTTAATGGTTAAGGTCAACGCGGCGGCAATGGCGAGGAAAACACCGGCAAACGTCATCGCGTTGGCAGGGTTTGAACCCAAGAAGGTTTTGTACACCCAGCCGAAAGATACGGTTTCAATCAGCATTGGAATCACAATCATCATGTTCACAATACCCATGTACACGCCGTAACGTTCTTTCGGAATAGAACCGACCATAATCATAAACGGCACGCCCATCATACTTGCCCAACCGACACCGAAACCAATCATCGGGGCAAACATCAGGTATTTGTTGCCGATGTGCGGAATGGTGAGCAAGGCCAGCGCGGCAAGGGTTACGGCAAAGGCGTGAACATATTTGGCGGCATATTTGCGCGCCATCCACATCAGGCCGAAGGCGGAGATAAAGGTTACAACGTTGTAGAAACCGTTTACCAAACCGGTCCATGCAACCGCTTGACTATACGCTTCGGTATTTTCAACAGTCGAATCCCAAACGGATTGGACGATACTGTGGGAAATATATTGCCAGTAGATAAAGAGTGCGTACCATTGGAAGAGATACACCAAAGCCAGTTGCCACAGGGCAGTCGGCATTTCGCATACAGCAACGATAATATCTTTAACAGCATGAGCCGGACCACTTGGTTACGCCTTAACAGCCGCCATTTCCGCAGGACTAGGCTCGCGTTCGGATGTCGATAAAACAGTAACCAAAACCGAACCGATAGAGCAAACCGCACCAATATAGAAGGAACCGAATACCCAATACGGGATACCCGCTTCGGAAGTTTGTTGCAACCAGCCGATTTGCTGGGAGATGTAGAGGGAAACGTTGGCCAGGGTAATACCCAAACCGGTAAACACAGACTGCATCAAGAAACCGGTGGATTGCTGATTGTCAGGAACCGTATCGGCAATAAATGCACGGAAAGGTTCCATTGCGGTGTTGTTACTGATGTCCAAGAGCCACAGCAGCAATACAGCCATCCACAAGGCGGTAACGTGCGGATACAAGAACTAAGCATAAACTGCAACCGATCGCACCAATTAAGAAATACGGACGGCGGCGCCCCAATCCCGGTACCCATGTTCGGTCGCTCATTGCACCAATAATAGGTTGTACGATTAAGCCAGTAACCGGGCCGGCCATATTAAGGTAAGGCAATATACTGGGGTCTGGATTAAGAAAGCTGAAAATCGGATTAATCGCAGTTTGCTGCAACCCGAAGCTATATTGAATACCGAAGAAACCGAAGTTCATCAGCATAATCTGGCGAAGTGTCATCGCCACTTGTGGGGAGATTTTCATAGGAAGGCTACTCCTGGGTAATAAACTATGGAAACAACAAACTCCAATTTCAGCGGTATGACGCTTTTATTATATTTGGGCTGCCCTTTTTACTGAGGCAACTCCGTTTTCAGACGGCCTTTATTTTGACCGTTTGCATGATTCTTATTTTGATGTGTGTTTGTATTGTTTAAAGTTTATTTTCAGGCCGTCTGAAACTATTTATTAATCACAGACTGACGCCAGATGGTTTCCCCAACGACCTTGACTGGCTGAACCGAGCCGGTCGGGTGTTCAATGTGTCGAAACAGCAAATCCGCCGCCATCGCACCCATGCGCAAATAAGGCAACTCTGTACTGGTCAACGGCGGAAACAGCGTCTCCGCAATCGCGCTGTGGTTATCATAGCCGGCAACTGAAACTTGCTCGGGAACCTGCACGCCGCGTGTCCTCAAAATCCCGTACACGCGCACCGCCATTTCATCGTTACCGCAGCAAATTACCATCGGCGGAAGCGGCAAAGACAGCAGCTTCAAAATAGCCGAAATCAAAGACCCGCTGTCGTTGCTGAAGTCAGGATAGCCAGTTTGCACCAAATCAGGATCGAAGACGATATCCGAATCAGCCAAAGCACGGCGGTATCCGGCCAATCTCAATCTCGTCGCTTCCACACCCGGCTGCAAAGTCACATAAGCAATCCGTTTGTGTCCGCTTTGGATAATCCGGCGCACCAAGCCATACTGCCCTGCTTCATCATCCGGCAAAACCGCCGGCGTACCCGCCGAATCAAAGCAGTTGACCAACACCATCGGACAACGGTTGGGCACTTCCGGCAGCAATACTTCCTGATGGAAACCTGCCACATATAAAATCCCCTCGGCACGATGCTCCATAAAGGTACGAATCAGCGGCTCCATCTGACCGGGCTGGCCCGGCTTATTGTCGATGTCGGCAATCATCAGAATCTTGCCTTGTGCGCGAATCTGCTGCTGAATGCCCTTAATCAAGAACATATCCGGTATGCCGTGTCCACCCGTATTTTCGCCTGTCCGCGAAATGGCGCCGGTAATCAGGCCGACCAATCCGGAACGGTGTGACCGCATAATCCGTGCCGCAGAAGACGGGATATAGCCCAAAGCAGCAATCGCTGTTTCTACTTTGGAACGGGTTTTCTCACTGACCGGCGCATCGCCGTTAATTACTCGGCTGACCGTCTTGGGAGATACCCCGGCATAAGCAGCGACATCATAAATTGTAGTCATCTTACGGACCCGCCCCGACAAGATTTCAATAATGTTACACAGGATAACACAGCAGACATCGGTGTCATACCCCCTTTTTTACAGAAACTTTATGATAATCAACCGTTTCTATTGCATTTTGCATACATTTCTTAAACAAAACCGCCCCTACCACCTCCCAAAATTTATCCAAATTTGTTAAACTACAAACAACTACAAAAAGCAGAAAATAGATACCCTGCTTGTTTACCGTTACATACTAAGGAAACGAGATGTCCGCATACTCAGACGCATGGCAGGCCTTGGAAGCCCATCATGCCGATACTCAACACGTTACCCTGCGCGAACGCTTCGCCGCAGATGCCGAACGTTTCAACAATATGCACGAAATTCTGCACGGTTTGTTATTTGATTACAGCAAAAACCGTCTAGATGAAAACACCCTTGATTTATTGTGCAAACTGGCCGAAGCAGCCGATTTGCCACAATATATGCAGGCCATGAGCAGCGGTGAAAAAATCAACACCAGCGAACACCGCGCCGTCCTCCACACTGCCCTGCGCCTGCCTGCCAATGCCAAACCTGTTTACGTTGACGGCGAAAACATCGTGCCCAATGTTCATCACGAACTCAACCGCGCACTCGAGTTCGCACGCCAACTTTTAGACGGCACCCACACAGGCATTACCGGCAAACCGATTACCGACTTGGTTCACATCGGTATCGGTGGCTCCGATTTAGGGCCGCGCATGGCCACACAGGCGCTGCAGCCTTATTGGCAAAACATCCGCGTCCACTTTGTCAGCAACTCCGATGATGCCGACCTGACCCAAACCCTTCTCGGCCTCAACCCAGAAACCACTGTATTCAGCATTGCCAGCAAATCGTTCCGTACACCGGAAACCCTGCTCAATGCCTATGCGGCGCGTACTTGGTATCGCGATGCAGGTTTGCCCGATTCCGGCATCTACCGCCACTTCTGCGCCATTTCTGCCGATGTGGCCGCCGCCCAAAACTTCGGCATCTCCCCCGACAAAGTCTTCGCCATGTCCGACTGGGTCGGCGGCCGCTATTCTGTCTGGTCGCCCATCGGCCTGCCGCTGATGGTTGCCGTCGGCGAAAAAGCGTTCCGCAAAATGCTGGCCGGCGCACACGCGATGGATACCCACTTCTTCGAAATGCCATTCCGCCGCAACATTCCCGTCCTGATGGCGCTCATCAATGTTTGGTACAACAACTTCCAACATTCAGACGGCCAAACCGTTGTCCCATACAGCCACAACATGCGCCTCTTCACACCATGGCTCAACCAGCTCGATATGGAAAGCCTCGGCAAACAGCGTACTTCAGACGGCCAACCCGTTTCCTGCACCACCGGCGGTATTGTCTTCGGCGATGAAGGCGTCAACTGCCAACATGCCTACTTCCAGCTTCTGCACCAAGGCACGCGTCTGATTCCCGTCGACTTCATCGTCCCCATGACCACAGTCTACGGCAACCACCGCCAACACCGCTTTACCGTTGCCAATGCCTTCGCCCAAGCCGAAGCGCTGATGAAAGGCAAAACCTTAGACGAAGTGCAAATCGAATTGGCCGCTCTACCCCAAGACGAACGCGACCGCCTTGCACCGCAAAAAGAATTCCCCGGCAACCGTCCGAGCAACAGCCTGCTCATCGACAGCCTGACGCCTTTCAACCTCGGCATGCTGATGGCTGCTTACGAACATCGTACTTTCGTTCAAGGCGTGATTTGGCGTATCAACCCCTTCGACCAATGGGGCGTGGAATACGGTAAAGAGCTGGCCAAAACCATCGAACCCGAACTCGAACGCGGCACGCCTGCACACGACAGCTCCACCAACGGTCTGATCGCCTTCTACCGCAACTGCAACGCAAGATCGAAGGCCGTCTGAAAATAAAATGCCCGTAAGACAAGCATATCTGCCTATCTTACGGGCATTTCAAAACCTAATCGGCGGTAAGAATGAACCGTTAAAGCACCGCACTTTTAGACAAAAGTAGCTAGATTTTGATATAAAAAAAGGCTAAATCGATAATGACTTAGCCTTTTTCATCAGACTTGATTAGTTGTTTGTTGTTAATGCGCCTAAATCTTTATCAACTAAGAACAAACCTTTACCATCTTCACCAAGAAGATTTAATTTATCCAAAATTCCACTGAATAATTTTTCTTCTTCATGTTGTTCAGCCACATACCATTGTAAGAAGTTAAAGGCAGAGTAGTCTTTCTCTTCAAAAGTTCTACCAACTAATTCATTGATTTTAGAGGTAATTAACTTTTCATGTTCATAAGTTAATTCAAGTACTTGTTTCAATGATGAAAATTGATGAGGTGGTTCATCAATTTGTGTGATGATAGCCAATGCGCCGGTCTCATTTAAATAAGTGAAGAGTTTACGCATATGCTGCATTTCCTCAGCCGCATGCTCTGATAAAAATTTTGCAGCTCCTTCGAAACCTTGTTGTTCGCACCAGGCGCTCATTTGTAAATATAAGTTAGAAGAATAAAACTCTAAATTCATTTGATCATTTAATAGTTTAATCACGCTATTTGATAACATTTTATTTCTCCTATTCTTATAAAGTTTTTAATTCACGATCAATGTAGTAGAGCGCTGTACCACTTTCACCAAGAAGTTTGAATTTATCAACAATACTGTTAAATAATTTTTCTTCTTCATGCTGTTCAGCTACATACCATTGTAAGAAGTTAAAAGTAGAGTAATCCTTTTCTGCAAAAGTACTCTCAACTAACTCATTAATTTTAGATGTCACTAGTTTTTCGTGTTCAAGTGTTGTTTCAAAAACTTCTTTTAATGAAGCGTAATCGTGTTTAGGGGCGTCAATTTTACCTAACAAAGGCATTCCACTGGTTTCGCTCACATAAGTAAACAACTTTTGCATATGTTCCAATTCTTCATCGGCATGACGAAGTAAAAATGCTGCAGCGCCTTCATAACCATGTTTATGGCACCATGCACTCATTTGCAAATAGACATTTGATGAATACAACTCGAGATTAATTTGTTCGTTTAATTTTGCTGTAATTGACTTACTTAGCATAACTAACTCCTTTTCTTAATACGGTTAATAGATGTATCACAATACAAAATTTGTATTTGCGGATGAATTTTACTCATTTTATTGAGAATAGTCAATTTTATTTTATCAATTTTTATTGTAACCCATTAATTTAAAAGGATTTTATAAATAAATCATTCTCATTTGGTTCCATTTAATGAAATGAGTTATCAATATCGCCTTTGCCTAAATTCTCTAGAGAAATGATGAGGTGTTGGAAGGAGAATCGTAGATTTCCAAAGTTTTTTGCTCTCACTTATCAACTCCAAAATACTGGATAAATAGAAAACATGAAAATTCAATGTTTTTTATAGAATTACGCATCAAAGCGATATAGTTTCAAAGTAGGTTATCCTTAATATTTGAATGTGACAATTACCATTTATTATTTAACATAATATACATATTGTTGAAAAATCTACTGGTTAACTTCAATCAGGGAAAGCATGAAGAAGTTAGGAAGTTAGTTGGAAAGTTGATTAGGGTAGATTTTATTCAAATGAAAGACTAGGCTATGAAATCAAAATTTGTGTATAAGTTACTGGTAATTTCAAAGTACCTGTATATTTTAATTTGTATATCAATACCGATCGTTTTTATTTATGAAAGCTACCAAGAAGATAATGTTGATTTTATGATTTATATTCATGCTTTTATTATTTTTTCCATATTGGGTGTATTGACTCAATATTCTATGTCTAATTTTTTTGAAAAGGAAAAATAACATGATTGAACTATCCATTTAGGATCTGGAACTAATTTATGGAGGAGGCTTAGGAGAGAGAATCCTTCAAGGAGGAGCAAATGGTGCATAAATAGGAGGATCAATTGGTGCAGGTATTGGTCTGGGTGTCGGTATAGCTTTTGGCAGTATTCCTGCCGGACCAGCTATTATGGTCGGTGGCACAATTGGTGCTGCTGTTGGTGCTGCAACTGGTATGGGTGTTGCAGCATATGAGTATTACCAAGAAACTCAGCCTAAAGGGACAGTAACGGTCGGTCCGATTTCTGCTTTTGCTGTGGACAAATCAGGAAACGGCTACACTGACGGCACAAATTACCACTGATATTTCTCATCGTTCAAACGATCTCTAGGGGTCGTCTGAAACTTTCTTAACTTCAATTTTATGAATACACCCAAGCAACCCTTCTTCCGTCCTGAAGTCTCCGTCGCCCGCCAAACCAGTTGTTCCAACAAAAGGCCGTCTGAAACTTAATTGGTCAAAGTTTCAGACGGCCTTTATTCAATAAAGATAGCAGAAGCTCATTCGCCATATCCCCCATCTTTGCTACAATATCCCTTTTCTTTTTTATTGATTCCACTATGACCACCGCACCCCAAACCAGCACTTGGCGCAAGATTTTCTCGCGCAGTATGCTGATTTGTATCTTTACAGGCTTCACTTCGGGGCTGCCGCTTTATTTTCTGATCAACCTGATTCCGGCATGGTTGCGCAGCGAACATGTCGATTTGAAAACCATCGGCCTAATGGCACTTATCGGGCTGCCTTTCACTTGGAAATTTATCTGGTCTCCCGTCATTGATTTGGTCAGATTACCTTTTTTAGGACGGCGACGCGGTTGGATGCTGGTTACGCAAATTGGTTTACTGCTGACCTTGCTCATTTACGCCTTCCTAAATCCTGCTCAGCATTTATATGTAATTATGGGCTTATCGTTGGTGGTCGCCTTTTTCTCTGCCAGCCAAGATATTGTATTGGATGCATTTCGCCGCGAAATTTTGTCAGATGAAGAATTAGGCTTGGGCAACTCCATCCACGTCAATGCCTACCGTATTGCTGCTTTGGTACCCGGCTCGCTCAGCTTGATTTTGGCCGACTTGATGCCTTGGCACAACGTATTCATCATTACTGCACTATTTATGCTGCCCGGTCTGCTAATGACCTTATTTTTAGCTAAAGAGCCTGACATTCCACCATCTGTGTCGCGTACATTTACCCAAACAGTCTCTGACCCTTTCAGTGAGTTCTTCTCCCGCAAAGGAATCAAACAGGCCATATTGGTATTGCTGTTTATCTTTCTCTACAAACTGGGCGACAGTATGGCAACGTCTCTGGCAACGCCGTTTTATCTGGACATGGGCTTCAGCAAAACCGACATCGGCCTCATTGCCAAAAATGCCGGCCTGTGGCCTGCTGTGATTGCCGGCATTGCCGGTGGTATTTGGATGTTGAAACTCGGGATCAACAGGGCATTATGGGTTTTCGGCGTGGCGCAATGGGTTACTATTCTAGGCTTTGCCTGGTTGGCAAATTTTGGCAAATTCGAAACCATCACACTAACAGAGCAAATGATGCTTGCGGCTGTGATTGGTGCAGAAGCAGCGGGCGTAGGTCTGGGTACAGCGGCGTTTGTTGCCTATATGGCTCGTGAAACCAATCCTGCATTTACGGCCACACAATTAGCCCTCTTTACCAGCCTGTCAGCCGTTCCACGTACATTTATCAATGCTTCGGCAGGTTATCTGATTGAAGCGATGGGTTACTTTAATTTCTACTGGCTGTGTTTTGCTTTGGGCATACCGGGCATGTTGCTGCTGTTTAAAGTGGCACCATGGAATGGTCAAAAAGTGAGTAACTAGATTGCCAGTCTAAAACTTCTAGTAAAACAAAAGGCCGTCTGAATGTTCAGACGGCCTTTATCATACAAAAACTTTATTCGGCAGCAGGTTTGACAGTACTGCGGACATCGCCGCTTTTTTCTTTATGTTTCAAAACAGCGCGGTCGAGCTTGTCCATCAAAACATCAATCGCGGCGTACATATCCTGTTCAATCGCTTCAACGTGCAAATCTTTGCCTGCCAAATGTGCATCGGCTTCGGCTTTTTGATTGACTTTTTCCACCGAGAGCGTAATGGTCACAGAGATGATGTTGTCGGCGTGGCGATTGATTCGTGCCAACTTGTCAGAAACATAGTTTTTGATGGCTTTGGTAACATCAAAATTCAGACCGGTGATTTTCAGATTCATGATACAGCTCCTTCGGTTGATTAGTCCGTCAAAACGGATCGGAATATATCTACTCGGTAAATTTTCGTTTGTGTGCCGGTGGTATGTCTAATGATTCTCTATATTTAGCGACTGTACGTCTGGCGATTTCAATGCCGCGTTGTTTTAATAATTTGACGAGGGTCTCGTCCGAATAGGGTTTGCTGCTGTCTTCGCTTTCAATCAGCTGACTCAATACGGCTTTGATTGCGCCTTGGCTGAACCCTTCGCCGTCATCATCAGCATTCACTGCCTGTGTGAAGAAATAGCGTAACGCAAACAGGCCGCGCGGGCAAGACAAATATTTCTGATTGGCGGCGCGCGAGATGGTACTTTCCGCCAAACCCAATTCGGCAGCGGCATCTTTCATCAGCATGGGCGACAGGCCGATTTCTCCGAAGATGAAAAAATCTTCCTGATTTTTGACGATATACTCAGCAAGGCGGAGGACCGTGCTTTTACGCAGCTCCAAAGAATCAATACGCTGCTTGGCTTCGTTAATTTTTTCCTTCCACTCCGGTGCACCCTCTTCCGCTGATTTCATCAGGTCGCAATATTCCTGATTAAGCCGCAACTTCGGCCAAGCCGCCTCGTTGCTGATGACTTCCCAGCCATCCTTGCCCTCTTTGACCCAAACGTCAGGCTGAATATAAGGCGTGGGCGTGGCAGAGGCGAAACCGTAGGCCGGATAGGGATTGAGCTCGGCAATCATATCGAGCGCGGCTTCTATGGTTTCGCTGTCGGTATCGGGATAGAGTTTGCGGAAACGCAGAACGTTTTGTTTGCGGTTTTTGCCTAAGTCTTGAAGCGAACTTTGCACCAAATGCGCGGCCATTTGTCGGGCAGGAGAAGCCGGCAAACGCATCAGCTGCAACATGAGCGACTCGGTCAAATCCGCCGCCGCCACGCCGGGCGGATCAAAGGTTTGCAATACATCCAGCGCATTTTGCAGGGCTTCTTCGTCCAGCATCCATTCTAACGGCGTGTGGTCGATGATTTCTTCGAGGCTGTCGGTAAGGTAGCCTTGTTCGTCCAAAAAATCAATCAAGACATGAACATAGGCTGCTTCCACTTGCGAGAGCGGATGCTCGCACACTTGGGCATGCAGATAGTGTTTGAAATCCTCTTCTTCGGCGATGTTGCTCCAAATATCTTCGGCATCGTCGCCGCTCAACTGCTGACCTGCGCGCGGCATGGTGACGGCACGATTGAGCCCGCTATCGGCAAACTCATCGGTTTCCGGACGCTCAAGCAGAGGATTGTCTAACAACCAGTCTCCCACTTCGCGCTCAAGCTCAAGACCCGACATCTGCAAGATGCGCAAAGACTGCTGCAGCCGCTGGTTGAGCTGCTGAGTCTGTTTGAGTTTAAGGACGAGTGAAGACATAGTGTTTTTTCGAAGTGTATGGATAGTTTTTCAGACGGCCTTTGTACGGAGGGCCGTCTGAAAAACTAGGTTATCGGTATTATATTTGTATTCTTAGTAATTATTTCAATATTTATAGCTACCCTCAATTGAAATGAGAGCCTCGTGTGAAACCGGTTTTACAATTACCGTCAAATATGCATTCAATATTTGAAATTTTCACCCAAGTAAACCGAACGGACTTGTTCATTATTGACCAAATCATCCGGCTTGCCTGAAGCCAATACAGTACCGTCGCTGATGATATAGGCACGGTCGCAGATGCTGAGGGTTTCGCGTACGTTGTGGTCAGTAATCAATACGCCGATACCGCGTGATTTGAGGAACTCGATGATTTTCTGAATATCGATGACAGCAATCGGGTCAACGCCGGCAAAAGGTTCGTCCAACAAAATGAAACGCGGCTGCATGGCCAACACGCGCGCGATTTCGACACGGCGGCGTTCGCCACCGGACAAGGACGGCGCAGGGTTGTTGCGCAGGCGCTCGATGTTCAAATCGGCCAACAGTTTTTCAAGTTCGGCATCGATGTGGCTTTTGTTCTTCATGCTGATTTCCAAAATGGCGCGGATATTTTGTTCCACGGTCATTTTGCGGAAAATCGAGGCTTCCTGCGGCAGATAGCCGACGCCGAGGCGGGCGCGCTCGTGAATGGGCAGGTGGCGCAACTCTTGTCCGTCCAGCATCACGCTGCCTGCATCGGCGGCAATCAGGCCGACAATCATGTAAAAGCTGGTGGTCTTACCCGCGCCGTTGGGGCCGAGCAGGCCGATGACTTCGCCGCTTTCGATTTCAAGGGAGAAGCTTTTGACGACTTGGCGTTTTTTGAAACTTTTTTGCAGGTTTTGAACCACAAGACGGCTGTTGTTTGCGCTCATATTCTGTTGACTTTCGATATTGACCTCAGGCCGTCTGAACCTTTTTCAGACGGCCTTTTTGTGTGTTTTCTTATTTGTTTTTCTGCGTGCTGGACGGCTGGATGACAACGCTGACGCGGCCGGATTTGGCGGCGGATTTCACACCGGATTTGGCGCTGCCGTTGATGGTGTAAACCTCGGTTTTGGTGTTGTAAGTGATGACCGCACCTTCGGCCACATCGCCGCCGCGCTGTACTTTGGCATTGCCGGTCAGGGTAACCAGACTGGCGGCGGAAGAATACGTGACGGTATTGGCTTGGCCGTTGACCACGCCTTTGCCGCTGTCCAACTCTTGGCTGAATTTGACGGGCGAGCCGGTGGCTTTCATCAACTGCTCGCTTTTGTCGTTGCGCGAAACGGTTACGCTGCCGGCGCGGATATTGAGCGTGCCTTGTTTGATGATAACGTTGCCGGAAAAGGTGGTGCTTTGGTTGTTTTGGTCAAGCGAGCCTTGGTCAGCTTCGATTTGAATCGGCTGCTTGCTGTCGCTTTGCAGGGCAAAGGCCGGGCTGGCGGCAAAAACGGCAACAAGGGCTAAGGTTTTACAAATTTTTTGTATCATAAATTGTGGCTTTCACTTTGGAAGGGAAATTCAGCAAACCGGTTTTGTGGTCATAAGTCATGCCGTTTGCCTGACCGCCGGACTGTCCGTATTGGAAAGTAACGGGGCTGTCGGTATGGGCGTATTGCGCCTCGGTATCGACATTTAAACGTTCAGTTTTGACGATGCCGGCCAAACGCTTGGCATCTGCCGCTTTGTTTAAGACAACATTCTGTTCAAAAACGACTTTCTTATTTTGAATATTGTACGCGGCCTTGTCGCTGCCGACTTCGTACAGCAGGCTGCCGTCGCGGTAAAACGAAAGATGCGGTTTGCCCAAATGCACATCCGCGCTATTGGGATATTGGACGGCATCGACCGCGCTCAGGTTTTCTTTCAGACGGCCTTCTTGGTCAAAACGTTTGCCGTTGATGCCTTTCATAGCATATTGCGGCTCATTCGGATTGAGGACGACTTCTTCGACTTGCACTTCGCTAATGCGGCCGAGCCACGCCGCCAATGCGCCGAGTGAAACGGCCAACACCAGCGGAAAGGCGATTCCGTAACGCCATCTGATTTTCATCGTACATACTCTTTCAAAGCAGGTTCAAGCGTACCTTGCGCCTGCATAATCAAATCGCACACTTCACGCACCGCGCCTGCGCCGCCGGAACGTCGGGTTACATAATGGGCGTATTGCAAAGTAAACCAATGCGCTTCAGGGACGGCGACTGCCAATCCGCAACGCACCATCACGGGCAAATCGACAACATCGTCGCCGACAAAGGCGCACTCATGCTCCTCCACACCGGCCTGTTCGCGTAATTGGGCGTAGGCGGCACGTTTGTCGTGAATACCTTTGAAGTAATAGTTGATACCGAGCTGCTTCACGCGGATACCGACGGAAGGCGCATCGCGGCCGGTAATAATTGCAGTTTGCACACCGCTGGCCTGAAGCATTTTCAATCCGTGTCCGTCTAAAGTATGGAACGATTTGATTTCTTCGCCGTTGTCTCGGATAAAAATACGGCCGTCGGTCAAAACACCGTCCACATCCAGTATCAGCAGTTTGATACCTAAAGCGCGTTGTTGCAGGTCGGAAGAGAGGTTTTGCATAAGGTTTCCTTATTTCAGACGGCCTATTCTAGCATAAGGCCGTCTGAAAACGTTTTTGCCATCGATTCAGACAATCCGTGCCATCAATAAATCGTGCATATTCAGCGCACCAATCAATACGCCGTTTTCTTCGACCACCAGCAAACCGTTCACATGGCCGCTTTGCATGGCTTTCAAAGCTTCGGTGGCAAGGCGGTCGGCAGAGATGGTTTTCGGCGAAGCATGCATGATGTCGTCCACTTTCAAACCGGCAAAGCTGTCACGTTCTTGAAACAGACGGCGCAAGTCGCCATCGGTAAACACGCCTTTCAGACGGCCTTCGGCATCGGTTACCGCCAACATGCCCAAACCTTTTTCACTCATGCGGACAATGGCTTCTTTCAACGGTGTACCCAACAAAACGGCAGGCAGGGCTTCGTCTTTGTGCATAATATCCGCCACACGCATCAGCAGGCGTTTGCCCAAACTACCGGCCGGATGGCTCAATGCGAAATCGTCGGGCGTAAACGCTCGCGCCTGCAGCAATACCACCGCCAGCGCATCACCCAACGCCATCACGGCGGTCGTACTGGAAGTCGGTGCAAGGCCGAGCGGACAGGCTTCTTTGGAAACCGCCGCGGTAATATGGATATCGGCATGACGAGCCATGGTGGAAGTCGGATGGGCAGTGATACAAATAAGCGTGATGTTTTTGCGTTTCAACGCCGGAATAATCGCCGCAATTTCATCGCTTTCGCCTGAATTGGAAATGGCAACCACGACATCGTGGTCCACAATCATGCCCAAATCGCCGTGTGCCGCTTCGGCAGGATGGACGAAAAACGCAGGCGTGCCCGTCGAAGCCATGGTTGCCGCCATTTTGCGGCCGATGTGTCCGGACTTGCCCATGCCGGTAATGACAACCCTGCCCTTGCAGTGCAACAACGCTTCCGCCGCACGGACAAAATCATGGTCCAAAGCCGCCGCAATTTCATGCAAACCTTCGGCTTCCGTATCCAATACATCACGCGCCCAGTCGAGATAAAGTGTGTTTTCCGCCATCAAAGCCACCTTTCGTGCTTGAATTTAGGTTTGTTTTGCCCAAATTAATCGGCTGTAAACTGTTCAAATTCATCGAATCGGCGTAGCATTACCGCCACTTCACAAACAAACCTATTATGTAAAAGGAATCTGAGATGACTATTTTATCGGACGTTAAAGCATTAGGACAACAAATCTGGTTGGACAATCTCTCCCGTTCGCTGGTACAAAGCGGCGAGTTGGCAGAAATGCTGAAACAAGGTGTGTGTGGCGTAACTTCCAATCCTGCCATTTTCCAAAAAGCCTTTGCCGGAGACGCGCTGTACGCCGATGAAGTAGCCGCGCTCAAACAACAAGACCTAACCCCGAAACAACGCTACGAAACCATGGCGGTTGCCGATGTGCAAGCCGCTTGCGACGTGTGCCTTGCCGAACACGAATCCACCGGCGGCAAAACAGGCTTCGTCAGCCTCGAAGTTTCGCCTGAACTATCCAAAGACGCACAAGGCACGGTTGAAGAAGCGCGCCGCCTGCACGCCGCCATCGGCCGTAAAAATGTCATGATTAAAGTACCGACAACCGACGAAGGCATCGAAGCGCTTGAAACCCTTGTTTCAGACGGCATCAGCGTTAACCTAACCCTGCTCTTCTCCCGCACCCAAACCCTCAAAGCCTATGCAGCCTACACGCGCGGCATTGCCAAACGCTTGGCAGCCGGACAAAGCGTTGCCCATATCCACGTCGTCGCTAGCTTCTTCATCTCCCGTGTGGACGGCGCGCTGGACACAACACTGCCCGACCACCTCAAAGGCAAAATCGCCATCGCCCTTGCCAAAGCCGCCTACCAAGACTGGGCGCAATACTTCGGCAGCCCGGAATTTGCCGCGCTGGAAACCAAAGGCGCAAACCGCGTGCAGCTTTTATGGGCATCTACCGGCGTGAAAAACCCGGCCTATCCCGACACGCTCTACGTTGACAGCCTGATCGGCGCGCACACCGTCAACACCGTCCCCGACGCCACGCTCAAAGCCTTTATCGACCACGGCACGGCCAAAGCCACGCTGACCGAAGGCGCGGACGAAGCACGGGCGCGGCTCGCCGAAATTGCCGCGCTCGGCATAGATGTCGAAACCTTGGCGGCGCGTTTGCAGGAAGACGGTTTGAAACAGTTTGAAGAAGCGTTTGAAAAACTGCTCGCACCGTTGGTTTAAACTTTTCATCCCCGATGCCGTCTGAAAGGCTTTCAGACGGCATCGCCCTTTTGACCGGACACAGTGCGGCATATCAAGGATTCGCCCTAAAAATATTAATCAACAAGAAGTTAATGCACGACTTTACCCACCAACACAAAAGGAAATAGAATCATGGCAAAAGCACTCGAAATCATTTCACCCAATGAAATTTATTCAGATCTGATTTTTAAGGATCCGGTATCTCCCCATACTATTGAATATAAAATGATTAACCTAGAATTGAAAGCCATCAATCTTTACGATTGTGCCTTTGAAGATTTCGTTCCCGAAATCAAAGACAATTTTTGTGTGGGAATTGATTTAGACATAGGAACTGATGATAGTGATGCTGCAGATATATTTTCTGTTCGCATATGCTCTCCTAAATGGATTTTGCATAATTGTTTCCAAAATCAAAGGGTTAAATGGGGAGCGGGTATGATGATTATGAATGAATTTAATCATTCTGTTATTAAATCGGAAATTGAGAAAATTCTTAAAGAATGTTCAAAAGAAACTTGGGAAAAGTCATTGACTTATTTACTTCGTTTTTTTTCGTGGGAATTTGAAGATTATCAGTGCTAATTAAATCAAAAACAGCGAAACCAAAACTTTTTCGCTGTTTTATTTTTCCATAAACTTTTCAAAATATACAGAATTGACGAAACTGGTTAGTAGAAATGCAAGTAATGAGAGAATTGCAGATAGAGCCTTTGATTTTTTCTCGCCTGCTCTTATGGATGATTCAGCTACCGAAGAGCAATATAATGCCCTATATGATTTAACCTTGCTTGAAGAGCTCGGGATGGAACTGAATAAAGATGAGATAATGGCTTTGATTAATAGTCTTAAATAAAGGGGCTGTACCAGATATGTACACAGGACGTTTTGCCCCCAGCCCGACCGGGCTGCTCCACATCGGCTCGCTGCTGACCGCCGTCGCTTCCTATGCCGACGCGCGCGCTCATCAGGGCAAATGGCTGGTCCGCATTGAAGACCTTGACCCCCCTCGCGAAATGCCCGGCGCCGCTGCCGACATTTTGCGCACGCTTGAGGCTTTCGGTTTTGAGTGGGACGGCGAAGTCGCCTATCAAAGCCGTCGTTACGACCTGTATCAAGACACACTCGACCGCCTCAAAGCAGCCAGGCTGGTGTATCCCTGCTATTGCAGCCGCAAAGACTGGCAGGCGGCGGCAACTCAGGGCGCAGACGGATTTGTGTATAACGGCCGTTGCCGCAATCCTCAGCAAAGACCCGACACGCAAAACAAAACGCCGGCATGGCGTATTCAAGTTCCCGATCGCATAATCGGTTTTTCAGACGGCATTATCGGACAATACGCACAAAATCTGGCACACGACATCGGCGATTTCGTCCTGCTTCGTGCCGACGGCTATTGGGCCTATCAACTTGCCGTGGTTGCCGACGATGCCGATCAAGGCATAACGCATATTGTCCGCGGTCAGGACTTACTCGTTTCCACGCCGCGCCAAATCTATCTGCAACAATGCCTCGGCGTTCCCACGCCGTCCTACGCCCACCTGCCGCTATTGACCAACAGCCAAGGGCAAAAGTGGTCGAAACAAACCCTTGCCCCGGCTTTGGATTTGAATCAAAAAGAACAGCTTCTCCGCCAAGTCCTAACCTACCTCAACCTACCCGATGCCCCCGCCGTAAACCGTCCGCAAGATTTACTCGATTGGGCGGTAGCGCACTGGCAAATGGGCAAAATCCCAAAATCGTCCATTATCACGAAATGAATTAGCACGATTACAACAAAATTACTCTAGGTATTACAATATTTCATAAAATTATGTAAGTAATCTTCCGATTCATTCCAAACCATGCCCAAGAAGCGAAAAATCATGTATATTTCAAAAATTTCCTAAAATTGTCACAAACTGATAATTTCAAGGTTGTAACAACATACGGCTGACGCGTTATTGAGGATGACAAAGCGCGGCAGATCTCCCACGATACAACAAAAAGAAATACCGCTATGCCAAGTGCCATTATTGTAGAAGACGAAGTATTAGCAGCAGAACGCTTGCGTGTATTATTGGAAGAATGCAATGTCGTACTGCTTAACGTCTTTCACCATGCCATGCCAGCATTGGAGTGGCTGAGTGTCCACGAAGTCGACATCGTCTTTGCCGACATCGGCATGCCGGAAATCGACGGTCTCGAGTTTGTCGAACGCATCAAGCGTACCGCCAAACGCCAGCCGGAAATTGTATTCACCACAGCCTACGAAGAACACGCCCTGCGCGCATTCGAGCTGGCTGCCGCAGACTATCTGCTCAAACCGATCAAAATGACCCGCCTGCAAACCGCGCTTGACCGCATCATCGAGAAAAACCGCGAAAAAGCAGACAGTTTCACCCATTTCAAAGTGTACAACCGCGAGCGCATGGTTGAAATCCCCTGGCAACAGGCGCGTTATCTGATGGCGGAACACAAAACCGTCTATCTGTTTACCGGCGATGGTCAAAGCTTCGAATTACCGAAAACATTGGTTTACTGGGAAGAATTGCTGGGCGACAAAGTCATCCGCATCCACCGCAACGCCCTCGTCTTCCGCCACACCCTCGACAGCCTGATTCGATTGGACGATGACGAAAACGACGAATACGCATCCACATGGGGCGCAAAAATTCTCGATATTCCGACCCCGTTGCCCGTCAGCCGCCGACAACTGTCCACCCTGAGGAAAATCATTAAAAACAGCATCTAACAATGCGCTCCTTGATTGGCTCTCTTTAAATCAAAGGCCGTCTGAAAAGATATTTTCAGACGGCCTGACACCTTTGCAAAATTCCCCAAAATCCCCTAA
>NZ_KV821601.1:0-4313 GCF_001815685.1 Neisseria sp. HMSC056A03
CTCCAGCTGACCCAGCCCAGCATCCAAGTATTGTTCCTGCTAACACAACCAATCTCAGTTAGCTAAGGAAGGAGATGAAATATTTAGTCTCGTCAGATTGGCACACTATCAATTTTCAGACGGCCCTTTGTTATAATCTTCTCTTTACCTGAACATAAAACAGGCCGTCTTATGGAAGTCATCCAATACCCCGATTCCCCTTTCAAACTCCACCAACCCTTCCCACCCGCCGGCGACCAGCCTGCCGCCATTGCCGGCCTGCTCGAAGGGCTTTCAGACGGCCTGGCCTATCAAACCCTGCTCGGCGTAACCGGTTCGGGCAAAACCTACACCATGGCAAACGTCATCGCCCAAAGCGGCCGACCCGCCATCATCATGGCGCACAACAAAACCCTTGCCGCCCAGCTTTATGCCGAAATGCGCGAGTTTTTCCCCGAAAACGCGGTGGAATATTTCGTCTCCTACTACGACTATTACCAACCCGAAGCCTATGTGCCCAGCCGCGATTTGTTCATCGAAAAAGACAGCGCGATTAACGAACACATCGAGCAGATGCGCCTTTCCGCCACCAAAAACCTGATGACGCGCGACGACGTGATTATCGTCGCTACCGTGTCCGCCATTTACGGTATCGGCGACCCGACCGAGTATCAACAAATGGTGTTGTCCGTCAAAGAAGGCGACACCATCGCCCAGCGCGACATCATCTCCACCCTTGTCTCCATGCAGTACGAACGCGGCGATTTGGACTTCAAACGCGGCAGCTTCCGCGTGCGCGGCGACGTGATTGACGTGTATCCCGCCGAAAGCTCCGAAAACGCCTTGCGCATCAGCCTGTTCGACGACGAAATCGACCGCCTCGATATGTTCGACCCTCTTTCAGGCAGCCTGCACCAGCGCGTCGGCCGCTACACCGTCTTCCCATCCAGCCACTACGTTACCCCGCGCGACACCGTATTGCGCGCCTGCGAGTCCATCAAAGAAGAATTGCGCGAACGCATCGAATTTTTTGCCCGCGAACAACGCCCCGTCGAGCAACAGCGCATCGAACAGCGCACCCGCTTCGACCTCGAAATGCTCTACGAAATGGGCTTCTGCAAAGGCATCGAAAACTACTCCCGCCACTTCTCCGGCAAAAAAGAAGGCGAACCGCCGCCCACACTGATGGACTACCTGCCCGACAACGCCATCATGTTCATCGACGAAAGCCACGTTACCGTCACCCAAATCGGCGGCATGTACAAAGGCGACGCATCGCGCAAGCAAAACCTCGTAGACTACGGCTTCCGCCTGCCTTCCGCCCGCGACAACCGCCCGCTCAAATTCCACGAATTTGAAAAAGTCATGCCGCAAACCATCTTCGTTTCCGCCACCCCCGCCAAATACGAAGAAGAACACGCCGGACAAGTGGTCGAACAAGTCGTCCGCCCCACAGGGCTAGTCGACCCCCAAATCATCATCCGCCCCGTCGCCACCCAAGTCGACGATTTAATGAGCGAAATCAACGACCGCATCCAAAAAGGCGAACGCGTGCTCGTTACCACCCTCACCAAACGCATGGCGGAGCAACTCACCGATTATTACAGCGAACTCGGCATCAAAGTGCGCTACCTGCACAGCGACATCGACACCGTAGAGCGCGTTGAAATCATTAGAGATTTACGGCTCGGACTGTTTGACGTACTCGTCGGCATCAACCTCTTGCGCGAAGGCCTCGACATCCCCGAAGTCTCCCTCGTCGCCATCCTCGACGCCGACAAAGAAGGCTTCCTGCGCTCCCACCGCAGCCTGATTCAAACCATAGGCCGTGCCGCGCGCAACGTGAACGGCGTCGCCATCCTGTACGCCGACAAAATCACCGACTCCATGAAAGCCGCCATCGACGAAACCGAACGCCGCCGCGAAAAACAGATTAAATTCAACGAAGAACACGGTATCGTGCCGCAGCAGATTAAAAAACAAGTCAAAGACATCATCGACGGCGTGTACCACGAAGAAGACGGCGGCAAGGGTCGTCTGAAAGGTAAAGGTAAGAACAAGGTTAAAGTCGGCGAGATTCACAACGAAGAAGACGCGATTAAAGAAATCGCCAAACTGGAAAAAGCCATGCAGCAGGCGGCTAGGGATTTGCAGTTTGAAGAGGCTGCTGTTCTTCGTGATAGAATACGTGGGATTAAAGAAAATCTACTTTTTGGGGTAGAGTAGGTTTTATATAATTGATTTTTTATAGGAATTAAAAAATGGCAAAAATTGAAGGTTTCCGTATTAAGAATTTTGGTTCTCTTAAAGATGTTACATTGGGGAAGCTATGGAATCAACAGAAAAGTAAACCATTGACTCCACTAACTGCCGTAATTGGAAAAAATGGTGTAGGGAAGAGCACTATTTTTGATGCATTTGGTTTTCTATCGGATTGTTTGAAGTTTGGCGTAGAGGAAGCCTGCGATAAACAAGGAAGAGGTGGATATGAACGTTTATTTTCTAAGGGTCAAGAGGGACAAATAGAATTTGAGATTTATTATAAAGAAGATGGAAATGCTAGACCAATAACCTATGAAGTTTCATTTGATGTTGATAATACTGGTAGACCCTTTGTCTCTAAGGAGAGATTGAGGCAACGTAGGAAAGGACAAAAAAATGGAAGGCCTTTCTCATTTTTGATTTTAGATGATGGAAAAGGAGTTGTTTGGAAAGGGGAGCAGGAAGGGAAACAGGTTGATGATGCTTTTGATATAGCCAATTTTATTGAGTCTTTACAAAGAAATAGTAATGAAGAATCAAAAGAAACTGAAGTTGTTGAATTAACAGATAAACGTCGATTAGGAATTGCTACTCTTGGATCATTAACCCAACATCCTAGAATTTCTGCATTTCGGCAATTCATTGAAGGTTGGTATTTAAGTTACTTCACTCCCGATGCAGCCCGTAGCCTTCCTTTGGCTGGTCCTCAAAAACACTTGAATATTCACGGAGATAATTTAGGAAATGTTGTTCAATATATGGAAAGGGAGTACACAAAAAAATTCCAAGGGATTTTGAATAAAATCGCTAAGAAAATTCCAGGAATTGAAAAAATTTCTACAGAGAAAACTAACGATGGCAGACTACTTTTAAAATTTAATGATAAAGGTTTTAAAGACCCTTTTTTTGCACAGCAAATGTCTGATGGGACATTAAAAGTTTTTGCTTATATGTTATTACTAGAAGATCCAAATCCCCCCCCTTTTTTATGTATTGAAGAGCCGGAAAATGGATTATATCATAAACTGCTAGAGTCTCTTGCAGGAGAATTTCGAGAACATGCAAGTAATCGAAAAGATGGTTCACAAGTATTTGTCACTACCCATCAACCATATTTCGTAGATGCCTTAGAACCTGATGAAGTTTGGATTTTAGAGAAAAAGGAAGATGGTTTTTCTTACATTCGTAGAGCCAGTGAAAATGAGTTAATTAAGAATTTGGTAAATGAAGGATTGCCATTAGGTAGTCTTTGGTATAGCGAATATTTAGATTAATTGAGAGCAAGTTTATGCATTTCGAAATTTTAGTTGAAGATAAATCGGGGGAAGAAGCATTAACAATACTTGTTCCTAAAATTATTGGTAGTGAGCATACATTTGAAATTCATTCATATAAAGGAATAGGTCATATTCCTAAAAATTTAAATGCAAATAATGCAAAAACAAAAACTCTTTTAAATAACCTACCAAAACTTATAAATGGATATGCTCAGTCATGGCAAAATTATCAAGCTGTTCTTTTTGTGGTATGTGATTTAGATGATAGAACTCTTGCAAACTTTAAAAGTGAATTATTAAACGTTCTGAATTCTTGTCAAAATAAACCGCAAACAGAATTTTGTATTGCTATTGAAGAGGGAGAGGCTTGGCTATTGGGTGATTTTGGAGCAATTAAACAAGCTTATCATCATGCAAAAGAACAAGTTTATAATTCATATCAAAATGATTCTATTTGTGGTACATGGGAAAAATTGGCTGATATGATTTATAAAGGAGGGGCGGCAGCACTTAAAAAGAAAGGTTCCCAAGAAATTGGAAAGTTAAAATCAGAATGGGCACGTGAAATAAGTCCGTATATGAATGTTGATGCTAATAACTCTCCTAGTTTTATATATTTTCGAGATAAATTAAGAAAATATATATAAGGATTAAAAAAATAGATATACAAAGGTGTGTGCGGTACGCACGCACGCGTTTTTTGGTGTTAAACCATTGTTTCAAACTTTCAGACGACCTCAAACGTCGTCTGAAAACCTCTTAGTGTAAAGGCCGTCTGAAATCCAGTTTTCAGAC